>NZ_CP133261.1:1946131-2270486 GCF_030931715.1 Tissierella sp. MB52-C2
TAAAACAATAAACTAATTCAGGTATAAATAATATACCTGGATTAGTTTATTTATCTGCTAAAGCTTTATTCAATTTATTTAATGCTCTTGTTTCAATTCTTGATACATAAGATCTAGATATCCCCAACATAGTTGCAATTTCTCTTTGAGTTTTACAAATTCCATCTATAAGCCCATATCTTAGTTCTATAATTGCCTTTTCTCTATCTTTTAAAACTTCATTTATACATCTATATAATTTCCTAACCTGCAACTTTAGATGAACCTCATCTAGTATTTCATCTGGATCTGAGCCTAAAATATCTAATAGATTAATTTCATTTCCTTCCTTATCAGTGCCTATAGGTCCATGCATAGATATTTCTGATTTGATTTTTTTAGTTGATCTTATGGTCATTAAAATTTCATTTTCTATACAACGTGCGGAGTATGTAGCCAGTCGTACACCCTTTGATGGATCATAGGTTGATATTCCTTTTATTAGACCTATAGTTCCAATAGAAATTAAATCCTCTATGTCATTTCCAGTATTATTGTATTTTTTTACTATATGTGCCACTAACCTCAGATTTCTTTCTATTAATATATTCCTTGCATTTTCATCCCCCTTTGCATAAAGCCCTAGATATTTCTCCTCTTCCTCCCTAGACAATGGTTTTGGAAAAGAATTAGAATTAATCATATACCCGCATAGTATTACAAACGGTTTTGATATTATGCTAAGAATTAATAGAATCCAGTTTTTCAATTATTACACCCCCATTTCATATATAAGTATATGATGAGAAATGTAATTTCTTGCTAGTCCTATCTATTTAGACTTATAATCTCTTTAGAAATCTTTTCAAATATAGGTAATGCAGATTTAGATCCTGAATTGGCTTCCTCCACCAATACAGTAATTACATATTGAGGATCATCTATGGGGAAGTATCCTGCAAACCAACCATATATAGTAGGTTTACCATTTAGTGTTCCCTCTGCTGAACCTGTTTTTCCTGCTGCACCTCCTAAATACTTTGCATCAATATTTTTTGCTGTCCCTGTATTTACTACTTCTTCTAATAATTCTCTAACTATTTTAGATGATTTATTGCTAATTATTTTTAAATCATCTATAGTATTATATGCTTTTATAATTCTACCATCTTTATTGGTTATACCTTGGACAATAGTCATATCTTTTTGAATTCCATTATTAGCAACTGCCAAAAGCATATTTGTAATTTGCAAAGGCGTTGCTTCTAGCTTTCCTTGACCTATGGAAATATTTCCTATGGCCGGTCCTAGGAGTTCTTCTCCTTCTGGTAGAATTCCTTCTACTTCTTCTATAAGTCCAATACCTACCTTTTCACCAAATCCTAGAGTTTTTGCCATATCTATGATTTTCTTTGCACCAATTTCTTTTCCTATTTGTATAAAAACTGAATTACATGATTTTGCAAAACCATCTTTTAGCGATATATGTCCATGACCATAAATATTATTACAATTTATAACTAACTTTCCTAATTCCTCATATCCCTTACAGTAAAACTCCCTATTCATAAAGTTTTCATCTTCTTCCAAGGCTGCCAATAATACTGCTATTTTAAATATGGATCCTGGTGGATAGGAGACTTGGACTGCTTTATTATATAGAACCATATCATTTCTAGTAAAATACTGTTCCATATGGTTTGGATTAAAACTTGGACGACTTCCCATGGCTAATATCTCAGCAGATTTAACATCTGCCACTATTACTGACCCATTTATACGGTTTTGATCTAATATTTCTTCTAATTTTTTTTGGATATTATAATCTATGGTTAATTTCACTGCTGAAGGTTCTTCAGAGGATATAGCATTATCGGCATAATAGGAACTACCTAAAACTAAAGATTTAGATTTATCATATTCTACAAATAAAGATTCCCTATCCGATTTATTTAGAAACTCATCATATACTTTTTCTATACCAAATTCTCCTCTATTTTCTGCCTTATTAACATATCCAATTACATGGGATAAGATATTATCTTTAGAATATCTCTCTGTAATATCTACTATAAACATATTGTGGTTGTCTTCTATATCTATTTCTCTCTTTAAAGGAATTTGTACCAGCTTGTTTTGACTTTTCAATACTTCATTCATTTCTGCTAGTGATAAAGTAGTATTTTCCTTTACCTTTTCATATAATTCTTTATTATTTGCTATGATTTCTCCTGGAGCAATTAATACCTTTGTAATATCTCTATTGGTTATGGGAATCCCATTTCTATCATATATGGTTCCTCTTTTAGACATTAAGTTTATTTCTATACTTCTTTGTTTTAATCCTTGGAATTTAAGATCTTCACTATCATATATTTGTATATAATATAATCGCCCTACAAGTCCTAAAAAAATCATAGCAGATATAAAGTAGAAACTTTTTACTCGCGATTTAATCATATTTCTTAATTGTCTAGCCATAAAAAAACCTCCCTAAAATAGTGTTTCCACTTTTAGGAAGATTATTTATTAATTATTCAATATTGAATTGATTTTTGCAACTATTATATCTACAGCAACTTTATTATATCCACCTTCCGGAATTATAATATCTGCATATCTTTTAGTGGGATCTATAAATTGTAAATGAGCCGGTCTTACGGTTTCCATATATTGAAGAATTACTGAATCTAGAGTACGACCTCTGTCTTTAATATCTCTTAATATTCTTCTAATCACTCGCACATCTGAATCTGTATCTACAAATATTTTAATATCTAAAAGATCTCTTATTTCTTCTTCAGTTAATATTAAAATTCCTTCTAAAATAATTATATCCTTTGGCTCCACTATTTCAGTTTCTTCTTTTCTTGTATGTTTTTCAAAATCATAAATAGGTTTTTCAATAGGTTTATTATCTAATAAATCCTTTAAATGCTTTATAAGAAGTTGATTATCAAAGGCAAAGGGATGATCATAATTTGTATTTACCCTTTCCTCAAAGGTTAAATGAGATTGATCTTTATAGTAGGAGTCCTGTTCTATTATGGTAATTTTCTTTTCGTGGATGGATTTAAATATCTCCTTAGATACAGTAGATTTTCCCGAGCCTGTCCCTCCAGTTATTCCTATAAGTAATGGTCTCTTCAAAGTATTAGTCCTCCTTCTCTTTTCTAATTATATCCATGACCTCTACTGGATTTTCCATTAGAATTTTAACTATTTGCTGTGGATGAGGTGCTACTTCAATTTCATTCATATTTTCATCCCACATTTTCTCAATAGTTTGAGTGAAAAACTCTTTATAAGGACCAAATATTTCTATTTCTTCACCTTTAAACATTCTATTTCTTTGTTCTATTGTGGCAATTTTAGTCTCTTTATCATAATTTAATACCATTCCAACGAAATCATATCCTCTTACATAGGAAGATGTGGAATATACTTGTGATTCATTTGTTGGTTTTCCCAAATAAAATCCTGTTGTAAAATCCCTATGACTTGCCTTTTTAATTTCCTTTAGCCATTTCTCGTCAAATTTATAATTTTCAGGATCTTTATAGTATTGATCTATTGCCATTCTATAGGCTCTAATAACTGTAGCTACATAATAAGCAGATTTAACTCTTCCTTCTATTTTAAAGCTTATGATACCTGATTCCATTAATTTTTCTATATGCTCTATCATACAAAGGTCTTTGGAGTTCATTATAAATGTTCCATCTTCATCTTCAAATACTGGAAAGTATTCTCCAGGCCTTTTTTCTTCCACAAGGGCATATTTATATCTGCAAGGATGGGCACAATCTCCTCTATTTGCATCTCTTCCTGTCATATAATTACTGATTAAACATCTTCCCGAATAGGACATACACATGGCTCCATGGACAAATGCTTCTATTTCCAAATCTTTTGGAAGTCTATCAGTTAAGCTCTTTATTTCTTCAAAGGATAGTTCACGTGCTAATACTATTCTTCTTACTCCTAGATCATACCAAAACATTATGGTTTCATAATTTGTCACTGATGCTTGAGTGCTTATGTGTATAGGTAAATCTGGTACTGTTCTCTTAATTACTGAAAACATACCCACATCTGATACTATAACTGCATCTGCTTTTATTTCGTGAAGTTTTGTAACGTATTCTTCCAAGCCTTCCATGTCTTTATCATGGGGTACTATATTTAAAGTAATATATACTTTTTTTCCTCTTTCATGAGCAAACTTGATTCCCTCTTCAATTTGTTCAATTGAAAAATTTTTAGATGCCTTTCTTAGTCCAAAACTTTCTCCACCTAGATATACTGCATCTGCTCCATATCTAATGGCCATTTTCAATTTTTCCAAATCTCCTGCTGGTGCCAATAATTCAATCTTATCCAAAATATTACTCCTCTCTATATGTTATGGCTACTCCATCTCCTATAGGTATAATACTTGATGTATAGCCTTCTACTTCATTTATATATTGTAAAAATGCTCTTAGTCTTTTTACTATGGTTTTCTTTCTTCTAATGACTAAAGCATCTGTAGCAACCATACCTTTATAGAGTACATTATCTGATACAATAATTCCACCTTTATTTAAATATTTAATACTTTTATTAAAAAAATCCATATATTGACCTTTAGCAGCATCTAGAAAAATAAAATCATATTTTTCATCTAAGGTAAGTAATACCTCTTCTGCATCTCCCTCTAAAATTTTAATATTCTCTTTATATGGAGTCTTAGATATATTTTCCATAGCTATTTCTATCATATCTCTTCTTCGCTCTATAGTGGTTATATTGGCTTTTCCTTCTGTGGTTTCTGCCATTATAAGGGCAGAATACCCTATGGCAGTACCTACTTCCAATATATTCTTTGGTTTATTCATCTTTAATAAAACTTTTAGTAATTGAGCCACTTCCGGTTGTACTATGGGAACATGATAATCAATTGCATATTTTTCCATTATCTGTAGATTATCATTATTCTTAGGTAATAATTGTCTTATATAATCTTCTATATATTCTTCATTTATTTGATTCAAATTAACCATCCTCTTTTATTTCTTTGGTTTAGCTTGTAAATGTTCTTCATAAGTTTTTGTAAAGGTATGAGTTCCATCCCCTGTTAATACAAAGAATAGATAATCTACATCTGCCGGATTTACGGCTGCAACAAGGGATGCTTCCCCTGGAGATGCTATAGGTCCTGGTGGTAATCCTTGATTGATATAAGTATTATATGGTGAATCTATTCTTGTATCTTCATTAGTCAATACTTCTTTTCTTTCTCCTAAAACATATTGTACTGTGGCACAAGATTGTAGCATCATATCTTTTTTTATTCTATTATAAAACACTGCAGACATCAATGGTCTTTCTTCATCTACCTTACCTTCTCTTTCTACTATGGAAGCTAAAGTAACTGCTTCATTTAAGCTTATATCTAATTCTTTAAGCTTTGATGCCAAATCCTTTTCATATACCTTTTCAAACTCATGGAGCATTTTCTCTATAACATCTTCTTCTCTTGCACCTGCAAAGATTTCATAAGTTGATGGAAATAAAAACCCCTCTAAACTTTGACCTTTTTCCAGTTCCTTTAGGAAAGGAAATTCTTCCTCAAAATTCTTTTTATCACTGGATAATTGGATAAATCTCTCCTCATTTACGATTCCTTCCTTAGCTAACTTTTCAGCCATTTGTTCTAATTCATAGCCCTCTGGTATAGTAAATTTTACTATATTCCTATCCTTTCCACCTTTTACTAGCTTACTTATTATTGTATCTAAGTCCATATCTGTAGATAGATTGTACTCTCCTGCTTTAAGAGTACTTGCTACATTGCTTGTCTTCACTTTAATTTTAAATATAAGAGGACTTTTTATAAGTTTATTTTCATGTAATATATTTGCTATGGTACTAACTGAACTAGAGGATGGAATAACTATTAATACATCAGAAGAATCATCTGGATTCATCGCCAGTAATCCTTCCCTATAATAATTATTAGCAAAAATTCCAACTGATAGTAAAATTATAAATATTATTAATACAGAAAATCTTCTCTTTCTTGATTTCCTCATCTTAGCTTTCTCCATTTCTATTACAACTCCTTCTATTTTAATGAGTAACTATAGATAACCAACATCAAAATTACAATTTGTCTATATCCATTAATTTTTCAATATTTTAATACTCTTTCAAATTAGTTGCCTTTTCATATACTGATAAGATTATGGTACCAAATATGCCCAATGATAGCAGTTCTCCACCACTTATTCCTAGTACTGTAACTAAATATGGCACACTTGTATAGTATGATACCCAGATTGATACTATTAATCCATTTAATACTATAGGTGGAATCATACCCATTACTTTATTTTTCATTTTAGATGTTAAGTATGCTGCAATAAGTGTTACTAAACTACCACCCAATATATCTACTAGTCCAAATCCTGTATAAGATGCTAGAAGTAAGTTAGATAATAAACATCCAATAAAAACTCCTGGAACTGCTGCAGATTCTATTAATGGTAATAGTGTTAATCCCTCTGCTATTCTAAGCTGTATTGCACCAAAAGTTAAGTTTACTAAAGGCATTGGCAACATTTGAATTAATACTAATACTATATATATTGCAGCTATTAGACTAGCTTTAGTTAAATATCTTGTGTTCATATTTCCTCCTTCTTTGTTTTAGTTAACAACTAATAAATTAAAATCTTTATTTTTACTGATTTTGACTCTTATTATTTTATAACTTCAGAATAATTGGTAACACGATTGGCACTGCTGTAGTACATATTACTCCTGTAATAAAGGCTATAATAGCTGTTTGTGAGTCTGTTGATGCGGCTATTACTGGAAGGCAAGTATCCATGGCTGTTGCCCCTGCCACCGATACAGATTCTAGTTTCCCTACATATTTTGCTATTAGGGGTATGGTTATTAAGGCTATTATTTCTCTAAATACATTAGATAAAAATGCCAATGCACTCAGTTCCACATATCCATCTGCTAAAAGTATAGTAGAGCTTAAAGAATACCAACCTAAACCCGATCCTATGGCACCCGATTGATTTATTGGAATTTTAAGAAATAATCCTGCTACCATACTGCCTATTATACTTCCTGCTATAACTGCCATAGGTACTAAAAGTATTTTAAGTCCCATATTTTTAATTTTTTGGAATATATCTCTTTGTTTTCCTATATCTATACCTACAAAGAACAATAGTAACATAAGTCCAATATCTATAATAATTCCAATACTTGATGAAATTTTAGGAGATAAAAAGAAATATCCTACTCCAGTTCCTAATAAAACTGCAAAAAATATTCTAAGACTCATTTCTTTCTTCCTCCAGTACAATAAATCTTTTAATTATATATACAAATACTATACTAAATAAAATAGTAAAAATAGATATTATGAAAGCCTTCAATCCTATGGAAAATAAGTTAGTCATTACTTCTTCATTTATTCCAATTGTAATCCCCATTACAAACAATAAAAAAAGTAGGCAAATACTTTGGATAGTATCTAAATTAGCTTCTAGCTTTTCACTAATTTTATCCTTATATCCAACAAACCCACCCAATACTAGTATACCTAAATACAGTATTAACCTCATTCCCATTATATGACCTCCTTTTTAACTAACTATTAAATTTTCCGAGCTTTCCCTATCCAAACTATTATACCAAAAACCCTGGTATAAATCTATACCAGGGTTTATATTATACTTCCATTATTATAGGCAGTATCATTGGATTTCTTTTAATTTTTCCATATAAATGATTTCTTAAAGTATCACGAATATTTGATTTTAATGTGGCCCAATCTGTTATTTTCTTCTTTTCACAGTCTTCAAGTACTGCTCTTACTACTTTTCTAGCCTCTTCCATTAAATCTTCAGATTCTCTCACATATACAAAACCACGAGATATAATATCTGGACCTGCTAGGATGATACCTTCTTTTTTACTAATGGTAACCACAACTACTATTAAGCCGTCTTCCGATAAATGCTTTCTATCTCTAAGCACAATATTTCCCACATCTCCAACACCTAATCCATCTACTAAAATATTTCCTGATTGTACATTACCGCCTGGCTCTGCTGTATCCTTAGTAAATTCCATTATTTCTCCATTATTTAATATAAATATATTTTCTGGGGAAGTTCCTAAAGCTCCTGCTATTTCAGCGTGCTTTTTCAGATGTCTAAATTCACCATGTACAGGTATGAAATATTTTGGTTTAACTAGAGTTAGCATTAGCTTTAACTCCTCTTGGCAAGCATGGCCTGATACGTGAACATCAGCTAATGACTCAAATATAACTTGCGTTCCCTTTTCAACTAAATTATTTATTACCTTAGAAACTGTTTTTTCATTTCCTGGTATAGGTGTAGCTGAGATTATAACCAAATCTTCAGGTTGAATTTGGACTTTCTTATGCTCTCCTGATGCGATTCTAGACAGTGCCGACATTGGCTCTCCTTGACTGCCTGTGGTGATTATAGTGATTTCATCACTTGGATATTTGTTCATATCATTTATATCTATTAAAGTACCTTCCTTCATATGAAGATAGCCTAGCTCTAATGCTACTCCTATGGTATTTATCATAGATCTACCAGATAAGACTACCTTTCTATTATTTTCTTCAGAGGCATTTATTATCTGTTGAATTCTATGAACATTGGAAGCGAAAGTAGCAACTAGTATTCTATGTTTATGATTTAGGAAAATTTCTCTAAAAGTATTACCTACAGTTCTTTCACTCATAGTATAGCCTGGTCTTTCTGCATTGGTACTATCTGACATCAACAATAGTACCCCTTTATTTCCCAGCTCTGCAAAACGATTTAAATCTATTACATCACCATCTATCGGAGTATAATCTATTTTAAAATCGCCCGTATGAACTACTACTCCTACTGGAGTATGAATAGCTAAGGCTGCACTATCCGGTATACTATGACCTGTTTTTATAAACTCAACATTAAATACTCCTAGCTTTATGGTCTCACCATGTTTAACTATATTCATATTTACTTTGTCTAGTTTATGCTCTTTAAGTTTATTTTCTACTAATCCTAGAGTCAACTTAGTTCCATAAATAGGTATATTTATTTTATTTAGAATATATGGCAAAGCACCAATATGGTCTTCATGTCCATGGGTTAGAACTATGGCTCTTATTTTATCCCTATTTTTTAGAATATAAGTTACATCAGGGATAACAACGTCAATTCCCAGCATTTCATCTTCTGGAAAAGTCATTCCACAATCTATTAGGATCATATCTTCTTTATATTCAATCGCAGTAATGTTTTTTCCGACTTCCCCTAGGCCGCCTAAGGGAATGATTTTTAATTTATTTGATTTTCGCACTGAATCACTCCTCTTCTGTCTTTATTTTTTCCATTTTTCTAGTTTTTAGTCTTTCCAAATAAGATTTTCCCAAAAAAGAAATCCCTATAGGGATTTATCTTTACACTCACTACAATATCCATAGAATTTTACATTATGATCTACTATAGTAAATTGCCCTTCTTTCTCTATTTCCTCCTCTAAAGCCTCTAAAAGATCAAGCTTTACCTCTATAACCTTACCGCAGTTCAAACATATTAAGTGATGGTGATGGTGTCCTTCAGGTCCTGTACTTAATTCATACCTACTACATCCATCATCAAAATTTAATTTACAAACTATGTCTAATTTCTCAAACAATTGTAAAGTCCTATATACAGTAGCAATGCCTAGATCCGGATATTCCTTTTTAACAATATTATACACTTCCTCAGGACTTAAATGTTGTTCTGAATTATCTATTATTGAATTTAATATGGCTCTTCTTTGAGTTGTAAGCTTATATCCTTGATTTTGAAGTTTTCCTTTTATAGAATTTATATTAATATCCATTTTCTTCACCCGCTATACTCTTAAATTAACAATACTATTATTTGTTATATTTGTCAACTATTGGAGATTTTCCTTCTGCATCTCTTCATAGGCTGCTATGGCATCTTCCAATTCTTCATCATCGTCTATTCCGGCTAAGATCAGCTCTCCATCTTCATCTCGTTCCATTCTTAAAATATAAGTGGGACTATCTATATTGTCTGCTGGCATTAGAGCTGCATAATCATCATCATCTAATCCAAATGTGGCCAATATAAGAAACTCCTGTGGTTTACCATCTTCGTCTAATAACACTATTCTTTCTTGCATATTATACCCTCCCTTGTCTATCTAAGTAAGTCTGTAATATAAAGTTTGCCGCCACTTTATCTATTACACCTTTTCTTTTCTCTCGTCTTACATCTCCCTCAATTAAAAGCTTTTCAGCTGCCATAGTAGTTAGCCTTTCATCTTCATATATAATTTGGACATTAAATTTATTTTTAAGCTTTTCAGCAAACTTCATAGTCTTTTCACCTTGAGGCCCTAATGTTCCATTCATATTCTTAGGCAAACCTACTACAACCTTTTTAATATTATACTCTTTTATCAAATCCTCTAATGCCTTGTAATCCTTTTCTTTACTCTCTCTTCTTATGGTAGTCACACCTTGAGCCGTCATCTGTAACAAATCAGATACCGAAACTCCTATGGTCTTATCTCCCACATCTAAACCCATTATTCTTTCCATGGTTCTCTCCTATATTAAATTACTTTTATACAAAATTCTGGACATACCTTTGCACAATATCCGCATAGAATACAATTCTCATTTGGAGTAGCTAGACCATCTATTACTTCTATGCCATGCTGCTTACACCTTTTAACACAATTACCACAGCCTAAGCAATAATCTGCTACTATTAATTTTCTCTTTTTTGTTCTAAGGTTAGTCTTTAAATCATCAGGAATAAATCCCTTTTCCAATAGATGAATATTAGCATCTATTTCATCTATGGACTGCATTCCTATAGCTATGGAATCTATATAAGGAATATTTCTTACAAAATTAAAGGCATTTTCTACATCTTTTATTAAATGTCCACCACCTAAGGGCTTCATTCCATAAATCCCTTTACCCATATTGTGAATTATCTCTAGTTCCCGTAACATATCTTCTACTGTTCCATCTTGTATACCAATACCATATTTGTTGATTATTGGATGAATTACGTCTAATTCCTTTACTTCCCCTACGGCTTTAGCACCCGATACTCTATGGGTTGATATTCCTATTGCTTTAATTTTACCCTTTTCCTTTTCTTTTAAAAAGTATTCTATAGCTTCAAAATGTCCTCTTACAGTATGGATACTTTCTTGTTCATGTAATAAAAAAATATCTATATAATCAGTTCCTAACTCTTTTAATGCCAAGTCTAAGCTTTCTTTTGCCATTTCCTTAGTATATGCATACGTTTTAGTTGCTATATGATAATCCTCTCTTTTTTTACCCTTCAAGGCTTCTTTTATATATTCATAGTTCTCATAGATTTCTGCTGTATCAATAAAGTTAATTCCCCTATTATAGGCATATTCTATGAGATATGCCCCCTCTTTTACACTTAAATTAGCTTGAAAAGGAGTCATAGTAAGAGAACCAAAGCATAACTTTGATACCTCAATACCTGTATTTCCTAAATTTATTTTTTCCAATTGATTCACCTTACTCTATATAGTCTAGATATAACTCTGAACTGATTAAATTCATACATATGGCAGCTAAAATTAGCCCAGAATCATTTAACAAAAATCCTCCTATGACTCCTGCTATTCCTGCAGCTCTAGCCATTGAGCTAATGGCATTTTCTGTATTTCTATTAAATATTACACCATGTAAAACCATATGTACTAATAATAAATATGTCCAAAATGAACTTCCTATTAATTTTATATTCATAAGAGCTTTTCTAAGCATTACTCTATCTAAGTAATGCAGCTCATTATTTTTAATAGTCAATAATGTATTTCCTAAATGAGTAGTATCTGGATTAAACTTTATATCTATATACCCCATTATGGAAATTAAAACTACTATTAAAAATATAGGGATAATTAATCCTTTTATATTTAATTCTTTATTAAATAATTCCATGATATAAAAAAACGCAGACACTATAAAGGCCATTGATCCGCCAATATTGGCACCGTATTTTGGATGCCCAACTAATATAATTGCTAAAGCTAATAAAATCAATGGTACTATTTTCCTTTTATATTTTTTTAATATATTTGCTGAAAATATAATTATGGTACCTAAAAAAAGACCCACCATTTCATTCCCTATACCATAGTATCTAGCCCCTATTATGGGATCATGGGATAAAACTGAATATTTGCTTATGCCTCCCTTTAAAGCTAAATCAAGAATTATTATAAAAACATAAGCTCCGCCAATATACATAATCTGATTATTGCTCTTTCTAGTTAACCATAAAATAAATATGAAAATAAATATAAAAAATAATAAAAGTAGAATAAAACTATAATTATTTTCTGGCTTAAATATAGAAACAAATATAAAGATAATAGGTAGAAGAATTACCATATCAAATAATATCCTAGTATATTCCTTAACTTTTCCTGAAAGTTTCACTTTAGCTAAAACTAAAATAATGCCTAAGATTAAAGATACCATTGAAAATAGTCCATAATAATATAAGGTGTTATATCTCACCCTAAATGTTGTATTAATGCTATTACTTTGTTTTACTATGTCTATTAAATTTATATCTTTCTTAATTGATTTAATCCCAGTTCCGGACATACCATCCTTAGATGCTCCAAGAAAATCCATAATAGTTGGCCCTATATCAATATTAGCAACTACACTTTCCCTACCGGTGGTTTTAGATATCAAAGCTCCATTTTCTACTTCATTTCCCCAAAGTATAATGGGAGCTAACTTACTATTGCTGTCAATTTTCATATCTCCACTATTAGGACTTGTAATCATAACAAGAGAGCTTTTCTTATTTAACTCCTTAATTAATTCTTCAATAAAGTTATCTATATCTAATAAAATCTTTTCCCGTATATCCTTAAACTCTTCATAGGATAAATTATCTTTATCTTTATATCTGTAAAGTCTCTCTATATCTCCCGTCTCTACTACAATGAAATCTCCCGGACTTTCCTTTATTTCTTCCAACATCTTATTATAATCTGTTTTTATGAAAAATGGATAGTCTAAAGTTTCAACAATTATATCATCTATGTTTCCATAGTCAATTAAGCCTTTTGAATCCATGGGAATTAAGGCCGAAGTATTTATTTCCATATCTTCTAGATTACTATTTCCATATATTGCCGTTTTAAGCCCTTTTCTATGTAAATTATCACCGATTGCACCTAGATAAGGTGTGTATTTATTATCTTTATTTAAGTTAATTAATTTTGTAAAAGACCGATTTATTATATTACCATTTTCTATAGTCTCAAATTTAATGCTAGCATAGTTGGCATAAGCCTTTCCTGAAGAATTAATTGTAAGAAAGCTTTCGGCACCAGTATAGCCTGAAGTGCCTCTAGTATTTTTTAGCCCAATACTTCCTTCTTTTATTACATTCTTTAATTTTCCCATGGTTTCTATATCTTTTAGAGTCAGTCTATTTACTACTATTAAGTATACTTTTTTATCTGACTTAGCTCCTAAAGATACACTTGGTACTAAGATTGTAGTCAATATTAAAAATAATAAAAGCTTTCTTACATTCACACTAATTCTCCCTTAGCTAAATCTTAATTCTTTAAATATGTCTTCAACAATTCCTCCAATAGTTCATCTCTTTCTATACTACATATAGTGGATCTGGCATTGTTGTGACTAGTAATATAGGATGGGTCTCCAGATAAGATATACCCTATTACTTGATTAACTGGATCATATCCTTTTTCCTCTAAGGATGAAAATACAGATAAGATTATATCTCTTACTGAATTTTGTTTATCCTTTGGTACTTCAAACTTCATAGTTTCATTAAAATTATTATTCACACAAACACCCCCTAATATACTCATATTATACCACATATTATCCTTCGACAATAAGAAATAAATATTAGCCTAAGGCTAATATTTATTTCTTATTATTATTTTATTTGAGAACGAATTAAATCAGGAGCTATGGACAAGGCTTCATCTATTTTAGTAATATCTTTACCACCAGCTTGAGCCATATCTGGCCTTCCACCACCGCCGCCGCCAGTTCTACCTGCAACTTCTTTTATTATATTTCCAGCATGGATTCCTTTATTTGTTAAATCCTTGGTTGCCATAGTTACAAATGAAAGTTTGTTATTTTGTATACTTCCAAGGACTACCACTCCTGAACCTAAACGATTTCTTATTTCATCACCTAAGTTTCTTAAACCATTCATATCTAAATTATCTACTTTTGCAGCAACTAAAGTAATTCCTTCTATATCTACTTTAGTTGATAGTATTTCATCTGCAATAGATGATGCCATTTTACCCTTGAGACTCTCTATTTCTTTTTCCTTCTCTTTTATATCTTCAGTTAAAGTTTTTACTTTTTCCAATATATTATTCTTATTAGCCCTTAATACATTAGAAATTTCATTGATTTCCTCTTCCATTTGGTTTAGATAATCGTATACGCCTTCACCTGTTATGGCCTCTATTCTTCTTACTCCAGATGCAATGCTTGATTCTGAAACTATTTTAAACATACCTATATTTGCAGTGTTAAATACATGGGTTCCACCACATAGTTCCTTTGAATAATCTCCCATTTTTAATACTCTTACTTCGTCTTTATATTTATCTTCAAATAATCCCACAACTCCCATTTCTTGAGCTCTAGTCAGAGAAGTTTCTATAGTAACTACTTCTAGGCTATCTAAAATTTTAGAGTTAACTATTTTTTCTATTTTCATTAATTCATCCTGTGTCACTCCTTCAAAATGAGTGAAGTCAAATCTTAGTCTATTTGGCATTACAACAGAACCTGCTTGATTAACGTGTTCACCTAGAACATCTTTTAATGCCCTATGAAGAAGATGAGTTGCAGAGTGATTTCTTCTAATAGAGTTTCTTCTATTATCATCTACATTAGCTATTACCTTATCCCCTACTTTTATTTCTCCTTCTAATACCTTCACTATATGAATTAAGTGGTCGCCTTTAGAATGTTTAGTGTCTAATACCATAGCCTTGAAATTAGGGTTTTCTATGGTTCCTGTATCTCCTACTTGACCACCAGATTCTCCATAAAAAGGTGATTCATTTAATATAATTATTCCCTCTTCACCAGAAGTTAAACTTTCTATTTTTTCATTATTAGAAAATAATCCAGTAATTTCTGACACAATATTAGTCTTTTCATAGCCTTTAAATATGGTTTTTAGGTCTCCAAATATATCTTCTTCACTACTACTTGACCAGCCACTATCTCCTTCTTCCCTAGCACGTCTTGCTCTACTTCTTTGTTCTTCCATATTTTTATTAAATTCTTCTTCATCTACTTCTAATGATTTTTCTTCAAGAATTTCATTTGTTAGATCCAATGGGAATCCATAGGTATCATATAGTCTAAATGCCTTTTCTCCACTTAAAACCGTTTCACCTTTAGACTTCATTTCTTCGATATATTGTTCTAATATGGATAATCCTTGATGAATTGTTTCTTGGAATTTATCTTCTTCCGCTTTAATTATTTTCTTAATTTGATCTTCTCTTATTTTTAAATCTGGATATTCTACTTTCCATGAGTTAATTAAAACCTCTACCATAGAACTCAAGAAAGCTTTTTCTATACCTAAAAGTTTGCCATGTCTTGCCGCTCTACGAATAAGTCTTCTAAGTACATATCCCCTTCCTTCATTACTAGGCAATACTCCATCAGATACTAAAAAAGTCATAGCTCTTGTATGATCTGTAATTACTCTTATGGATTCATCTTTTTTAGAATCCTTTCCATAGGTAATTCCTGCTATTTCCTCTGCCTTTCTTAAAATTTCTCTAATAGCTTCAATATCAAATATAGTCTCTGCGCCTTCCATTACACAAGTAATTCTCTCAAGTCCCATACCTGTATCTATATTTGGATTAGGTAGTGGATGATATACTCCTTTTTCATCCTTATCAAATTGAGTAAATACTAAATTCCAAACTTCAATAAATCTATCACATTCACATCCAGGCTTACAATCTGGGCATCCACAGCCATGTTTTTCTCCTCTATCTACATATATTTCCGAACAAGGTCCTGATGGTCCTACTTCCAGCTCCCAAAAATTATCTTCTTTTCCCAGTCTAACTATTCTTTCAGCAGGAACTCCCACTTCTTTATTCCATATTTCAAACGCCTCATCATCTTCTTCATATATTGTTACCCATAGATTTTCCTTTGGTATTTCCATTCTCTTATTTAAAAATTCCCAAGCCCATGCAGTTGCCTCTTTTTTAAAGTAGTCTCCGAAAGAAAAATTACCTAACATTTCAAAGAAAGTTGCATGTCTATCAGTTTTACCTACATTATCTATATCTCCTGTTCTAATACACTTCTGACAATTAACCATTCTCTTACTAGGTGGAGTTTGCTCCCCTGTAAAGTATTTTTTAAGTGGTGCCATACCTGCGCCGATTAATAGTAAAGATTTATCATTTTTAGGTACAAGGGAAAAACTAGGTGCAACTAAGTGTTCTTTTTCCCCAAAGAAATCTAAAAATTCTTTTCTTATTTCATGTAGTCCAATTTTTTTCATTATATACACCTCGCTATGATTTTTTTCTTATGTATTGCAAAAAATCGTCCCTATAGAGGGACGAAATTCTCTCTTTGCTATATTTGGATTATAATTTAATATCTCCTCTTTGTCAATAAATACTATCTATTTCTGAACTCTTGGAGACCTTTTAAACCTTTCTCTAGTAAACCTAATTAGGATTAATAATACGGCAACAACTGGAACAGCTAAAACCATTCCAAGCACTCCAAATACTCCTCCACCAATTATTATTGAAACAAGTATTATCAAAGGATGTATCCCTGTAGACTCTCCTATTATCTTCGGTGCTAATATATTGTTTTCTGCCCATTGAATAAATAGGAAAAATACTCCTACCCATATTGCTTTTATGGGGCTCTCTAAGTAAGCAAAGAATACAGCTGGTGCAAATCCTAGGAATGGACCTATGTAAGGAATTACATCGGCAATACCTGTAATAAATCCAATAACTATGGCAAAGTCTATTCCCATCAAGGATAAAACTATAGATGTGGTAACTCCCACATACATTGCCATGATTATTTTACCTCTAACAAATTTAGATAAGGAGTAATCTATTTCAAGAAATATTTTTCTACATTCTTTTCTATATTTTTTTGGAATAAGAAGCATCAGTTTTTCTTTAAAATAGTCTTTATCTACTAAGAAATAAAATGTAAGTATTGGAGTCAATATTAAACTAACGAGTTTTGAAAAAGTATTTAATATACCACCAATAAAGTTTTTAATCGTATCTGTAGCCATATGTTCTAATCCAACAATATTTTCCATGACCACTTGTTGAATTCCTTGGAATAAAGGAGGTAAATCTCCTAAAGTGGAATAATATTTGTTATATACTTCATCCATTAAAGCTGAAGCTTTTTCTAGATATATTGGCATATTTGTCATCAGCTTTTTAAGCTCACTACCTGACCTTGGTATTACTAAAAATGCCACAATTAAAAACATACATATTATTCCTATATATAATATTAGAACACCTAAACCTCTACTTATTTTTTTCTTTTCTAAGTAATTAATTATTGGATTAAAAAGATATGCTAAAATTGCAGAAAAAATTATAGTGTAAAAAGTATCTGATAATATTGCATACTTTTTAATTAAGTTAAAAAATAAAATCAAAAAAACTATTCCTATTAGTATAGGAAGAAGTTTTTTATCATTTATTTTAATTTGCTTCCTGCCAGGAACAAAATTATTACCTATATTGATTAAATAATAGATAATTAGCATAAGTAATATTACAGAAAGGGTCCATACTATCTTAGTTAAAAAAACTGGCTGATAATAATCTATCATAATGCACACCCCTTTACTAAAGATAGGCAGCAATTGCTGCCTATCTCCATAAATTATTCATTCCATCTACTAAGTTAGAACCCATTTTCCTAGCAGATCTCATAACTTTTTTTCTATTCATCGGTGAAATTCGGTTGCTGACTATTATACCTATAGATGTCCCTATAACCGTTCCCCAAAATGCCCCATTATTATACTTATTTCTATTATTGAACATTATTTCATCTCCTTTATAGTGATTTCTATAGTATATCTTGCCACTAAAAGAAGATAATAATTCTATCAAAATTATCCAATATTATTTTATAGCTCCTCTAAACCATGATCATGGTGATCTTCATCAAAATTTATATCTTCTAATCCATCAATATGAACATTATGTTTTTTTGAATAATCTAGTAAAGCAGCTTTAATAGCTTGTTCAGCTAAAACCGAACAATGCATTTTAACCGGTGGCAATCCATCTAAAGCTTCTGCCACTGCTTTATTTGTTAAATTCATAGCTTCCTCTATGGTTTTTCCTTTAATTAGCTCTGTAGCCATACTAGATGAAGCTATGGCAGAACCACAACCAAATGTTTTGAATTTAACATCTTCAATTGCTCCGTTCTCTATTTTAAGATACATTTTCATTATATCTCCACATTTTGCATTACCTACTTCTCCCACTCCATCTGCATCTAAAATTTCTCCTACATTTCGTGGATTTTGAAAATGCTCCATTACTTTTTCTGAATACATTATTGTTCCTCCTTTATCTTCTCATATAGTGGTGACATTTGTCTTAATCTATCTACTATTTTTACAAGTTTCTCTACCACATAATCAATTTCCTCTTTAGTATTGAAATCTCCTAAGCTTAGTCTAAGAGAACCATGAGCGATTTCGTGAGGAAGCCCAATGGCTAAAAGTACATGAGATGGATCTAAAGATCCTGAAGTACAGGCAGAACCACTGGATCCTGCAATTCTTTCCATATCTAAGCTAAGCAGCAAAGACTCGCCTTCAATAAATCTAAAACAAATATTTACATTACCTGGCAGTCTCTTAGTTGGATGTCCATTTAATCTTACATAAGGTATATTATCTTCTATTTTTTTGATTAAACTATCTCTTAATTTAGTCAACCTTTCGTTATGATCTTCTAAGTTTTCATAAGCTAATTCTATAGCTTTACCCATTCCTGCTATAGCAGCTACGTTCTCAGTCCCTGCCCTTCTATTTCTTTCTTGCCCACCACCAGAAATAAGAGAATCAATTCTTACACCTTGTTTAATATATAATGCTCCTATACCCTTTGGTCCATAAAACTTGTGAGCTGACATAGACATTAAATCTATATTTAATTCCTTAACATCTATTTCTATATTTCCCATGGCTTGAACAGCATCTGTATGAAAATATATTTTTCTTTCCTTAGCTATTTCTCCAATTTCTTTAATAGGTTGGATTGTTCCTATTTCATTATTTGCAAACATAATAGATATAAGAATAGTCTCATCCGTTATGGCTTCCTTTAGTTCATCTAAATTTATTAGCCCATATTCATCTACATCTAAGTAAGTTATCTCAAATCCATTTTTTTGTAAATAATCGCAAGTATGTAATACTGCATGGTGTTCAATTTTAGTAGTTATTATATGGTTTCCTTTTTGTTTATTTCCATAAGCAATACCTTTTATTGCCCAGTTATCAGCTTCAGAGCCGCCTCCTGTAAAAAATATTTCTCTTTTATCTGCATTTATTATTTTTGCAATCTTTTCTCTTGATGCTTCTATAGCTCGTTTTGATATAGAGCCTAATGAGTAAACTGATGATGGATTACCATATTTCTCAGTAAAATATGGCATCATTTCATCTAAGACTTCTTTTTTTACTGGAGTAGTAGCCGCATTATCCATATATATATATTTATCCATCTTATTTTCCTCCTATACCTGTTCTTTTCTATTTAATTTATTTTCATCATCGACCATATCCTGCAATGTAATAGAATCAATGACCTCGTCTATACTGTCCTTCATTTTCATCCAAACTAGTTTAGTTACACATCTATCTTCTCTAGAACATTCGTGTTCATCGTCCATTACACAATCTGATGGTGCCATATTTCCCTCTAATGCTCTCAGTATTTGTCCTACAGTAATTTCTTTAGGTTGTCTTGATAGCATATATCCGCCTTGTGCACCTCTAACACTATTTAATAGTCCTTCTTTTTTAAGAGTCGAGAAAAGTTGTTCTAAATAATTTTCAGATAGTTTTTGTTCATCAGCAATCTGTTTTAAAGATATAGGACCATCTCCATAATATAAAGATAACTGAAACATTGCCTTTAAGCCATATCTCCCTCTTGTAGAAAGCTTCATCTTTTCACCTCTTTTTCAATCCCAACTAGTTCGCTTGGTATTTATTATAAGTATATTATACCCTAGTATTTTTGTCAACATTCATTTATTACAAAAAAAAAGAAGAGGTTTAACTCTTCTTTTTTCCCTTAACATAATCCTCCACTATTTAATTGTGGTGGGAAAAATTCTGGAAAATCTGCATAATCAAAAGCTTCACATATATCTGTTGGGCTAAATTCAGTGCACTCAGGTGGTGCTGGACAGTATCCCAAAGTTGGAATTAATAGTTGGACAGTACCTACTACTTTAATTATAATAAATGTACCTGCTACGAAACTTAGAATTTTTCCTGTTAATACCGGTGGTGCTAAAACTTCTGATGCCGTTTCTATAACTATTCTAAATTCGAATTCATCTCTTGAGTCTGGAAGATATATTATTATATCTTTTAATATGTCTGGTAAAAATCCTTCTGCTATTGGATTTCCGTTAGGATCAAATACCTGGAATGGGATTCTTACAGTAAACCTTACTCTCCTAAAATTAGGAGTATCAGTATCTGTAACTATTAATGTATTAGGTACTATAAATCCAGGCCTAAATCTTATACTTCCAAAGACTTTATCACATAATTCTACTTCTACCTGTGGAAAGCATTCTCTTTGTTGACATGATGCAAATACCTTATCCGTAATTATGCAATCAAATTCCAGACATTGAAGAGCCTCAACTGTTTTTTGATTAAGATTTAATTCAGTCACGCTATTCACTCCTTTTAATTTAATATTTCTATTTTCATTATCATATTATGTATATATAGACCAATGTGCTACTAAATTAATTGCGAGGTGAGAAAAATGTTTGATCAAAATATTAGCGTTATATTCAACTCCAGAAAAGACGTTTTTTTATTTAATTTATCAGAAGAAGGAGAAATTATTTATACAATTTATGATTCTTCTTTAAATAAATTACAATCCAACTTCTTATTTGATAAAAATATATTAAAATACTCTACTCTTATTGACGAAAATGATTTTATACATCTTGTCGCCCTATTGAATACAGGAGAATTAAATTATTATAAATACATAAATGATGAATGGGTAAAAGATAATATAGCTAAATTTGATTTAAAATCAAATTTATATAATCAAATAAAAATACTAATAATTAAAGATAATCTTCATATTATATACAATTATTCCAATATAATTAATTCTAATATATGGACAATTCAGCACGTGGTTTTAAATGATAAAAACGGAGAAAAACATAATGCCATAAGATATATATCCAAACGAGTCGCTGATCCATTCTTTGTAGATGTAGATAGTTCAGGCAATATTCACGTAGTATATAAGACTTATATAAATAATGATTCTCAAATTTATCATGGTTTTTATAATCCATTTACTAGAACTTGGAGTTCAGTATCTAAACACATATCCTCTAGTGACTTCAATAATATATTTCCATTTTTATTTATTGATTCTCAAAACAATCTCCATATTCTATGGATAGAAGAATCAATAAATAAATTAAATTTAAAATATTTAAGAATGAAAGGCAGTGGGAAAGAAAAATATATATGGAAGGAAATATCTTTACCACATATATCATTATCTAAAAATCAACCAATTATCTTTGAAGAAAACAATAAGTTAAAACTAATATATTTTTCTAATGATTCCATGATACTTTCATCCTCAAAAGATTATGGAGATAGTTGGGTGAGAGAAGAAATCATGCCTCTACCGCAAAATATCTCCATAGCTAAAGTCAACTCAAATATATTACCTTCAGAAAACCAAATAAAATATGGTTATTTAAATATTTTAGATAAACCTATATTTTATTTCTTAGAACTATATTCTAAATCTTCCATATTAACCTATGATAAAGCCACCTCAGAATCAGAAAGTATCAATGAAGATACTAATATAGAAGTAGATGAAAAAAAGTCTCATGAATTAGTTGATATAAATCCTATATCCTTCCATGACCTAATGGAAGTAGATAAAAAATTAGAAAAAATAATAGAAAATCAGTATATCTTAACTAAAATATTGGATAATCAACTTAATATTGAAAATAATCTAAGCAATATTCAAATTAATATTGAAAATAAATTAGACGATATTCAGAAATCTATAGATTCTAATAAAAAATCATTTTTTAATAATTTTTTTAATTCTTAATGTTTACTTTTGTATATTTATATTTACCTTGTACTTTTTCACAAAAATATATATCGGGAACTTTCATGTCTAGTTCCTTAGCTTCATTAACTATAATATCCATATATCTTTGATCTTTAAACTTTATTCCATAGTTACATCCAGCCTTTATATTGCAAGGTAAAGATACTAACTGGAATATTCTATACCCTATGGCTTCAAGTGTAGAATAAAGAAATATGGCTTGATTTTTAGTTTCAAATACAGTTATATAATAATCATTGACCATGATACTCCCCCCTATATATTAAAGTATTTACCTTACCCTCCATTGGTTACAGTTTTTATATGAAAAATTTTATTAATGATTGGAGTTAAGTTATGGATTTAGGCATATCAGTAATCTGTTCTACCAATAAAACAAAAATGCTTGAAAATATAATAAACAATTTTATATCTCAAGATTATAAGGAAAAAGAGTTAATCATTGCTCTTAATTATGATATAAAAAACTTAAAAACATTTTCAACCCTACCTGAAAATATTAGTGTATACAATTTAGGCAGCAAAAAGTCTTTAGGAGAATGTCTAAACTTTTCCATAGAAAAGTCTAAATACCCTATTATAGCCAAGTTCGATGATGATGACTATTATGGTCCTATGTATTTATCAGACACTATAAAGTCCTTATATAAAAAAGATATATTTATAGTAGGTAAATCCTGTATATATGTATATTTTAGTCAAGAAAAAATAATTGGAATTAATAATATGGGAAGAGAAAATAAGTATGTTAATAGGGTTCATGGATCTACACTAATGTTTAAAAAAGATTTATTTCATAAGATTAAATTTAGAAATATTGATTTAGGAGAAGATAAACAATTTTGCAAAGATTCCTTAGAAAATGGTTATAAAATATATTCTACTAATAAATATCATTACGTATATATGAGGAATAACGAGAACAACCATACATGGAAAATCTCTAATGATTATATAATGAAACAATGTGTGGATTTAAATAAGGTGGAAAATTTAAAAGAATATCTGGCTATTAGTGTCAATAGGGCTAAAAAAGCATATCTATAATATAAATAGATATGCTTTTTTTAGATACTGTTTAAATCTATTTTAAAATCATAAAATTCTTTTTATTAAATATAAAATCTTATTGAATAGGAGGTAGTATATTGAAATCTTCTTATAAGTTTGAAAAAGAGGTGTTAAAACTTATATTTATTCCTAACAAAACTGAAGGAGTAGATTGTTCTGGAAAAGTCAAAATGGGAAGATATGAATGTAATATTCATACACCTAAAGATTGGGATATAGAAAAGATACACCCTGATGTACTGGCTTTAATTATCATTTTAATTGCATACCCATTCATAGATAAAGAAATTGAGGTTCCCATTGGTGTAAGTCAAGACTTTCATGATTCCTTTAAGAAGGAAACTAAAAAATCCATATATCCAGTGGATAAAAATCTAAAACCTAGAATTGCACCTAAAAATGCTGTTCCTGGTTTGGCTTATAGTGGAGGTGTTGATTCTACAGCAGCATTAGCCTTATTGCCTAGTAATACAGTTTGTTTTTTTCTAGATCGTATCCTTCCTAAAGAACTTGAAAAAAGCTTAAAATTATATGATAAACAATCTGTATATGACGTCTATTCACAACTAGAAAAACAAGGCAGGCAAGGATACAAAATAAAAACAGATTTGGAATATGTTAGAGTTCCAAGAGGTTTTCCTGTAGAGACATCTACTACAATACCCGCTTTATTGCTCTCAGATTATATTGGTATAGACAGTGTAGCTACAGGAACAATTATGGAACACCAGTATATACCATATCATAAAATTTCTTTAGATCGAGATTATTTTGTAAAATGGAATAATATCTTCAAAAGTATAGATATTCCCCTTAATCAAGTAACTGCTGGTATCAGTGAAGTTGGTACAATGAAAATTTTATTAAATTCACCTTATAGTTCCTTTAATCATTGGTGCATGAGAGGAGATAATTCTAGACCTTGCATGAAATGTGATAAATGTTTTAGAAAAAAAATATTAGAAATGATATTATTGAAACAACAAGTCCCTAATTCTATGCTGGACAATTTGTTTTTATCTAATGAAGTTAGAACAATGCTTAAACAGCTTCCTATTCCTTGTGAAAATGTAATCGCTTATATTACTTCACATTATAATGGAAACCATACCCTAATGAAATCCCTTAAGAAGCGTACTAGGGCAAATATACTAGATACTTCTTGGATGGAAAAATGGTACTCTCCTGCGAAAGATTTAATAGCAGAAAAATATTATAACTCTGTGGAAAAGGAAATTATCAAACATCTTGAAGTCATGAGCAGTGAAGATGAAGCTAATATGAATAGTTGGGATATTACTAGTATAAATAATTCACTTATTTATCAAAAATATCAACAGGACTTTATATCCGATTTAACTAAATTTAAGCAAGATACTATCAGAAATAGATAGGAGGGAATGGAAATTTATCAATATAGGAATCATCTCAATTCATATATTAAACAGAAATTACAATCAATGTTTAAAAAAGAAAGATTTGATGAAAAACCTGGTGTTTCTATTATCTTATGTTCTAATCGTCTTAACAAAATTGAAGATATCTTCGATAGTTTTTTAAGACAAAGTTATGATCCTAAAGAACTAATAATCGTTTTAAATAACAATAATATGAATATAGATGAATATCATGAAAAAGCTAAAAATTTAAAAAACATCAAAATATTTCAATTGGATGAAACTCTTTCTTTAGGTTATTGTTTTAAGTTTGCATTGAACCATGCAGCTTTCGATTATATAGCAAAGTTTGATGATGATGACTACTATGGCACTGATTATCTTAAGCAAGCTATGAACGCATTTAACGAAATTAATTGTGATGTTGTAGGAAAAGCATCTTATTATATTTATTTTCATCAAAGTAAAATACTAGCTCTATATGGAGAGCAGAAACAAAATATGTTTGTCAATCGAGTTGCAGACTCAAGCCTAGTTTTTAAGAGAAGTGTTTTAGAGAAAATAGATATTCCTCTTATAAAAAAAGCTGGAGCTTTTGCAAATATTCAAAGCCAATTTAAAAATTATGATATAAGCGTCTATTCTACAGATAAATATAATTATTTAGTAAATAGATATAACGATTTAGAACATCAGCACACCTGGAAAGTGTCTGATACTGAATATCTTAAATATCCTTCCGTAAAAATTGTGGCTGAAAACATAGAAAACTTTATTCCATATATTGAAAATAAAGATTAATCATTAATGGTTAATCTTTATTTATAGTATCTATATCATTATTACCTTCTATTGAATATACTGTATTACTACGTAAATTCAACTAGGAAGGTAGATGCTAATGATATTATACAATGAAATAATTAATAGACAAGTAAATATATCTATTATTGGATTAGGCTATGTGGGCTTACCTTTAAGCCTTAGTTTTGCTAAAAAAGCAAATGTAATAGGATTTGATATAGATACTAAGAAAATTGACAATTACAATGCTGGAATTGGCTTATCAGATTATATAGAATTAGATGAACTTGAAGATATTACGATTTCATTTTCTTCTGATGAAAATAGGCTAAAAGATGCCAAATTCCATATAATTGCCGTCCCAACGCCAATATATGAAGATAATTCACCTAATTTAGAATATGTTATAGAAGCAAGTACAATTCTTGGTAGAAACTTAAAAAAAGGATCAATTGTAGTTTATGAATCTACAGTATATCCAGGTGTTACTGAAAATATCTGTATTCCAATATTAGAAGGAGCATCTAAACTAAAGTGTGGCGTAGATTTTAAGGTAGGTTATTCTCCTGAGAGAATAAATCCTGGAGATCCAGTGAATAAATTAGAATCTATAGTTAAAATTGTTTCAGCTATAGATGAGGATGCCTTAGATATTATATCAAGTGTATATGAATTGATAGTAAAATCGGGGGTTTATAGAGCAGAAAGTATTAAGATAGCTGAGGCAGCAAAGGTAATTGAAAATACTCAAAGAGATATTAATATAGCTTTTATAAATGAAATAAGCATTATCCTAAATCATCTTGAAATAGACACCAGATCGGTTCTTAATGCCATGGACACAAAATGGAATGCCTTAGGATTTAAACCTGGATTAGTAGGAGGCCATTGTATAGGTGTTGATTCTTATTTCTTAATTCATATTGCCCAAAGTCTTGGAATTAAACCAGAAACAATTATTGTTGGGAGAAAAACAAATGATTTAATGGCAAAATATATATGTAAAAATACAGTTAGCAAACTTTTGGAATCTAGAAAATCAATAAGAAATACAAATTTAGCTATATTTGGTTTTTCATTTAAAGAAAATTGTCCTGATATTAGAAATACAAAAGTTATAGATTTAATTAATGAATTAAAAAATTATGGAATTAATATTAAAGTAGTAGATCCTATTGTGAACTCAAAAGAAGTATTTAATCAATATGGAATTAATATTACTGATATAAGTGAAATTCAAGATATGGATGCTATAATCTTTGCTGTTTCCCATGAAGAATTTTATAAGTATTCACTGGATAGTATTAAATTTATGTACTCTAAAGATGTACAGCCTCTGCTCATTGATATTAAAGGATTATTTGATAGAACAAATGCTATATCCTTAGGATATAATTACTGGTCATTATAACAAAACAGGGGGCATTGAAATATGCTCCCTGTTTTATAATATTATAAACCTAATTTAATTTTTAATTTATCAAGCATATCTCTAGTCATAGCATCTAGATCATATTTTGGATTCCATCCCCATTCTTCTCTAGCAGCTGAATCATCTAATGAATTTGGCCAAGTATCAGCAATACCCTGTCTTACTGGGTCTACATCATAGTCTAACTCAAATTCTGGTATAACTTTTTTAATTGACGCTGCTAACATTTCTGGGTCGAAGCTCATGGCAGTTACGTTGAATGCATTTCTATGGATTAATTTAGCCGGATCTGCTTCCATAAGATTTACTATGGCATCAAGAGCATCTGGCATATACATCATATCCATCTTTGTGCCTTTGTCTATGAAGCTAGTATATTTTTTGTTCTTTAATGCATCGTAATAAATGTGAACTGCGTAGTCTGTAGTTCCACCACCTGGTAATGTTTCATATGAGATAAGACCTGGGAAACGAACTCCTCTAGTGTCTACTCCAAATCTCTTAAAGTAGTAATCACATAATAATTCTCCAGCTACTTTAGTAACACCATACATTGTAGTTGGTCTTTGTATAGTATCTTGTGGAGTATTATCTGGTGGAGTAGTTGGTCCAAAAGCTGCTATTGAAGATGGTGTATAAACCATACAGTTTTCTTCTCTAGCTACTTCAAGAATATTGTATAATCCATTCATATTTATATCCCAACAATCTTCTGGATATTTTTCCCCAACAGCTGAAAGAATAGCTGCAAGATTTATAATAGTATTTACATTGTGTTTTCTAACTATTTCAGATACATCTTTGCCTTTTGTTATATCAACTATTTCAAATGGGCCGGATTGTATTAAATTTTCATGGCCTTCCTTTATTCTTCTACCACTGGCAATTATATTATCTGCCCCATAAATCTTTCTTAGTTCTGTTGTAAGTTCTGAACCAATTTGTCCTAATGCACCTGTTACTAATATTTTTCTCATTATATACACCTCCGCAGTATTTAATATCCTTAGCTCGTCATAATTATATCATGAATTACAAGTTTTGGATATAATTTTTGTTAATAAAAACAAATTCCTATGCCTTTCGGCCCTAAGTGACTACCAATTACTGGACCTAACTCATCTATAGATATTAAAGCATTGGGGAATTTTTCCTCTAATATTGTTTTAAATTTTATAGCTGAATCCATGTCCATTATATGACAAATTCCTATTTTCTCCACATCCTCTGGAACTTTATCTATTATTGAGGCTATTGCTTTATTTTTACCTCTTAATTTTTCCAGTAGTTGAAGTTCTCCATCTTTTAACTCGATTATAGGCTTAATATTTAATAAATTTCCTACAGCAGCTTGAACTGATGAAAGCCTTCCGCCTCTACTTAAATATTCTAAAGTTTCGGTAGTTAAATATATATGCATTCCCAGTTTTTTAGAATTTATGTGATTTTCAATTTCCCCTGAAGATTTTCCTTCCTTAGCCATGGCTACTGCATCCTCAACTAAAAATCTTAAATTTGATGCAGCATTTATGGAGTCTATAATAGTAATTTTTTTACCTTCTAACATATTCTTTGCAAGTGTTGCACTGTTATAAGTTCCGCTTAATTTAGAAGATAAAAGAATGGCTATTATCTCATCATATCCTTCTTCAAAGGACTTTATAAATACATCTAAAAAATCTCCTGTAGATGGCTGTGATGTGGAAGGAAATAATTTTGTACTGCTTAACTTACTATAAAAATCATCAAATTCTCCTGGAAACGACTCTTTACTCGTTTCCCCACCAAATACATAATTTAGTGGCACTATGGCTACATCTTCTCTTTCTGCATATTCTTTTGTAATGTATCCTGTACTATCGACTACTATCTTAATTTTTGACATTTTCGTACCTCCTTGAATATAATAATTCTACTATTAAATTATGGCAGAATTATTATATTATTTCATACTTTAATTTATTTTACAACTATTTCTTAATCTCTATTTCTCATTCTTCGAAAATATAATATTTAATTCTTAATATTTTCAAGGATCTCATCTCTTTTATTTTTTATATTTCCTATTTCATTTTTCACCAAACTAGAAACTATTGTATTTTATTAACACTTTACCTATACATTACATATTCTATAGTGAGTGATAACACTCATGTATAAATATTAACTGTATAGGAGGTGTCTTCATGGGTGGTCTATTTGGCGGAAGAGATTGTGACTTTGATGATTCTTTACTATTCTTCTTTTTACTATTAGTAGTTCTTTTTACTAATTGTGGTGGCTTTGGTAGAGGTCGATGTTGCTAGCGTAATATAGAATGCCCTAGATTTTTTTCTAGGGCATTGTTATTTACTTATTTAGTAAATATTTTGCAGATATTTTTATTCCTATGGCTCCCAATGGTGCTGTGACTAATATGGATAATACTGCAACAGCCAATATAATATCTCCCGATTCTACACCTAATGATAGTGGCACTGCACCCATTGCAGCTTGAACAGTTGCCTTTGGTATATAGGCAATAATGCAAAATATCTTCTCTTTCCAATTCAAATCTGTGTTTAATAGGGAAATCACTACGCCTATACTTCTTCCCAAAAGACCAATTAATAATACTATAATTCCTATCTTTCCAGCATTAAGTGCAACTTTCACATTTACTTCAGCTCCCACTAGTACAAATAATAGTATTTCTGCAAAGACCCATATTTCATTAAACTTTCCTGCTAGTCTTTCACCTATCTTAGGCATCTTTTCAATTATAATAAATCCTATGGTCATAACTCCTAATAATGAAGCTATAGCTATTTTTGTCTTTAATAAATTTTCCAATTCAGTAATAAGAATAGCTAACCCTAATATCAGTAAAACTTTCTTTGCATCTTGTATATTATATTTATTAAATATTTTTACCAATATAAACCCAATAATAGCACCAACTAAAATTCCTAATAATATTGATACTGGAATATTTAATAATTGTATACCAATATTCATATGAGATCCACTATATAGCCCTAAAAATCCACTGAATATAGTAATAGCGAAAACATCATCAATGGAAGCTCCTGCCAATATCAATGTTGGTATTCCTTTATTTGTTCCCATGTTATTCTCCATTAATTTTAACATAGCTGGAACCACAACAGCAGGAGAAACTGCCGCAATAATAAATCCTAAAATTCCCCCTTGAATAAAAGAAAAACCTAAAAACTTCACCGATGCAAATGCGATGAAAAAACCTTCTATTAACCCTGGTATACAGCTCATCTTTAATGCAGGTTTACCAACTCTTTTTAAATCCTCTTTATTTAGCCCAAGGCCTGCCCTAAGCAAAATTATAATTAGTGCAATTTTTCTTAAATCGGCAGAGGAATTTAATATATCCTTTCCAATTAAGTTAAATCCATAGGGTCCTATTATTATCCCTAATATTATCATCCCTAAGAGCCCTGGTAATTTCAGTTTTTCAAATAACTTATTTGCAAGTAGTCCTAACAGTAAAATAATTGCCAAACTTTTTGCCACAAAATCATCTCCTTTTCATCATTACAAAACAAAAACTCCTACAGAAATATTTATAATATCATCTGTAGGAGTCATTAGCATTATGCAGTTTCGGTGAACTCCATCACCCTATTATATTTTATTATAAGTATAGTATTAAAACCTACTTATGTCAAGGAATCTTTCGACTAGTCATCAGATAATTTATAAGTCAAATAAACTAATTTGCTTAGATTCATATTTATCTTCAAAGGTATTAAGGTAAGTAAATATTTCCTTTATATCATATATAATTCCACTTTTTTTACATCTTTTATGAAATAAATCCATTAACCTCTCACTATGCTTACTCTTTATCTCATAATCATTTCCAAAGGATTTTATATATTGTTGTTTTAATCCAGGAAATTTTTTATCTAAAGCTCTATAAAAGTATTCTCTATTTCCCTCACGAAGTGTTAAACCCATACCAAAACAAATAATGCCCTTTACCTTAGCTTCCTCACAATAATCTAAAATCCAATTTATATTTTCCTCAGTATCATTTATAAAAGGTAAAATTGGACATAGCCAAACTATTGTAGGTATTCCGTTATCTCTCATAATTTTTAAAACTTCGACCCGGTCTTTTGTAGTAGAAACATTTGGCTCTATTAAAGAGCATAGTTCTTCATCAAATGTAGTTAATGTAATTTGAACAACGCATTTGGTCTTTTCATTTATACTCTTTAATATATCTAAATCCCTCAAAATTCTATTGGATTTAGTCAGTATAGATAATCCAAAGCCATATTTCTCAATAAGATTCAAGCATTGTCTAGTGTGTTGTAATTGTATTTCAATTGGAATATATGGATCTGTCATGGCACCAGTACCAATCATACAGCGTTTACGTTTTCGTTTCAATGCATCTTCCAATAACTCTACAGCATTAATTTTCACTTCTATATCTTCGAACTCATGCTGCATTTGGTAACATTTACTTCGAGAGTCACAATAGATACATCCATGAGAGCATCCACGATATAAATTCATTCCATTTTTAGAAGATAAAATGCTCTTAGCTTTAACTTCATGCATATTTGAACCTCTACTTTCTTATCCACTTATAATTGGTAAAATTAATTTTAATCTAGGGTTATCCAATATCTTTGAAAAATTGTATCTCCTTCTTGTAGTTCGTTTTCTAACTTTCCGCCATTATTTATAATAGTCTTTGCTGATGCAATATTGTCTTTATTGCAAGTAATTAAAACTTCTTTGATCTTTAGTCTTTTGCATTCTTCTAAAGCTAATGACAGCATTTCAGTTCCATAGCCTCTCTGCCTTTCCGATTTTCTAACACTACCACCTATATGTCCACCAACCTTTAATATCTGATCATCTAAGCGATGCCTAATATCAACCATCCCAACTAAACGACCATCATCAGTAGAGATGACTAGATATGTAGTTGATGGGACTAGGCCTTTTCTTACAGTTTCCTCTTTTCGATCATTACAAACTCCGATATACCATTCACTAAAGGTTTCGATATTACTCAAGCCACGTGTTCCATCCATACTATCATTATTTTCAATAAATTCCTTTTTATAATTCATGATTTCATCTTCAAACTCCATAGCTGGTAATACTAATTTTAATCTGCCCATATTATCCCCCTTAAATTTATTCTCTATTTACAATATCTTGTTCTTCTTATTCCTATAGTAAGAATTTCATGTAGTATATAATGTTTTTCGTTTATAGTCAATCTTTATCCTAGATTTCTCAGATATATTTTAAATCCTATCATCTAAGTCACTATTTTCAATAAGATTTTTACTTAAATTAAATATATTATCAATATCATTAATACTTGCATCTTCAAATGTTAATTCCATGACTTTACCATCATTCCACCATTGATTCAATTGTTCTGCATCATCTACTATTACGCTTCTAATAACTATATTTTCTTTCTCTATTCTCATACTACCCTCCAAGATTATAGCTTTATTTATATATTTAATAATTATGTTATTTCAACATTCTGTATTTATTTCCAGTCTAATCTTTATTATATCACCTATAATAATATAAATGGTATATCTTAATAATAAATCAAAATAAAACATGATATGGTGAGATATCATGTTTTATTTTGATTTATATGGATTTTTAAAACCTTAACTATTATACTCATTAAAATCAGAAGGCTTTTCATATGGTAAAGATTAATCTTCTATTGATTTTTTTCATAATACTTAAGTAAAATATTCGATCTTAGAATTAATAAAATTATCCTGAATTAGTTCTGAAATATATTCTTTTATTTCAGAACTTTGTTCTTTAGGGTAAACGTATTTAAATTTTCCATAGGGTCCCCACTTAAGTTGCCTATTTTCTTCATTGAGATCTAATTCAGTATTTGGAAATCTAGTAAGAATTAATTCCTTTGCAGTAGCCGTAAATCTATGCTGTATAAGTTCAAAGGTAATCTCTTTATTATAGTCCACAAGTTGAGATTTCAAATTGTTTAGTAGTTCCCTATAATCCTCTTTCCAGTTTTCATATATCATAATAGGTGCTATAATAAAACCTATGGGATAGCCTGCCTTTGCAATTTTTGTTGCAGCTTCTATTCTTTCTTCAAAACTAGAGGTACTGTGTTCAAATTTTTCTATTATATATTTAGTATTTATACTAAACCTAAACTTAGTATGATCATTATGTTTTATATCTAAAAATGAATCTACATTATTAAATTTAGTGATTACCCTAAGTCTTCCATTTTCACTATTAGAAAAGAATTCTATACACTTTTTTAAACTTCCTGTTAAATGCTCAAGGGCAACTGGATCTGTGATACTTCCACATTCAAAAGTAGTTATATTAGGTAAATTCTCATCTATATGTTCCTGAACTACATCCAATATTTCATCTACATTTACAAACACTTTCATAAAGGGCTTTTCACCTTGTGTTGTTTGTAAATAACAATATTCACAATGTCCAGGACATGAACTTGATAAAGCAAATTGATAATCTGCCGATGGCTTACACTTTCTTAGTTTTTTTTCCCTACTAACAGTTAGATAAATTGTCTTTTTAGCCTTAGCATAATTCTCGGAAGGAGACTTACCTTCTATTGCAACTTTTTTTGTTTGTATTATAGGGATATTTAACTTTTCTAATTTTTCCTTTACCATTATTCCAGTATCATATTCTAAACTTTTAGGATCAATATATACTCTATCTGGCATAAACAATTTCATTTTTTCACCTCAGAAGTATTATTTCCTTTTAGCGAATATTAATTCAGTTGATATTTAGATAATAGTCCTTACTTAAAAATTGTTTTTCACCGCTAAAACTATTATAGGAACTATCTCCATAATATTGAAATCCTAATTTCTCCATTACCTTTTTTGAACCAATATTATCAACTGCATGTCTACAAAAGAACTTTTTCTCTCCCAAAATATCTATGGCAAAATCTAATATTACTTTTCCAGCCTCTGTAGTTAAACCTTGTCCCCAATATTTTTTCATAATATTATATCCAAGTTCATAGCAATTAAGCTGCTCTTTATAGTGTACACCGCCTGAACCAAATAATTCTCCAGTTTCTTTTAACACAAATCCCCAATTATAAAGACCTTCTTTATGAATATTTTCTACTTCTACTTTTAGCCACTCAACAGTATCATCAATAGATTCATGTGTATCCCACATCATGAATTTTGATACTTCTGGGTCAGATGTCCAACTTCTATAAATATTTTCAGCATCATCTATAGTAAGAGGTCGAAGAATTATCCTTTTGCTTTCTAATATAGGTATTTTCATAGTCTTTCCTCCTTATATAATCTTTTAATAGATATATTATTTACTAGTTATAAATAGAAGGTGGTTACTAGCTCCCAAAAATTCTGGTTTTTCACAGTAATAATAGTGATAATTTAGCCACTTATTATAGGTTTCATCATCCATATTATTTATATTATCTGCTAATAACTCACTTAGTCCATCTGTAGCAACCTCATTATTAATTGTTAAACCTGAATCTCTTAATATTTGTCTACAATCATCTACTGTATGAAAAACAAATGGAAAATCTCTAACTTTAAAGGTATCGTGATTATATGTATATCCAGTTAGAAAACTAGGATTGTAACACATGGTTTCAGTCGTAATCACCATATCATTGGAAATAAAGGCAAAGAACATTTTACCATTATCTTTACAAACTCGCTTTACTTCTTCTATACATTTCATTCTGTCCCCAATTTTCTCTAAATGATATAATGGTCCAAAACATAATACTATATCGTAGGTTTTATCTTCAATCATAGATATATTCATTGCATTTCCTTGAAAAACTTCAAGTGACATTTCCTCGTTAATTTTTTCTTTAATCTGAGAAACATGACTTTCCACTAATTCAACTGCCGTTACTTGGAATCCATTTTTTGCGAAATATAAGCTATATTCTCCAGTACCAGCACCTAAATCCAATATTTTCGTATCTGGTTTAAGATATTTTTCAATCTGTCTTATGGTAGTTAAAAATTCAACTCTAGTTGCCTTAGTAGATAATCGTGTACTTTCATCAAAAATATTATAAATTGCTGACACTCTTTCTTCTTCATTTTTTATCTCAAATATATCTTCCATTCTCAAGCTTAATCACTCCCTTTTTAATAGATTTAATTACAAAGATAAATATCATAATAATAAGTTTATTTCCATTTATTATAAAACAGTAAGATTTCATTCTTACTGTTTTTAAATTAGTTTTAGTCCTTCTTCTAAATCTTCAATTATATCTTTGCTATCTTCTAATCCAACAGATATTCTCACCATACTTTCTGTAAGACCAAATTCGGCTAATCTTTCCTTTGGATACCCTCTATGAGTAATTGCAGCCGGTATCTGAACTAAGGTTTCACAATCTCCTAAACTAACTGCCAACTGAGCCAACTTTAATCCATCTGCAAATTTTATTGCAGATTGTAATCCACCCTTTACTTCAAAGCTTATTATAGCTCCAAAGCCTTTCATCTGTTCCTTTGCTATATTATGACCTTTAAAATCCTCTAAACCTGGATATAGGACTGAATCTATCTTTGGATGATTTTTTAGGAAGTCAACTACTTCCTTTGCATTTTTTTCATGCTGCCTCATTCTAATTCCTAAGGTTTTTAATCCTCTAAGAAGCAACCAAGCATTAAAAGGACTCATGGCTCCTCCAAATTCACACATATAGCCAAATTTTAAATAATTTATATATTCTATATCCTTAGATATGGCAACTCCTGCCACTACATCACCATGACCACAGATATATTTTGTAGCACTATGAACTACTATATCTGCTCCTAATAATAATGGATTTTGAAAATATGGTGAGGCGAAAGTATTATCAACTACTATTTTTATATTATTTTTCTTTCCTATTTCTCTAACCTTTCTTATATCTATAATAGATAAATCAGGATTTGATGGAGTTTCAAAATATATAACTTTAGTAGATTCATCTATTGTGTTTTCAAGCTCATTCAAATCTGTTAAATCTACAATTTTATAATTTATATTATATTTTGGTAATAGTTCAGTGACTACACTATAAGATGAACCATATAGGGTTTTGTGAACTATAATGGTATCTTTGGGTTTTAATAAAGAAAATATAGTAGAGCTAATAGCTGCCATTCCTGAAGAAAAAGCTACTGCTCCTACTCCATGTTCTAATTCTGCCATTCGATTTTCAAATAATCTAATGGTAGGGTTGTTTCCTCTTGTATAAACATAATCATCTGATTCAAAAGACATTATTTTATTTGCGTGTTCTATATTATCAAATACAAATGTGGAAGTTTGAAATATAGGTGGGTTTAAGGCATTACTTGGATTTTTTCCTTTAATCCCTCCATGAATAGTCCTTGTATCAAATCTCATTTTATCCCTCCAAATCTTATTTTAGATTACTTACAGTTCTATAATTGAATTATTACATTTACAATTTTCTTGATTTAAATCACTTAAAAATACTTTAATAAATCCTTCTGTAATCTTTGCTTTACTTTTTTCTAATGCTCCTTGAATATCGTGTATGGCAATTTCTCCACACATTCCTGTACACCAATTCGTAATGATTCCCACTACTCCATAACACATACCTAATTCTTTTGCCAGTACTACTTCCGGCACATTAGTCATTCCTACTACATCTCCACCTAGATTCTTGTACATCTTTATTTCATGCTGTGTTTCAAATCTCGGGCCTTCAGTACATACATATACTGCCTCACCTTTTATATTTAATCCTATATCCCTAGCAGTTAGATAAAATTTCTCTCTTAATTTTTTACAATAGGGTTCACTCATATCCACATGCTTTACTGGCTCATCTTTTCCTTCAAAAAAAGTCATTGGTCTTAGTTTTGTAAAATCTATGAAATCTTTTATTAAAACAATATCTCCCAGTTCATAGTTTTCATTACAAGATCCCACTGCAGCTGTTGCATATATATATTTGATTCCCAATTGTTTTAGAGCCATTATATTTGCTCTATAGTTTATTAAATGAGGTGGTACAGAATGTTCCTTTCCATGCCTTGCCAAAAATACGATTTCTTCTCCATTTATATTCAAAATATCTACTTCAACTTCACCGTATTTTGTATTTACTAATCTTTTTTCACTTATACTTCCTACATCATATACTCCCGTTCCTCCAATTATAGCCTTTTCCATATTCTCACCTCTATAATTTATATTTAATTCTTATTTTAATTTCATAATATTCTCTTTATATGGAAGTCTAATAATTCCTTTTTCAGTTATTATTCCAGTTATATTCTCCCAAGGTGTAACATCAAATGCAGGATTATATACATCTATTCCTTCTGGAGCAATTCTTATTCCATCTATATGAGTTACTTCAGATATGTCTCTTTCTTCAATTTCGATTTCTTTACCTGTTTCTATATCAAAATCTATAGTCGTTGTAGGTGCTACTATATAAAATGGAACATTATATGTTTTAGCTATTACTGATAACATAAAAGTTCCTATTTTATTTGCAGTATCTCCATTAGTGGCGATTCTATCTGCTCCAACTAAGATTACATCTATTTTTCCATCTCTTATTAAAGTTGCAGCCACATTGTCAGCTATTAATCTTGATGGAATTTCTTCCTGCACCAGTTCCCAAGCTGTTAATCTGCCTCCTTGAAGTCTAGGTCTTGTCTCATCTGCGTATACAAATATATTCTTTCCAGTATAGTGAGCTTCTCTAATTACTCCAAGAGCTGTTCCATAACCTACTGTTGCTAATGCTCCTGTATTACAATGAGTTAAAATAGTAGCATTTTCTTTTATTACTTCATTGCCATACTTTGCCATGATCTTATTTGTTTCTATATCTTCAGCAAGTATATTGTCTGCTTCCTCCTTTATCCTTTTATATAATTCATCTAAAGGTAGGTTCTTGTTGCTTTCTATTAAAACTCTCATTCTCTTAATTGCCCACATTAAATTTACTGCTGTAGGTCTGGAATTACCTAGAAAAACTAAAGCTTCTTCCAGCTTTTTAAAGAATTCATCTTCTTTTAAGAACTCCTTCGCCGCCAATACTACTCCATATGCCGCTGTAGCTCCTATGGCTGGTGCTCCCCTGACTACCATATCTCTAATGGCAAATTCTACTTCTTTATAATCTTTACACTGAAATATTTCATAAATTCCTGGCAATTTTCTTTGATCTATTAAATATAATATATCATCTTTAAACTCTATGGTTTTTATCTCCATTATTCTTCTCTCCCCTCTAAATCTAGTTTAATCTTTTTTCACCTGTCCATAGGTCTTAAATTTTTCAATCATTAAAGTCATCTCTTCTTCAGATAATATTACTGGCTCTCCTATAGCTTTAGTTCTATAATATAATTCTGCTACATATTCAATTTCTTCAGTGATATTAAAAGCATTGGCTAAATCCTTTGAACCTGCTAAAAGTCCATGGTTGGCTAAAAGTACTGCATATCTATCCTTCATAGCTTCAAAGGCATTTTCTGCTAACTCTTTAGTTCCATAGGTAGCATAATTTGCACATCTCACATCAAGCCCTGCTAATGCCACCATATAATGTACTGGAGGCAATGACCAATTCAAACAAGCCAATGTAGTTGCATACATGGTATGAGTATGAATTATGGCATCTATATCATCTCTATTTTCATAGAAAATCCTATGCATATCATATTCACTAGAAGGCTCTCTATGCCCATCTACTATATTTCCCTTTAAATTCATAACTACAATATCTTCCACACCTGTTTTAAAATAATCTATACCTGAGGGGGAAATAGCCATTAAGCTCTTCTCTCTATTATAAACACTTAAATTTCCACCTGTTCCTTTAGTAAGATTGGATGTAGCTAGCTTTTTCCCATATTCAACAATTAGCTTTTTTTCTTCTAACATTATCATTAAATCAACTCCTATTTACTAGTTTAATAACAATTTCTCAAAAGCAACTCTTTCATTTCCATCTTCTAAATATATTATTCCACAATATCTATATCCGTTTTTTTCTAAAGACCTTTGCATTGAAAGGTTTTCACTATGGGTATCTACTTTTATGCTATGAATATTCTTATTTAAGCAAATATCTTCCACGTACTTCATCATAAGAGAAGCAAGTCCCAATCCTTTATATTCTGAATCAACAGCCATTCTATGTATCACTGCATATTTTCCATTACTTAGCCATTGCCCTTTATAAATCTTTTTATAAGTTGGTTCTTCATCAAAGCTTAGATATACGGTTCCAATAATGATACCATCTTTTAGTAACACATAACTATTTTTATTTTTTATATCTTCTCTTATAATATCATCATTAGGATAGTTATTTTGCCACTGATCTATTTTGTTGTTTCTAAAGTTTTCTTGAGCCTTAAATATTATATTCATTATATCATCTATGTCCTTATAATCTGCCATTCTAAAATCCATTCCATCACTCCTATTTAAAATATAAGATATTTTCAAAATCAAATCCAATTTAGAAATTTAGTTAAAGCCAAGTATAATCTTAGCTAATGAATTCTATATTTGATTGACTTTTGAGAAAGAAAACTAATCAAAATCTATTTATAGCAAATTCTACATATGGATTAGCTTGTCCTAATTATATGTAGTTTTAAATACTTTTATGAAATCAATATACTAATTTATAAAAGTATAATTAAAACTATTATTAAGTTTTCTTGTAATAGTATTTCTAATATCTTTATTAATTTCTACTGGATTTCTCTTTGTTCCAAAATACCTTTCCTCTATGATTATTTCTACTCCATGGTCCTTCATTACTCTTTTCATTGCTTCCATTGTAAAACCCATACTTAATTCATCTGGACCAGCACATACACCTATTATAATGGACTTTATGTCTTTAGAATCTAATTGGCTGCTCCAGCTACCTTTATCGAAAGTAAATAATGAAAAAAGTCTATCAAGAAATATCTTCATATATGAAGTCACATTGTAATTATAAGAAGGAGACCCTAAAATTATGCCTTCTACAGTTTTAACTCTTTCAATTATTTCAGACATTTCATCATTGTAATAACATTTTTTATTTTTAATACAATATTCACATCCACTACAGATATTTTGTTCTATTTGGCTTAATACAACCTTATCTACTTTTCTTCCTCTGTTATTTAACCCTTCTATATAATGATTAATTAATGTATCAGTGTTTTTCCCTATTCTTGGACTCCCTAATATTGCAAGCCATCTTTTTTCCATTGGTTTTCCCCCTAAATATATCTTTTCTATAAACATTATCTTTAAAAAAGTCAAATAAAAACTTCTCAATCTTAAAAGAATTCTGGAAATTTAAGATTGATTTTCTTACTTAATGTTAAAGTATAATATTAACATCAAAGACACAAAGCTGTATTTTACAATCCTTAAGCTTTAAAGTTAAAGTTTAACTTTAACTTTTATATTTTCTAATATTATAACAAACTTTCTATTAAATTGTAACTGCCAACTCACAAACATCAACTATTAATGTTCTTAGAAAAAAATACTTATAATCATTATAATCCCTAAAATCAAAACTGGGATACCAACAACAATACCAATAACAGTTAAACTTAGTATAATACCAATAATGGTGAAAAACAAACCTAATAATCCAACTAGTAATCTACCAGTTACTTTTAATACACCCCCTATCAATGCGAATATTAGTACAAATAATATAATAAAAGGCAATAACAAAATTTTCATTAACCTTCCCCCTTAGAATTTACTTCAATTTATCTCTTTATATTATTCTCTCATACTAATATTCTATAAATCTTAGCCCTATAAGTTCCTTTAATTTTATATTTAAAGGATAAAATATCTACCTATAGATTAATTCACTAGCATTGAAGGGACTATCATATCAAATGTCAATTATTCTAATTTATGGTGAAGTATGACTCTGATTTTTAAATGAAAGAGTTATGCTCAACTTTTTATTCTCCAGCTGTGCATTAACTATTCCATTTATTTTTTCAACAAGTAATTTTACAATATAAAGACCAAGTCCAGTACTGGGACTATTACGAGATAAATCCGCCCTATAAAATTTATCAAAGATTTTATCTATATCTATTGCATACTCTTCTGAAATATCATTTTGAAAAGTAATATCTATATTTTTATCTTTAGTAATACTAATATGAAATTCATTTTTTCCATAGCTTACTACATTAGAAACAAGATTATCTATAATACGCTTTAACATAACTTCATCTGCAATAACAAAAGTTGGTTCACTTAACGATGTAATGCTTGGTACTATTCCCTTAGTTTCAAATTGTTCTGTATATATGAGAATACTATTAGTAATGATATTATCTAAATTTAATTGCTCCAGGTCTGGGGTACTTTCCTTCCCCTCCCAAGCGGATATATCATAAAAAATATTAATAAAACGTCGCAAATCTTCACTTCTAGATAATACTGTATCAACAAATTCCTGCTGTTCAGTATCCAGTTTTGTTTTTTGCAATAACTGTAAATAACCTATAATTGAAGTAAGAGGTGTCCGAAGATCATGTGAAATACTTGATATTGCTTCTCTAAGTTGCTTCTCACGTTTTAAGATTTCATTATTCTTTTCTTTCTGATAAAAAATAATATCATTTATTTCAGAAGCCAATCCCGTAATATCTTTATCTATTAAGGAAATATCAATAGGCCTTTCATTTCCAGCTATATGCTTATGTAATTGTCGCTTTATAGAACGCATCTCATTCTTTAAGATAATAAGAAATGCCGACAAAACAGCTATTATAATAATCAAAAATAATATAACTATCATATCAGCACTCCTTTCTGTTTTAATTATTTCACTTCTGCCTTTGCAAATAATAAGTTAGCCAATGAAATAACAATAATCACCGTAATCATAGCAGTTAAAAATACTGTTAAGACTGTGGATGGTAATATGATGTCATCAATAATACTTCCCATCTGCGCCAATGTAGTAAATCTAAGTAAATCTCCAATAACAGGAACAGCCTTGCCCAAGGTACTACTTATGGCTGAAATCAAAACTGGGAAAGCAAAACAAGTACAAATTGTTTTAGGTATATCTTTACATAAAAAGGCTAACAAAACAAAAATACTTGTTGTGCCTACATTCAAAATAATACCCAAAGCTGCCACCCTTAAAATAAATAGTACAGATGTTATTGTAAAGGGTTCTCCCCAGCCGTATTTGAATGTATAGATGATGGAAACGGTAATAGGATACAAAAGCATTATTATAGAAGTACCTATAAAGAAAACTAGTGCCTTTGATATAATAATATCTAATCTCTTATATCCTTGGAATAACTGAGACTGTATTGTTTTATTAGAAAAGTCAGAGCCGATATAAAACCCTGCAAATATTCCACTTACAAAGAGCATGAACATATCTCTAAATCCATTTGTATAGCCCTCCTTACCGCTTCCCCTTAGACCATCACTCATTAATATCCTTATTTCTGAAAATGCACTAAAAGCAGAAATCCCAATGACGATTAAAAGCAAAACTTTAAGAATATCTTGCCTTTTCAATTTATAAAACTCAAGCTTAATCAAATTAAACATGGTTAATACCCCCAATCGTATTTACAAAATAATTTTCCAAACTATCACCGGCAACCATAATATTTTTTATGATTAGGTTATGTTCTGAAAAGGCGGTAATAACCCTTTGAATATCATCAATAAAATCATATAATGTGATAGAATTATCTGGCATAACTTTATAATTTCTCGTAAATAAGTTACGCTCCAAAACTGTAACTGCATGAGAAACATCGTTGACATGGATAGAAATATGCTTTTTACAGCGTTCATCTAATTGTTTTTTTGTAATACTCTGTAGTATTCGACCTTGATGAATGATAATATAATTTGTCGCCAAACTATATAACTCACTTAATATATGACTTGAAATCAAAATCGTTATTTGCTTTTCAGCCACAAGTCGAATAAGTAATTCTCTAATCTCCACTATGCTCACTGGATCTAATCCATTTGTAGGTTCATCAAGCATTAAAAATTCTGGTTCTCCTAGTAAAGCTGTGGCAATTCCTAATCTTTGCTTCATGCCCATAGAAAAATTTTGTATTTTTTTCTTTCCTGTATCAGATAGCCCTACAATCTCAAGGGCTTGGTTAACAACTTTCTTATTAGGTATCCCCTGGGTTATTCTCATGGCTTCCATATTTTCAGAAGCTGTCATATAAGGATAAAACGCTGGAGTTTCAATAATACAGCCCATACGTTTTCTCTCCTCTGCAAGCCCCTTTTTATCGGAAACACCAAATAATTCTATGTCTCCCTTATTTGGAAAAGATAACCCAGATACAATACGCATAAAAGTAGTTTTTCCTGCACCATTTTGCCCAACAAAACCGTAAATACCACCTTTTTCTATTCTTATATTTACATTATCAAGGGCAAGGGTATTTTCATAGGTTTTGGAAAGTTCACATGTTTGCAATATACAATCCATCAAATGTATCCCCCTTTCTTTTAATAATATAAGTATAAGAAACATTTCTAACGAAAACCTTACGAAATATTATCAAAATCATAAGTTTTATTTTACCAACCGATAGCCCAATCCCCATAATGTCTCAATATACTCCATATCAGAGTTTGCTTCTTTTAACTTATGACGTAATCTGCTTATATGAACATTCAATGTATTATCATCTACGGTATATTCCTCTTCCCATATACTCTCAAATAAGTTGGCCTTTGAAAAGACCTTTTGAGGATGTGATAATAGTAATTCCATTATCTTAAATTCTGTAGCCGTAAACATTACATCTTTTCCATTAATAATAACCTGTTTGCTTTGTACATCCATCATAATATCTTTATAGACAATGATCTGGTTTGCCTCTGATTTATTAAAATGTCTTCTGCGTAAGTTAGCCTCTATTCTCGCTATTACTTCATCGATATCAAAGGGCTTTGTGATATAATCATCTGCCCCTAAACGAAGCAAATCAATTTTTGTTTGGATTAAATCCTTCGCAGAAATTACTATAACTGGAATATCTGTAAATTTTCTTAATTCATGTAAAATAGTATCTCCACTTTTGTATGGTAACATCAAATCTAAAAGTACCATATCAAATCTTTCCTTTTTCAAATGTTCTAATCCTTCTATACCAGTCAAAGCAGATACTATACCATAACCATTATTTTGCAAAGTCTTACATAATAGACCATTAATTTCTTTATCATCTTCTATAATCAATATATTCTTCATTTTTTCACCTTCATCAGTTTATTATATTTATATAAGCATCTATTGACTTCATATAGGGATGCAATCTATAAATCGTCATTCCTAGTAATTCTATATTCTTCTCCGACTTCTTTAACTCTTAAAGAGTTTATCTCTAGACTATCCTATAGACCTGTCTATATATTATATTTCCAGCTCTCAAAATATTCAAGTTTTCCTTTCAAAAGGTATTCATAATAAAATAAGGAAAAGTTCTTTAGAACTTTTCCTTATTAGCTTAGATTATATGAATTTTATGCCTAAAATTCTTGTCCATTATTTATATATTTCTATTCTACTATTCTTCTGCCATAATCTATACATTTACTTCCTTGATCTCCTTCTGGAGCTAAATTGACTATACATCCTTCATCAAATACTTTGGCACCATAGGATTCCATTCTTTCAACCCAATTTCTCATCCATTCGCCGTCTCCCCAATCATAGGAGCCAAATAATCCTACTACCTTATCCCCTAGATTGTTCTTTATGGATTCAACAAAGGGTTCCATTTCATCTTCTTCAATAGTTTCAGATCCCATTGAAGGTGATCCTAATATTACTATATCTGCCCAATCTATATCTTCTATTTTTCCTTGACTTACAGGGCATATCCTTACTTCACATTCTTTTTCTTCAATTCCTTTATTTATTAAATTAGCCATTTCTTCCGTATTTCCTGTACCAGACCAATATATTATAGCTACTTTTTTCATATTTTTCCCATCCTTTCTATTATAACTTCTTATGTATCCTTTTAAGATACTTTTATCTTTAACTGTAACAATGTTTCTTCTAAAGAGTTTTTACTACTATTATGACATCTTAATAAAGGTATGTTTTTTCGTTTAGCTTCTTTTGCGGCAGTTAAAGCCATCTTGTGAGAAACTGTACTGGTAAATAATACAATAGCATCTGGATCACCAATACTTTTATTAAGCTTAGATGGCATCTGTGTAAAAACCTTCATCTTATAGCCGTGCCTACCTCCTACTTCTTTATATTCTCCATGCATTCTATCATGTCCGCCTACTAAAACTATACACATTTTATTTACCTATCTAATTTGAAATTCTATTTAAATCAGATAGTATACCTCCTCTCATTAGGTAATTTTTATATTATTATGTCGGTATTGATAATCATTATCAATTGCAAGTTTTAAAAAAACTACTTCTCGCAAGTAGTATGTATTTACATATATTTATTATCTTTATTAACTTATATCGTATAATATCAAAACAAGCCTTAATTGTCAATATATTTTTAAAATTTTCTAGTTACTTTTTTTGAATTAATTTATATAAATCTATGGTAAATCATAATTTTAATGCATATCTACGTATATTAAAAAATAGTATTTTATTCTTTAAAGAATAAAATACTATTTTTTAATATAATATTATACCAATTTCTCTCCACAATTCCCACAGAATTTTCCTTCTCCAGTTTTTTGCCCACAGTTAGGGCAGAAATTAGGCTTTTCTCCCTTGGAAGTTTCCTTATTTTTATCTATATTTTCCATCATCTCTTTAGCTATATTCATTCCCATCATCATTCCAGCCATATCCGATGCTGCACCGCCACCCTTAACTTTTCCTGAAGATATGCCGTCTGTCATGGATATTTGCTGATATCTATTTATATCTCCTACCATACTATGGGAAGCATTTTTATTTATCATATCTTGAATTTCCTCAGGATAATTAAAGCTCATTACATTAAATCCAGTAATATTTATTCCATCGTTTAAAACCATCATATCTAAGTCTTCTTTAATTCCTCTAGATATGTCAAAGGCATTGGCCTGGAGATTAAACATATCTTTTCCTTCCTTAGTAATCCACTTCATCAATAATTGATCAAGTATTGATGTTATTCTAAGTTTTACTTCCTCTACTAAATAAGAATTTTTCACACCAGCTACTTTATCTATCAATGTAATATAGTCTCCTACTTTAAAATTAAAGGTACCATTTGCTCTAACAGGTAAACCACCTGGAAGTCCTAGTGTAGGAATATTTATGGCATTTTTAGTACCCCATTTTACAGTAAATTCCTTTGTATTTACAAATAAAACTTCCGCTCTCATACCAGTATTGAATCCAAATTTAAATCCCTTTAGTGTAGATAAAAAAGGTATTATCTGAGATTCAATATCGTATTCTCCCTCATCTTTGAATATTCCCTCTATTTTACCATTAAATAAAAATATAGCATCTTGACCAGGACGAATAATCAATTTACTTCCCTTTTTAATTTCCCTATTGCTCCATTTCCAAAAAATCATATCGTCTCTAAATTCTTCCCATTCCACCACATTGGCAAATTGTCCTCTGAAAAAGCTCATCTATATCATCCTTTCCTTTTGAAATCGTATCTTAAAATTTACCTCTACTGCTGCTATTTGAGTGTCCTCCTCCAGATACACCTCCGCCACTACTTTTTCCAACAGAGTTTCCACCACTACTTCTTCCAACAAAACTTCCACCACTACTTCCTCCAACAGAGCTTCCACCACTACTTCCTCCAACAGAGCTTCCACCACTACTTCCTCCAACAGAGCTTCCACTACTACTTCTTCCAACGGAGCTTCCACCACTGGAATTATTGTCTGATGGTTTTTTACGTTTACTTACATCAGTTCTCAAATAGTTATCTCGCCTATTAAGAATTTTAGAGCTTGTAGGGTCTTGATAAGTAGCTGCATTTACCGTTGTTCTTCCACCTGAATTGTAAGCCATAATCCCTACTGTTATACTTGCTATTCCAAGGGAGATTATTATTTGAAACCAAAATTCAAATAATACATTTTCAGGATTTACTCCAGGACGTATTCCCATATATTTATAAGAGGTTTTAATAAATGTATAAAAAGCATCATAGTAATTTCCTTGAGATAAATCTGGAGTGATTTTATCTCTAATAATGTCTAATCTATAATCATCTAAATATTTCTCCGCCTTATAATAACCTGCTAAATATACATCTCTATTTTTCATATCAATTGTTAATATGGCAATATTGCCATGGGGTTTATCATATCCTAATCCATTCTCATAATAAAAATCTTCCATATAATCTACTATATCCTTTCCAATTGGGTCTGAGATAGTAAGTATTATAAAGTCTGTTTCTCTCTTAGGACTATATTTACTTGATATTTTTTCAAGCTCCATTTTTTCCTCTTTAGTCAATAGATTAGCAAAATCATATATTCTTTCCTTAGAATTTGATTCTCCTAAGGCTATACTAGATATTAAAGCAAATATAATCACTAAAGACAATAGCCATTTTAGATATGTCCTATATTTCACCATATTCCACCTCCCATAAGTAAGGATGCAAGCTTGAGAAATACAAATACTCCCACTGCAACTCTACCGAACCAAGTGGCTACCTTAGCCTTACTAATAGGTGGCCTTCCTACAACCTTTCCTGTCTGACCATTCATAGCAAATACATATTCTGACCCCTTATAATCATAATAGACCACCCAAACAGGTAAAAGGGTATAATATGCCTGTCTATTCCTTGTAACTATATCCTCTCGATTATAATTAATAGTTGTATATCCGGATATTGTAGATCTAGCCAAGGATTTTACATATCTATGTATTTTAGATGCTGCCCTTGGAAGCAATTCCCTATGATCATAATTATATTTCTCAGCAATATATCCTGCTAAATAAGGAGTATTAAAATCCTTTAATTGACCGTAATTATAGGGCTCTAATCTATCCATAAGCTTATCATCCATTTTCTCTGAAGCGTCTACGGGAACTTTCATATAATCAACATTTATATCTCTGTATACATCATAATAACTAGTTTCTGTATATATGTATTCTCCCTTAGTATAAGTTCTCACTTTAGTGCCTACGGCATTTACTTCTGCTCTGCTATTTAAATCGTATAGCCAAAAAGGTACATACATTCCAGTTATTCCCTTGACTCTATCGGCAGTCATAAAACCTTCTGGAGTCAATAATCCATTTTTACACCAAGTTTGAAAGGCTTTCATAGCCCTTTCCTTACTTATTGTAAACGGAATTACTTTAGATGGAGCTAAGTTCCCAGTCAATCTATCTAAAAGTACTACCCCAGCTCCACAGAAACTACAGTTTATAGCTGTCGTATCTTTATCAGTAATCAGTGTAGCACCACAGTTTTTACAATGATATTCTTTACCGTCATTTTCTTCAAAGATAGTTTCTATATTTTCCTTAGGAAAGCTATCTATACCTTCTTTTCTCCCACAGCTCCCACAACTAAGCATCCCTGATTCACTATCAAAAATCATATCTGATCCACAATTAGGACATTTATAGTGTATTACCATATCTTCACCTCCATAAAAGATTAAATATTTTCAATAGGAAAGCCGTAGACTATGCTACAGCTTTTTATATTATTTATTTAATCTTTTCTTAAGTCCTGCCAACTCATCATCTATATCTGTATTTTGGTCATATTTAGCTGTTAAATCCTTTATATCATCCTTTGTACCTCTATTAAGTTCTGCCATGGCATTTGCTTCATCTAAAGCTCTGTTTGCTTTTTCTTCCATTCTTTCAAATGCAGATATAGATCTATTGGCAGAATTTACAGATGAGCCAATTTGATTGATCCTATCTTGAGTTTTAGCTACTGCCATCTTTCCTTTTATCATAGTCCTTCTAGATTCTAATTCCCCAATATCTGCAACTAATTTGTCGTGCATTTCTCTCATTCTTATGGCATTACTTTGGCTCAAATCATAGGATTCTTGTAGTTCAGCTTGTTTTGCAGTAAGCTCTGTTTTTTTCTCTAAGAATTTCCTAGCATCATCTTCATTGTTTGCCTCCAATGCCTTTATGGCATACCTTTCCATTTTATTAACTTCTTCTGCACATTCGTCTAATTCTCTTTTTGCCCTTTGTTCTTGTGCCATTATAGATGCAGTTTCAGCCTTTACATTACCTAAATCCTTATTAAGATTTCTTAAAATTTGATCTATCATTTTCTCTGGATTTTCAGCTTTATCTAATAATGCATTAATATTACTAGACATAATATCCTTAAATCTCGTTAAAATAGTCATATTCTCTATCTCCTTTTATAATATTTTATAAATATACCACCTCTACTTTAATGTATGTAGGATATTTGATTAATATCCAATTATGAAAATATTAAACAAGCTTAATATTTTCTCTCTTATCTACATAATATCATACTTTGTCATTATATATAAGTATTTGAAGTCCTTCTTTATACTGAAAAGTTTTTCATAAGATATTAGGGAAATTGTTTTGAAAATTCTTATTGTTTATCTTCTTGATTATGATATAATAAACAAAATTATAAGGGGTGAGGATATTGTATAGATTAACTGGAGAAAGGATTATTTTAAGAGAATATAGAAAAGAAGATTTGACTTATATGCGAAATTGGGTAAATGATATAGAGATTACACAATACCTAAGTGATATTTTTCTATACCCCCATACATTAAATAATACTGAAAGCTTTTTAGATGCATTGTTACAAGGCAATTCTAATATGAGAGGTTTTGTTATTGCCCATAAAGAGACTGAAGAATATATTGGGCAAGCAGACCTAGTTAAAATTGATTGGATTAATAGAGTTGCTACTTTGGGAATTGTAATAGGCACAAAAGATAATTTAAATAAGGGGTATGGCTCAGAATCAATTAAATTAATACAGGAATTTGTATTTAACAGTCTAAACCTTCATAAATTAGATCTAGAAGTAAGCGCTCATAATGAAAGAGCCATTAATTGCTATAAAAAATGTGGCTTTAAGGAGGAAGGTAGAATAAGAGAGAATTCTTTTAAGAATGGAAAATATGTAGATACTATATTTATGGGGATATTAAAAAGAGAGTATAAATCTATGTAGCATTATAACTACATCTGATTTCTATATTCACCAATATAAACACTAATAAGTTCTATTAATAAAGTATAGTAACCTGTGGTTTTGTTCACGCATGGACAATTTACATTCTAATAATTTATATAGCTAGTTAAGAATTAGGAATTTCAATCCTTAATTCTTAACTACACCACTATATTTATGTTATTAAATTTGAATCTATAATAACATAATTTGCTCTATGAATATATAAACTCTTTCCATCTATATTTAATCTCGTCATCTTAGGCAAATTATCTGGCACTGTTACATATACACTTTTACCTTGGTACACTCCTATTGGAATCCCCATTTGACTTGATATAATAATTGTTTTTTCCTTGCCAATTTTATTTTTCAAATCATTTATATATCTATCTAAGGGTACAAATCCACCACCTGATTTTACATTTATATCAGTTGGAACTTGGAATCCCTCTACCATATCTAGTCCATCTTCTGCAAAAATAACTGTATTACCAACTTGTAACATCTCATTTCCATTAATGGTTATCTCCAATACACTAGATCCAAATCCTGTAGATTCTAAGTCATTATTAGCATCATTTTCAAATAGTCCTACTGTTATTTTACTCCCCTCTACTGAAAGGGTTTTGTTAGCATAGTGATCGTATGTGGATATATTAAAATGTACGCCAATCAAATCTCCTCTTATTGTGGCAAGTTTATCTCTAATTATGGCACATCCAGATAATCCCATAATTAAAAACCCTAAAACAATTGATAAAATCAATTTGCTATTTCTTTTATTTTTCATGACGGTCTCCTTTTATATTATTTTAGAATATATTTATAGTGAATTAATTATTTGTTTCATTAATTTCCTTCTTAATAATATAATTCCTGAAAAGTATCTACTTGGTAGCTGAATATCTAATCCAAATAAGTAAAAATCATATTTACTGTTTCCTCAGAAAAACTAATAGGAAAAATCTCATTATAGTATTTGTTACCAAATATAAAATCCTCCCTCCTATTTATTTCTCCAATTGCTGTATTTCCATTTGATGTCATTATAATAAAGCTGATATAACCATTTTCTAACCTATTTTCCGTATTAATTGAATCTTCATAATGAAATGACATTAAATAATACGGACTATTATCACTTCTCATTCTTTCATAGTTAAAAAGATCAGTTGTTGTAATACTTTTAATCACTTTTGAATTTAATTCCATTGTGATTTTTTCTAAATCCTCAAGAGATTCAATTTTAATATTTGTGTTTAGATTTAAGGAAGTTTTCCTTGATTCATTAGCATCATGCTTATAAATTACAATGCATTCTGGAACTTTAATATTATTAAGATATATATCTCTTTTAGGATGAATATAGGATTGTCCTATATTGTATCCCACAACACCTATAATAAAAGTGGCTATTAATATGTTTGTTGCTATATATAATTTATTATGTTTTTTCTCATTTAATTTTCTTTCCTTGTAATCTTTAACCAATCTTTCAATGAATCTGGTAAATAATATTAAACCAAATGCAATTAAACATATCCAATATGTATATTTTAAATTATAGTTTCTTGATAAGATTATTTTATATAAGGATATGATCAATATCAAAATTAATCCTATTCTTATAATGATTTTAAAAATTATTAAGTTGTTTTTTAAAACATCTTTTTTTACATATTCATTTATTGGTATAGCAACAAATTGTACTAAAAGGAACACACATATATTTATAAAATATACTACCATAGGAATATAAAAAAAGATGAATATTAAAAATACAATAATATTTAATCCTATTATGAGACCTAAAATTCTATCAGCTAAATTCTTTTTCATTATAGACCATCCCTACAATATTATTTAAAATCTATAATATAAACTATACCACAGCATCATAAATAATTCTATTTTATTAAATTTGAAAAAGACTTAATCTTTTTTTCAAAGATTTATAACCTAATTTTTCATCTTCTTTAGCTTATCTCACACCGTTACATATACACTTCTTCCTTGATATAATCCTATTAAAATTCCTCTAATAAATCTAGCCTGTCTTCTGCAAAACAGCTGTATTACTAACTTGCAACATCTTATTTCCATTAATGGTTATCTCCAATACACTAGATTCAAATCCTGTAGATTCTAAGCCATTATTAGCATCATTTTCAAGCAGCCCTACTGTTATTTTGCTTCCCTCTACTGAAAGGATTTTGTTAGCATAATGGTCATATGTGGATATATTAAAATGTACGCCAATCAAATCTCCTCTTATTGTGGCAAGTTTATCTCTAATTATGGCACATCCAGATAATCCCATAATTAAAAACCCTAAAACAATTGATAAAATCAATTTGCTATTTCTTTTATTTTTCACGGTGGTCTCCTTTTATATTATTTTAGAATATTATATCATAATTCAATCATATAAGATTAATATAATATTAATATCAAGATATAGGAGATGAAAATTATTGATAGGATTATGCTAATACTTTTATTTATTGTTTCATCTGTATTTACCTATAGTTATCTAGTAAATAAATTTCTTCATCCTATCTCTATTATTTATTTGACATAGTCAATTGATATATTGACAATTATGGCAAAGTAAGAATATAATTCCAATTAATATTATATACTCTATCTTCTGTAATCTTTTATGACAGCATGATTACCATCTTATGGCCCTTTTATTATAGATTATTAAGTTCTCCAGATTACTTCCATTGGCATAAACATTGCATCTAATTGAATATATCAAATAAATATGTAATGGAGTGATTCTATGCAATTGCCTTCAATCTATGTAGATACTAAAAAAATTCAAAAGAATGCAGAGTTAGTTGTAAATATTTGCAAAAAATCTGGAATTGAAGTAATGGGTATTACCAAAGGAATTTGTGCATTTATTCCAGCAGTTAAAGCTATGTTAGATGGTGGTGTGCCAAAACTTGGAGACTCTCGAATGAGCAATATCATAAGTATGAGAGATGCTGGAATAGATGTACCTATATACCTTATTCGAATCCCCATGATGGCAGAAGTCGAAAATGTAATTAAATTTACTTATGGCAGTCTAAATTCCGAATTAACAGTAATAAAGGCATTATCGGAAAAAGCTGTTATCCTTAATAAAGTTCATAAGGTAATTTTGATGGTTGATGTAGGAGATCTAAGGGAAGGTGTACTTCCTGAAGATGTATTGGATATTGTTGAAAATATATTAGAACTCCCTAATATTGAGTTAGAAGGTCTTGGAACAAATGTAGGTTGTTATGGCGGTGTATTACCAAGTTATGAAAACACCAAAATATTAGTAGATTTAGCCATCAAAATCGAAAGCAAATATAAAATTCAATTAAAAACTCTTTCAGGGGGCAGTACGGTTAATTTGGATTTACTAGATAATAGAAAAATGGCTTCAGGTATAAACCAATTACGTATAGGTGAAGCAATTTTACTTGGGACTGATATTAAAACTCTTAAGCCTATTCCAGGAGCTGAAGTAAATACAATAGTCCTTAAGACTCAAGTAATAGAACTGAAGATAAAACCATCTCATCCTATTGGGGAAATTGGAAGAGATGCTTTTGGCAAAGCAGTAAATTTTCAAGATAGAGGCAATAGAAAGCGGGCAATTATCGCCTTAGGTAAACAGGATTGTGGATTAGATGGTATTTCACCTATAGACAGTTCTATAGAAATCTTAGGTGCAAGCAGTGATCATATGATTTTAGATGTAACAGATTGTAAGCAGGAAATCCAAGTAGGTTCAATAATTGAGTTTAATATAGACTATGGCGGTATGCTAGACCTTACAACATCAAAATATGTAGGAAAAAGCTAAAAGGCAATACCTTGCCTTTTAGCTTTTCAATTATTCTGATACGGCTATCTCTTTTTTGCCTTTTAGTTTTACTTGTGGTTCCCTTGGTACGCCAAATAATGGTATAAACTTATCAGCTCCTGTTAATGTAAGTAGAAGTATAGATACAACTGCTATTATACTCATGTAGTTATATTTTATAATATCACCAAAAGTAAATGTATGAAGTGGGTATATAGAACTAGCTATAGAGAGAAAATATACAACATAACAATGCCATGGTACAAATTGAGCAGAATAAACACCCATTGCATCAGATAAAGTGGCATTTCTAAGGCGTAACTTATACATATCTTCTTCACTGGCTTCTACATTCTCATCAGTCATGCTTTTAAGCATTGGCCCAATAGTGACAATTTGTGCCATCTCATCTGCTAAAGCTACATTACCAAATATACACAGTATACCATTGTAGAACATTAATTGTTTTACATTTCTCGATATTTTCATTATAAATCTTGATAATGGCTCAAATGCATTCATCATACCCATAACAGCTCCAAAACCAACAGCCCATAGCATCATTGATACAGAATTATTACCGGCATCTGAGAATCCTGTATATAATAGATCACTTAAAGTCATAAAGTCAATAGTCTTAGCCACACTGCCCAGTATAAAAGCTCCAATCATTCCTATAAGTAAACATACAATTGTGGGAAGTCCTTTAAATGCAGCAACAAGAACAATGACTAAAGGTATGGCCATATACAGTGGCACACCATCTTTAACTTGATTCAAAAGAGCAACTGCTGATGGTCTTTCTGCCTCTAAAGTTAACCAAGCTTCTTCCGGTATTTGGTTGATTGCTTCTGCCGCGCTAATGGTGTTATCTGGAAGCTGCATTCCAACAGCTGTTACATATATTAATATGGCTGCTAAAATTAAACATAATACGGACCATACCCCCTGATGTCTTATTCTATCTACGATTCCTACTTCCTGAATTCCTGAACTCACTATTGTGGTATCGGAAATTAATCCTATATTATCTCCAAAGCAAGATCCTCCAACTATGGAAGCTAGTGTAAGTGCAACACTTCCTCCTACAATATGGTTTGCCCAGAGAAAAATCGGTGCACATGCCGCAAAAGTTCCCCATGAAGTACCAGTTGCAACTGATAAAACGCATGTAACCAAGAATCCAACAAGTGCAACTGTTTTACTTGATAGTCCCAATTGTAGCGATATTCTTATTATTGATGCTCCTACACCAGTAGCCATAAACACTTCAGCCATAGCGTATGAAAACATCAATATGAAATAGACTTCCATTACAGAACCTGCACCATCATAAACTACTTTAGTTACATCTTTAAACTTGCGTTTTTCAACTAGCATAGCTATTATAATACCATATATCGTTGCATAACTAGCAGCAACTTTTACATCTATACCTGATAATAAAGCAGTTACCATAACAATTATTGGTGAAAATTTAATAAAAATCATTTTTCTCCCCCCGTCTTATGGAATAATGATAATATTTTTTAAAAATACGATTAGTACTTCACTTGTTAATTCCCTATCATTCATCTTAATATTCTGAAAATTTTAGTTGAGAAAATAGGTTTCATTAGTAACCTACTGAAACCTTATACATTATGTTCATTCCATATCCAATTTTAATCCTATAGTATCCTTGCAGGCTTTTATCAAGAGCTTCATTATCTGTATATATTAATAGTGGATTTCCTTTTAATTCAATTATCTTTGAGTTTGGAGAAATTATTATGATATTGTCTTTTTTTATTTTTTCAATAACCTTTGAACTAATTTGTTGATTACCTCTTCCCAAAAGATATCCTTGCCCTCCTGTGGGAGTGATAATTAACTTCCCTGTGCCATTTCCTAATATATTTAATATATCTTTTTCATTACAATCCAACTTAACTATGGATTTATTCTTAATAATATCTACACCTAATAATGAATTAGGCAAAATAAGTTGATCCATAATGGCTCTTGTAGTGGTGCCTGGACCTATTATATAATATACCTCTTCTACCATATTATCTATTATGTCTAATGCAATTGCCTTTTGGCTCTCCTCTTCCCCTAAAGGAGTAGGTGCCTTTTTGTTTTGTAACCATTCTTTTTTATAAGGTACCTTCAAATATCCAAAGAGTTCTGTCCTAACCTGATTATTTCTAAAGGCCTCTTCATCTATATCTACGACTTCCTCTTCCTTTATATGAAGGCTACTATCTTTCAAATACATTAAAGCTAATTCTCCCGCTAATTCTGGTGTATTTCCATAGACAGGAGAGTGAATCTTCACCCCTGCAGGAATTCCTACTGTAACAACTCTATTCTCCACAGCATTATAGATATCCCTTGCAGTACCATCCCCACCTACAAAAATAATTAAATCTACACCCCTTTCTTCCATTATTTTAGCTGCATTTAATGTATCTAAAAAACCAGTTATGTTATTTGATTTGTGTACTATTTCGTAATTAAAGCCTAAAGTTCTACATTGATTTTCACCCATATCTGAGGAAGAAGTTAAGATCAATAACTCTTTCTTTATTGGTTCTAATTTTCTTAATGCTTTTATGGCTTTGTTGGGGGCTTCTTTAATAGCCCCCAGTTGTATGGCCTTATTTAAAGTCTCTATACCATCTGTACCTTTTAGTCCAACTCTACCACCCATTCCAGCTATGGGATTAATTATTAGACCTATGATTTTCATACTATCACTTCCATATTAATCTTCTTTTGTCTTTCTAAGATAAACTCTCCAAGTTGGACACCATTTTTCTGGATCATCTAGGCTTGTTTCATCTACTTGATGAATAGTACTATTATGTGGTGCATTATGGATTATTTCAGGATTCTCATATGCCTCATCAAATATGTGATGAATTGTCTTTATATATTCATCTAAATCATCTTTAGATGGTGTTTCGGTAGGTTCCAAAGTAAGTGGTTCTGGGATATAGTAGGGATGGTGACTTGACCAAATATGCATACCGAAATCCATTATCCTCCTAGCTAAGTCCCCTGATGTAATACCTGTATCCTTAGTTATTTCTTCCATAGTATATCTAGCTTGTTCAATCCTTTGAGTATCTACTTTATATGGCACTGTTAACCCTTTATACTCTAATAATTTATTTATTAGATAAATATTATTAAGAGATGCAATCTTAGCCACTTCATAGAGTCCCTCAGCCCCTAAACTCATAATCCAAGCATATGCCTTAAGCACAACTTGGGGACTACCTTGGAATGACTTTACCTTTCCAATGCTGTTTTTCAAATCATAGTCTAAGAAATATTTATCTCCATCAAATTCTACTAAGGGTTTTGGTAAATAATCTCTCAATTCTTCAATTACTCCTAATGCACCAGAACCTGGACCACCACATCCATGAGGTGTTCCGAAAGATTTGTGAAGATTGAAGTAACACATATGAAAACCTGCTTCCTTAGCTCTTGCTATTCCAAAGAGTCCATTGGCATTAGCTTGATCATAACAATTTAACCCACCAGCCTTGGTGATTAAATCCGTGAACTCCTTGATTCGAGGATTAAAAATTCCAGTATCCTCAGGATTAGCTACTACGAAAGCAGCTGTTCTTTCACTAACTGCAGCTTTGAATGCTTCGTAATCAGGTTGACCATTTTCATCTGTCATAATTGTAATTATTTTATATCCCTTTAATGCTGGTGCAGCAGCATCTGAAGGGTGAGAGTATACGGTTGTTATTATTTCATCTCTCTTATCTTCTTCTCCCCTCAATCTATGATACATTCTAACAATGGACGCCATAGACATAGTTGCCTGGGATCCTCCACCTGGCTGGAAGCTGAAATATTTCATACCTGATATTTCTCTCATCATTAAATCTGTTTTATATATTATCTCCAATATCCCTTGAACAGTGCTTTTATCTTGTAATGGATGCAAAGCTGTCATCTTTTCATTATTTGCTATTTTATCGTTAATTTTAGGATTATATTTAACCGTACAGGTCCCTTGTCCGATTTCAATATTAACATCTCCACCTAATGTTTCTTGTGATAGTCTCAAATAGTGCATTAATACCCTTTTTTGATTTATCTCTGGCAAGTTAGGTAATCCATTTCTTCTCATTTTGGAAGGAATTTTAGATAATCCATCTCCAACTTGCTTTACTATATCTGCTTCTGCTTTTGGCACTAAGACCCCTCTCTCACCCTTACGACTTAATTCAAATATTATTGGCTCATTCCATCTTGCTTGGTGAAAATCTCTAACCTTAGAATTTCTAACTATTCGCTTCATTCAATCAATCCTTTCTATAGATTATCATTCTATGATTTCTCTAATAGCCTTCACTAGATTATCTATATCTTCCTTTAAGTGAATTTCAGTAACACAATATAAAGCACATTGCCCTAATTCAGGAAATTCCTCAGATAAGTCTTTTCCACCAAATATGCCTTTAACTAATAGTTCCTCATTTATTTCTTCGACAGTTTTCCCCGTGTGATTAAAATCTACAACAAATTCCTTAAATCCAATATTGTTAAATCTAGAACCTTTTACACCCTTTAATTTAGATAGTTCTTCAATAGCATATAAAGATTTTTGTACAATATTTTCTCCTAGTTCATACATTCCTTTAGGCCCCATCAGAGATAAATAAACTCCAGCAGTAATACCCAGTAAAGCTGTTTGAGTACCTACATATTCCTTTCCCTTTTCCCTTAAGTTACCAAAGGAAGTTCTTTCATAGGCTATATCTCCAAATCCATATTCTCCTTCTTTAATGGTAGGAGCTATACCAAATAATCTAGATGGAAACTCCATTACAAACCTTTCTTCGTCCTTAGTGGATATAAACCCTGACTGATTACCACCATAATTCATATGCATACCTAGAGGTTGAAGATCTCCACAGATTATATCAGCGCCATAATGGGATGGAGGAGCTAACACGCCAAGGCTACTTGGATCAACACCTACTACCAAAATTGCACCTCTATCATGGGTTATTTTTGAGATTGCTTCCCCTTGATCTTCCAAAAATCCTAAATATGATGGATTTTCAAAGTATACTGCAGCAGTATTATTGGAAATGTTTTTCTTTAAATCCTCTAAGTCCATTCTCCCTGTTTTTTTATTGAAATCAATTAATTTAATTTCAACTCCTGGATCACAATAATTTTGTATTATCATTAGCCTATCAGGGCAAATAGTTCCTACAACTAAGGCTTCTGATCTCCTAGTAATTCTTGAAGCCATTCTAAGGGATGTAGCAGCAGCTTGAGCCCAATCAAATGTCGGAACATTAACCACATCCATATCTAATAGTTCTGCTACTAGAGATTCGTATTCGAATAGTGTTTGAAATCTTCCATGGTCATTATAGGGTTCACCTGCATACCCTGTTAAAAATTCAGCTCTACTATTTATTTCATCACATACGGCAGGTACATAATGTTGCCAACATCCTGCTCCTAAAAAATTTATATATTCATTACTTGAAATATTTTTATTCATTATTTTATTTATAGATCTTTTAAGCTCATATTCTGACTCAAAAGCTTTTGGTAAATTCAAAGCCTTCTTTAATTTTAATTCTTCTGGTATTTCTACATGCAAATCGTCTAAAGATTCCAATCCTATTTCCCTTAACATTTCTTGCTGAACTTCTAAATTAGAGTTTGGAATATAAGGATGATTTTTAAATCCACGAATTGTCATACTTCTACCTCCTAATTTTTATTATGCAATCCCTCCACCATCAACAACCAAAGCTGTACCAGTAATCCATGCGGATAAATCACTACATAAGAATAGTACTGCTTTAGCTATATCTAGTGGCTCTCCTAACCTTTCTAAAGGTCTTCCCTTAGCTGAATCAACTAAAAATTTATCTATTTCTGATTTAAAACCTAATTGTTCTCCTTCACTTCTAAGCATAGCAGTATCTGTATCTCCTGGATTAATTGAATTAACCCTAATATTTTGTCCCCCATGATCTATTGCCATAGCACGAGTTAAGTTTACAATCCCACCCTTTACTGCACAGTATGCAGCTGCCTTATCTCCACCTTTCAAACCCCAGCCTGACCCAGTATTTACTATGCTTCCTCCACCACCTTTTGCCATTACAGGTATGGTGTACTTGGAAAGTAGATATGTTCCCTTAAGTCCTACATCAAGGACAAAATCCCACTCAGCTTCAGTCAAATCTACAACTGTCTTTCTTACTGTAACACCTGCATTATTAAACAATATATCAATTCTACCAAATTCCCTTTCTATTGATTCAATAGTAGTTTTACACTCTTCATTATTGGTTACATTACATTTTTTAAAGATGGCAAAATTACCTTCATTTATTATTTCCATAACTGCTTTTTCTCCACTTTCCTGATTTACATCAAGTAGCACAACTTTTGCACCATATTCTGCCAACAATTTTCCAGTGGCTAATCCTATTCCAGAAGCCCCACCTGAAACAATAGCTACCCTACCTTTTAAATCTAATGGATTATTCATCTTCTTCCCCCTTTTTTAATCTTCCTTTACATTCAACAATATATACTTGCATAAAGTATGCCAATAAGTTAATAAAATAATCTTTTTCATAAAAACCCCATGATTACAGGAAATATTCAGAATATTATATATTATCCATTGCCTTGTCAAGCTAATATGATATAATTTAATTGTCTTCAAAGGCAAATATTAACATATTATTGCCAACTATGACAAAGAGGTGATAGATATGAATTTGAAAAATATTAAACCTAGTTTGGAAAACATAATATCTACTATGGCTAATCTAACAAATATGGAGTATGCCGTATTTAATACCAACTCAGAATTAGTAAGTAGCACACAAATCTATTTGCAAAGAAAAGGAAGAAATGTTCACTCAGCTTCAATAGAAGAAGTTTTGAACCTAGGAAATGTAATAGTAAATAAGCCTGGCTTAATGAACTCATGTATAGGATGTAGATTTGTAAATAATTGTCCTTCAACTATAGAAGTTTTGTCTTGTATTAAATTAAATGGAATTCCTGTAGGTGTTTTAAGCCTTACTTCCTTTTCCCAAGAAGGACATACTTTGATTGAAGAAAATATACGTAACTATATGAATGTTTTAGAAAATACTTCACAACTGATTTCTATGTTTGCTCAAAATGAAATTTCAAATAATAATATTCAAATGTTACATAAAGTAATTCACGAGATAACTAAAGAAAACAATTCTAGTTATATAATAATAGACAAAAATGGCCTTCTGGTACACTGGGATCAAGAATTTGAAGACCTACTTTCCTATTGTAATTTATACACTCAAACTATAGATATTATTTTCCCTGAAAGCATTTGTAATTGGATATTGAGTACTAGTAAACCTAGAAAAAAATATTCTGTTAGTGAAAGTTTTCAAGGAATTATTCATATTACACCTTTAATAATAGAATTTGATATCATTGGCTATTTTATTAAATTGGAAAAAGATGTTGGTCCATCTAAACAATATTTACATCAAGATTATTTAAATTCTATTATTACTAATGATTACAAAATCAATAATATAAAGAATAGAATTAGAAAATTATCAACATCATCTTCTTCAGTTTTAATTACTGGAAAAACTGGTACTGGTAAGGAGTTGATAGCCAAGGCTATTCATTACACAAGTAATAGATCTGATAATCCTTTTGTCTCAATAAACTGTGCAAATATACCTGACTCTCTATTTGAATCTGAGCTTTTTGGGTACGAAGAAGGAGCTTTTACTGGCGCTAAGAAAGGTGGCAAATTGGGAATTTTTGAGATGGCTAACGGTGGAACAGTGTTCTTAGATGAAATAGGAGAATTACAAGAACATTTACAGGCTAAACTCCTAAGAGTACTTCAGGAAAGTACTATACAAAGATTAGGAAGTGTTACCCCTATATCTGTGGATATTAGGGTTATTGCTGCAACTAATCAAGATTTAGAATCTATGATGGAAGAAAATAGGTTTAGAGAGGATTTGTTCTATAGAATAAATGTTATACCTATTTGCTTACCTCCACTAAATGAAAGAATAGATGATATAGAGTTACTTACTAGACATTTTATAGATAAATACAATAAAAAGCTTTTTAAAAATGTCAAAGATATTTCAGAAGAAGCCTTAGATATTTTAAAATCCTATCCATGGCCTGGAAATATAAGAGAACTTGAAAATGCCATAGAATACGCAATCAATATGGAAGAAGCTGATATGATTGAAATTGATAATCTTCCTGATAGAATATCTAAATTTACTGTAAAAGAGAGATTTGATTTTAAAGAATCTATAGCACAAAAGGAAATGGATTTGATTGTTAGTACATTAAATAAGTATGGTTGGAATTTAAGTGGAAAGGAAAAAGCCTCAGAAGAATTAGGGATTAGTATTAGAACCCTATATAGAAAACTATCCAGCTTAGAAAAATAAAATAGTCATTACCTCCATTAGATCATAAGGGTAGTGTAAAATATAATATAATATTAATTAACACTTTTTTCCTTAATCTCATATTATATCTTAAGTGGAGAACACTTAATATAATTATTAATCGGGGGTGTCTTTATGACTGAATTATTAGGTAGAAGAGAGGAATGTTGTGAGACAGATAGTTCTTTACTATTTTTCTTTTTACTGCTTGTAGTAATCTTCTGTAATTGTGGTATGTTTGGTAGAAGAATAATATAAGCTCAACAGATAAAGGCTGCCAATGGCAGCCCTATTCTATTTTACAACTATGTTATATATTTTTCCTGGAACAAATATTTCCTTTACTATATTCTTTCCTTCTAGGAATCTATTAATATTTTCATCAGCCTTTGCTTTTTCTCTTGCTATATCTTGAGATTCGTCAACACTAATTTGTATTGTACCTCTTACTTTGCCATTTACTTGAACTGGTAGGTCTATTACTTTATCTTTAGTTTTTTCCTCATTAAATTTTGGCCAAACAGTTTCATGTAGATAGCCTTCTAATTCTAATATTTCCCACATCTCTTCAGTTATATGAGGAGCTACTGGATTTAGTAGTATTATAAATGTTCTCAAATCCTCTTTTGTTATACTACCATGGTCATTAAATTCATTTAATAGAGCCATTAAAGCTGCAATCCCTGTATTAAACTTTAATGTTTCAAAATCTGCCGATACTTTTTTAATAGTTTTGTGAATACTACTTTCTAGTTCCTTAGTATAGCCTTCACCATCTACTAAAATCTCTTGAAGTTTCCATACTCTTTCAAGGAATCTTCTACAGCCTTTTACTCCATTTTCTGACCAAGGTACGCTCTTTTCAAAATCCCCAATAAACATTTCATAAGTTCTAAGAGTATCTGCACCATAGTCTCTTACTATATCATCAGGATTTATTACATTTCCTCTAGATTTTGACATTTTTTCATTATTGTCTCCTAGAATCATGCCATGGGAAGTTCTCTTTGCATATGGCTCTGGCGTAGGTACTACTCCAATATCATATAAGAATTTATGCCAGAATCTTGAATATAGTAGGTGAAGGGTTGTATGTTCCATTCCACCATTATACCAATCTACTGGTAACCAATAATTTAAAGCTTCTTGAGAAGCAAATTCTTCTTCATTACATGGATCGATATATCTTAGGAAATACCAAGAAGACCCTGCCCATTGAGGCATCGTATCAGTTTCTCTATGAGCTTTTCCACCACATTTTGGACAAGTAGTTTCTACCCAATCTGTAATATTTGCAAGAGGTGATTCCCCATTATCTGTCGGCTCATAGTTTTCTACATCTGGTAACATAACTGGTAATTCCTTCTCTGGAACAGGTACCCAGCCACATTCATCACAGTGTACTAGAGGAATTGGCTCTCCCCAATATCTTTGTCTAGAGAATACCCAGTCTCTTAATTTAAAGTTTACTTTTCTAACACCTAGATTTTTTTCTTCCAACCATTTAATCATATATTCTTTAGCTTCTTTTACTTCCATTTCATTGATGAAATCAGAATTTATAACTATACCTTTTTCAGTATCTGTAAAGGCTTCCTTTTCTATATCTCCACCTTTTATTACTTCAATTATAGGAAGGTTAAATTTCTGAGCAAATTCCCAGTCACGAGTATCATGTCCTGGTACTGCCATTATTGCACCTGTACCATAGCTCATTAAAACATAGTCAGAAATCCAAATAGGAATTTCTCCGCCAGTAGCAGGATTAATTGCTGTTAACCCTTTTATTTCTATACCTGTTTTATCCTTAGATAATTCTGTTCTTTCAAAATCAGATTTTTTACCTACTTCATTTTGGTATTCATGGATTTCATCTAAGTTTGTTATTTCTTCCTTATATTTTTCTATTAAAGGATGTTCCGCTGCAATAACCATATATGTTGAGCCAAATAATGTATCTGGTCTTGTAGTAAATACTCTTAGCTTATCTTCTTTTCCTGCAATTTGAAAATCTACCTCTGCTCCTTCAGATTTACCAATCCAGTTAGTTTGCTGAGCCTTTACTCTTTCAATATAATCTACCTTATCTAAATCACTAATTAGTCTATCTGCATATTCTGTTATTTTTAGCATCCATTGGTTTTTAACTTTTCTAACTACTTCTCCGCTACATCTTTCGCAGGTTCCTTGAATAACTTCTTCGTTTGCTAAGCCTACTTTACAAGATGGACACCAGTTAATAGGCATTTCTTGTTTATATGCCAATCCTTTTTCATATAGTTTTAGGAATATCCATTGAGTCCATTTATAATAATGTGGATCTGTAGTATTTATTTCCCTTGACCAATCAAAGGAAAATCCTATGGATTTTAACTGTGATTTAAATTTTGCTACGTTTCTTTCTGTAACTGTTTCTGGATGGATTTTATGTTTAATTGCATAGTTCTCCGTTGGTAATCCAAAGGCATCCCATCCCATTGGATATAATACATTATATCCTTCAAGTCTTCTCTTTCTAGACACAATGTCTAATGCAGTATATGGTCTTGGATGACCTACATGCAGTCCTTCTCCTGATGGATAAGGAAATTCTACTAAAGCATAAAACTTCGGCTTATTACTTTCATTAGATGCCTTAAAGGGCTGTCTTTCATCCCAAATATCATGCCACTTTTTTTCAATTTCATTTGGTCTATACTCTCTCATTTATTTTCCTCCTCTTATTTAATTGACAATTAATTTTTTTAGTTGGTTATTGCTGCGTTTGATGTACATCATCTCACTGGCTTAGGTTCTGTGACGTAGTCTCGAAACTCAAATCTATTTACTCGTTACACTCATATAGATTTGGTTCTCGTTACGTTTGACCTACCATCAATTTGTTCGCTTTGCTCACAAACTGGGTTAGGTCATAAAAAAACCTTCCATCTCTAAATAGAGACGAAAGGTAAATTCCGCGGTACCACTCTTATTGATATTTCTATCCACTCAAAATATAACGGCATCAAACCGACTAAGGCTACAATTCACCTTAATAACTCATGGACGAGTTCAGTTTTGACCAATACTATCTTTCACCAGCCGATAGTTCTCTACAATTGGTATGGAACCTACTACTTCCATTCATAGTATATATTAATTTAAAATCTATTCTAACAAAGAAATCCAATAAAATCAAGGACATTTTTAAATATTATATTATATTATATAAAAAATACTAATAATTCTTCAATACCCTCTCATGTTAAGACAATTATACAAAAAAACTCTTCAATAATTTCATGGTAGGACTAGTCCCTAGGATTTAAACTAAAATATTCTTCCAATCCCATAGATATTGAATCTACCACCTTATTTTGGTAATCATCTGTAAGTAAAAGTTGTTCTTCTTTTTCATTTGATAAAAATCCACATTCAATTATTATGGCTGGCATCTTTGTCTGGTTTAACACAATTAAATCTTCCCTTTCTACAATACCCTTATCCTTAGCCCCAGTTCCATTAATTAGTGAACCCATTATAATCCTTGCTAACTCATTATTATTTAAATCACCAATGGTGCTTTCCCTATTTGGATAATAAAGTACCTGAATTCCGTTTATAGAATTATTGTTTTCCATTGCATTTCCATGGATGCTAATAAAAACCCTAGCTCTCTTTTTATTTGTCAATTTAGCCCTTAAAAGATTATCTACATATTCATCACTATCTCTAGTTAAAATAACTTTATAACCATTTGACTTTAACTTTTGTTTTAATTTTTTAGAAATATTTAGATTAATATCTTTTTCATAATTACCATTAAATCCAATAGTCCCAGGATCGCTCCCCCCATGTCCAGCATCTATTACTATGACTTTCTCTAAGGATTTAAAATTTGTATCTATAAAAGGAATCCCTTTAAAAACAATAAACATAAATAAACCTATTAAACCAATTAAAAATACTCTTCTAACTCTTCTAAACATCAACCGTCTCCCCCTTATGCTGATAAGTATCACATAAACTAATTTCCTATAATCTCTTTCTTATACTTATTGTACATCTTTGATATAGAAACATAAATTATAAGAATATAGCCTAAAATAACTAGAATAAATAGATAGTTTAAATTTAATAAAAAATCTATTGGTCTAAATATGGTAAATAGCTTAGATCCTATATAAGTAACAGCTAATACTATAAAAGGCATTAAGTAAATAAAGCTAAATAAAATTTTCCTTTTCTCTTGTTCAAGTATACTTTCTAATAATTTTTTGTCCATTCCTATGGATTTATATAATAAAAATTGATCTTTTCTTTCTAGAAATAGATTATAGAATGAAAAATAGGAATTTGAAAATCCTACTACTATAAAAAACAGACTCAAGAATATTGCCAATATACTTCCTATTATATTTCTCTTTTTAACTAATTTTTCTTCATCTAATTTAGATTCTAGAAAATAATCATCTGTCTTGAAATATTTTAAGGACATATTACTAATGCTCTCTTGAACTTCCTCTATATTGTCAGTCTTAATTGAAATATATTCATATTGATCTAAATCTGCGATTCTTAAGAAATTCGTAAAAAGTTCTATATATTGAGATTTGGGCATATAAACATTTAGACCATTTTTTATAATAGAATAATCAAATAATGGAGTGTCTATTTTGTCCTCTACATTTAAAGTAAATTCATGCCCCCTAATACTAGTTCCATTAATCTCTATAGGACCTCCATATTCTGAGAGAGATAGTTCCTTTATACCATCTTTTAGAAACTTTATATTTTTCATCTCTGATACTGGAATATTAAAATCATCTCCCATAGTATTTAAAAGAATTACTTTATTTCCAATATAATTATCTGGCTCTAATCCTTTTTCTAAGGCTAATTTTTTAAATTTTTCATCCTCTATACCAAATATCTCTATCCTCATATTATCAAAAGAACCTATCTCTTCTTCTAAACTACTTAAACTACCTATATCTTTATATTCATTGGAAACCATACTAGAATCAAAATTAAAAGATACAGCTTCTTTTCTAAAATTTACTAAATCCTCTATTCCTAACTCTTTAATTTCTTTTATAATATCTTCATTTAATGGATTTAAAGTTGCATACTCACCTTGGATATCATAAGTCTCGTATTTACTTATTCGATTATATTTTTTGTCCATAGAATAATAGGTAATCCCGATCATTATAAATACTATCAATAAAAACCCTAATTTTAGAGTTATGTTTGTAAATCTAAAAGCATATTTACTATTTTTATAGAATTGTTTTGAAAGGTCTTTTTCTATGTTTTCTGTATACTTTAAATCGTGTTTTTTATGACTTTTTCCTTTAATATTTCCCTTTAATCCATCTAATACGGAGCTTTTCTTAAGTTTTTTAGTTGGCCTTTTAGTTCCTAAGTATATTATTAAAAAGCTTAGAATATACACGAATAAAATAAGCCTAAAATCTAATTTTAAATCCAAATACATATATATTGAATATATATCTTTTCCACCTGAAAAATATTTGTCAACTTTATTTATAATTAGAAATAATATTTTCACAAGTACAAGGGAAAAAAGTATTCCGAGTGTTATTGGAATCTGGGATATATACATTGCCTTTAATTTTATTATTTTACTTATATCCTTATTTGTAGCTCCAATAGTCTTAAGTCTTGAATATTCTTCAATGGATTTTGATTCTTGAACTAGAAATAAATTTACAATTATTGAATAAAAAAGGATTATTGCTATTATGAATAAAATCACTATTAGAACGTGACTGATATAATCCTTTAACAAGCTTTTTTCTGGATCAATGACAAAGGATCTATTTAAATATAAATCGTTATAACCATAAGTAACTTCCTGAGTCTCCAAGTTATTCATAATTTCTTCACTTAAACTATAGGTTTTATATATATTCTTATACCATATAAAAGGCGATAATTCTTCTTTACTATTTATAAGTGCTTCTTGATTGATATTTAAATATATATTATAGAAGTTTTGATACTCATGGGTTGTATCATAGTATATGCCTGATATATGGTATATTTTATCTTCAATTTCTATATTATCCCCTAAACCTTTATCTATTTCCTTAGCCATATCGTCACTTATCATTGCCTGACCTTCTTTAGGAAGCTTTCCTTCCTTTAAGGCCGACTGCTTTGTAGACATTGCATTATCATCCATTTTAAAGAGTCTAGTTTTTTCTTTAGAACCAAAACCTTCTTCAAGCTCTTTTGTATTAAAAAAACCAATTTTCTTTATATGCCTATTTGAAACTAAATTATTTGCATCTTTACTTGAGATTGTACTTATAATTCTAAATTGCGATCCTCCCATATTATCATTTGGCATATCAATATAAGATTTAAAAAAGGATGATACACTAAATATAAAGGTAGATAAGATTAATACAGCTAGGAATATGGTAATTCTTGTTGAATTATAACTTTCCCTATTATTTTTAATATCTCCTTTGATATATGTTTTAAAAATATTCATCTTATCACCTCGTCACTTGCTACAAGGCCATCTTCCATTCTGATTATTCTATCCGCTGACAATGCCACTTCTTCATCATGGGTTACTATTATCATTGTTTGCTTATATTTTAAATTTGATAATCTAAAAAGTTCTATTATATCTTTAGAATTTTTCTTGTCTAGATTTCCCGTTGGCTCATCTGCCAAAACTATAGTTGGTTTATATATCAAACTTCTAGCTATGGCAACTCTCTGTTGCTGACCACCTGATAACTTATCTGGAAAAACCTTTAATTTATCTTCAATACCCAAACTATCTATTAATCCTTTAAAATAGTTAGTTTCCACTTCTTTGTTATCCATTAAAACAGGTAATTTAATATTGTTCTCTACTGAGAGATTAGGAATTAAATTGAAAAACTGATATATAATTCCTATCTGTCTTCTTCTATAAAGAGCTAAACTATTTTCACTAAGTTTAGATATACTGCTGTCTTCCACTACTACCTCCCCGCTTGTTGGCTTATCTATACCTGATATTAGATTTAAAAGAGTGGATTTACCACATCCACTTGGCCCCATTATGGCAATCATTTGACCTCTTTCTACTGATAAGTTAATATTTTTTAAAGCTTCCACTGTTGTTTTTCCTTTGCCATAGGTCTTTTTTAGATTTTCAATTTTTAATATTTCCATTTTCATACCTCCTATAGCTAAATGATATAATATGTAAGTGACATCTAGGTGACATCATAAAATTTAATTTGAAATGTAAGTCCATTATCATTATAGGCCTTTATTTCTCCATTGTGGTTTTCTATTATTGACTTTGAAAGATTTAATCCTATTCCATATCCTGGTATAGATGTACTTCCCCTATAAAATCTATCAAAAATCCTTTTTAAAACCTCTTCTTCTAGTCCCTTTCCGTTATCCTTTATCTTTATTTCTTTATATATAGGATTAGATATAAACTCTATTTGCATCTTATCCAAGGTATGTTCTAAAGAATTTTTTATTATATTCAAAAATCCTTCATAAAGCCAAACTTCATCTCCAAAAACTATAAAATCTTCTCCAATATACTCTACTTTAACATTTTTGTCTCTATTTAAACTATTTATTATATCATCTATTATTTCCTTTACGGAAAGCTCTTCATATTTATAATCAATAGTATTGGAATTTACTTTAGATAGCTTTAAAAGTACCTCTGTAAAGTTTTTAAGTTTATCTAGTTCCAAAGACAGCTTTTCTAAGTATATATCTGTATTCCCTTTATCTGTTTTAATGAGCTCCGTCATGAATCCTATTGAGGTTATAGGGGTTTTAAGTTGGTGGGCTATGTTGGATAAGTCTTTCTTTAAATTGGATTTTTGCCTTTTAGATTCTGCTTCTAAGGATTTTAAATTTACTATAATCTTATATAATTCATCCCGCAAAATGCTGTATTCATCATCTTCTTTTATCTCTATGGAATAGTCACCTTTGTTTATACTTATTAAATCTTCTTGTAATTCCTTAATTTTAAGCTTGAGCTTTCTATCTTTTTTTGTATTAAATAATATATATATTCCATATATAATTATAGAAATAATAAAAGCAATGAAAATTCCGTATATCCTATTTGGAAATATGCTTTTATTATAATATCCTAAGGATTTTAATATAGTTTCACTATTAAATCCCTTAATATCTAGGATATTTGAGACTGTACTATAAAAATATTTGTCCATTCCCCTTATTAAAAAATTAATAATCAAAAATACTATTATAAAAAAGTACATATTAATCCCTCACAAATCTATAGCCAATTCCTCTTACAGTTTCTATCACATAGCTATAATCCTTTAATTTTTTCCTTAATCTTTTTACTGTTGCTGAAAGTGTATTATCTTCTACAAAATCTCCATCTATGTCCCAAACTATTCCTAGAATTTTTTCTCTACTTAAAGTATTTCCTCTGTTTTCTAAAAGAAGCTTTAATACTTCATATTCCTTTAAAGCTAAATTTATATTTTCTCCATCTAAATAGCAGATATAATTTTTCTGATCTAATACTAAACCTTTATAGTTTAGTTTTTCTTCTACTCCGTCTACTCGTCTTAAAATACTTTCTATTTTCGCTATCAATATTGGAAGTTTGAAAGGCTTTGTAATATATCCATCAGAGATATTAAGTCCCTTAACTATATCTTCCTCTGAATCATTAACTGTTAAAAATATAAATGGTATAGATTCTATATTAAATATCTTTAAAAAATCAAACCCCGTTCCATCCGGTAAATTTATATCTAAAAGAATTAAATCAAAATTATAGTCAAATACTTTCTTTGATTCATCAATTGACTTAGCAACCTTTACTATATAGTTGTTATTTTCCAAATAGGTTTTAATCCCAAAACAAACAGTTTCATCATCTTCAAGTAAAAAAATCTTCATTAAATCCCACCTTGTTTTATATAATAAATTTAAAAAAGTAAACTTCATCCTATGTAACCACCACATTTACTATGTAGCGTTCGAGTAGTATTGAACTTTCACCACCAAGTTGTTTCCCATAATGGGAACACAATAGAAAGACTGAGGGCAGTAAATCACCCGCAGTCTTTAATCGATTCTTTTTTTCAAGAAACGTCTTTACTAGTGAGCATTAAGTAATTCAGGGTTTATTTGATAGGCCTTGTCTTTCCGAATAAATATTACAACAATTATAACATATCTTTCCTGACATAACTATAAAGAAAGATTCCATTTTTTTCTGGTTGCAAAAGAAAAGTTTACATCTTAAGCTCAAGAGATATTTTCCTTATGTTTTCCCAAATAAAAAAGCCTTTATGACTTTAATATGGTCACAAAGGCTTTAAGGTGCTATAATTTTAAAATATTATAATTATATCATTCTTCCCAAGCAAAAGATCTTTCTACTGCCTTCTTCCATCCTTTATATAATTTATCTATTTTTTCAGTATCCATATTAGGATCAAACTTTCTATCTATCTGCCAATTGTCTAAAACTTCTTTCTTATCTTTCCAAAATCCTACTGCCAGACCAGCTAAATAAGCCACTCCCAAGGCAGTAGTCTCTATTATTTTGGGTCTTTCAACTATGGAGGATAATATATCTGCTTGAAACTGCATTAAAAAATCATTTCCTACAGCTCCACCATCTACCTTAAGTGATTGAAGTTTAATATTAGAGTCTTCTTCCATGGCTTCTAACACATCTCTAGTTTGATAGGCTATAGATTCTAAGGTTGCTCTAATTATATGCTCAGATTTAGCTCCCCTAGTAAGACCTAGTATTGCCCCTCTTGCGTACATATCCCAATATGGTGCACCTATACCTACAAAGGCAGGTACTACATATACTCCATTGGTATCTTCAACTTTTGTTGCGTAATATTCAGATTCTTCTGCTGACCTAATGAGTTTTAGTTCATCTCTTAGCCATTGAATAGAAGCTCCTGCCACAAATATACTTCCCTCTAAAGCATATTCTATTTTACCATCTATCCCCCAGGCTATTGTAGTCAATAGTCCGTTTTTAGATAGTACCATGTTTTCCCCTGTATTCATTAGCATAAAGCATCCTGTTCCATAGGTATTTTTAGCCATACCAGGTTCAAAGCAGTTCTGACCAAAAAGTGCTGCCTGTTGATCTCCTGCAATACCAGCTATGGGTATTTTAATGCCATCAAATATATACTCCTCCGTATAACCATATATCTCAGATGAAGGTTTCACTTCTGGTAGCATAGATTTTGGTATATCTAGTACTTCTATTAATTTTTCGTCCCACTTCAATTCTTTTATATTATATAACATAGTTCTAGATGCGTTGGAATAATCAGTTACATGAACTTTCCCTCTAGTTAAATTCCATATAAGCCAAGTATCCACAGTTCCAAATAGAAGCTCTCCTTCTTCTGCTAATTTTCTAGCTCCCTTTACATTATCTAATATCCATTTAATTTTAGTGGCGGAAAAATATGCATCAAGGATCAAGCCAGTATTCTCTCTAGTATATTCTTCTAGTCCCATTTCGCTGAGTTCACTACATATATCTGCAGTTCGTCTACACTGCCATACTATCCCATTATAAATAGGTTTACCTGTGTTCTTATTCCAAACTATAGTGGTCTCTCTTTGGTTAGTAATACCTATAGCTGCTATTTCATCTCCCCTTATACCTCCCATTTCCAGAGCCTCTCTTGCTACCCCTGATTGTGTAGCCCATATTTCAATAGGGTCATGTTCTACATATCCAGCTTTTGGATATATTTGCTTAAATTCTTTTTGTGCCTTACCTATTATATTGCCTGATTTATCAAATATTATAGCTCTAGAGCTTGTTGTCCCCTGATCAAAAGCCATTATATATTTTTTCACCATAGTACCTCCAATGATTTATATCTTTTATTGTAATTATATCATATTGCCCTATTGTTCTTCTATTTTTAATTAGATATAATTAGTTGAGGTGATCAAATTGGGATTAAGTATAGAAACCTTTATTAAGGGAAAAGATGGAATGGATATATTTTTAAGGATTTGGGATGATGTTTTAAATCCAAAGGGAGTAGTACAAATCTTCCATGGAATGGCTGAACATACAGCTAGATATGATGATTTCGCAAGATTTTTAAATGAAAAAGGATATATAGTTTATGCCGATGATCATAGGGGACATGGTTATTCTGTAGATAAAAATAATATCTTAGGATATGTTGGAGAAAATGGTTTTTATAATATTGTTGAAGATGAAAAAATAATATCTAAGCTAATTAAGGAAAAGCATAAAGACCTTCCCTTGTATATATTTGCTCATAGCTTTGGATCCTTTATTGGTCAAGAATATATAATCAGGTATTCAAAAGATATTAATGGTATAATCTTATCAGGCTCTGCAAAACAAAATGGTTTAGATGTTAAGGCAGGTAATATACTGTCAAATATACAGAATAAGTTCCTTGATAATACTTTAGAAGCAAAACTAATTGATAAATTATCCTTTGGTTCTTTTAATAATAAGGTTGAAAATAAAAGAACTAAATTTGATTGGCTAAGTAGAGATGATAAAGAAGTAGATAAATATATAAAAGACCAACTCTGTGGATATATATCTCCAATAAATTTTTATTATAATCTATTTGAAGGTTTTAAAGGATTATATAAAAGAGAACGATTAAATAATATAGTAAAAACTTTACCTATACTAGTCTTATCAGGTGATATGGACCCTGTAGGTAAATATGGTAAATCTGTAAAGAGATTATATAATCAATACAATGATTTAGATATTCAAGATATTTCTCTGAAATTATACTCTAGCGGAAGACATGAACTTTTAAATGAAGAAAATAAAGAGGAAGTTTATGATTATATATATAGCTGGTTAAAAGGAAGGTAATAATAATATAATTGGAATTTCTTCATATACTTATAAAAAAACCTCTGTAAATATTATTATCTACAGAGGTTTTTATAAATATTGTTATATTTACATATCTCTAAGCTATTATTGTCTCTATTTTACTCAAAAAATCCCAAAATAAATACTCCTATGGTTATCATTATAATAGTAAAATATTGATTTTTATTCAATTTTTCTTTCAGCCATATCCTTCCAAAGATTACAGCTACAATACCATCTATAGACATTAATGGTGCTGCAACTACTGAGTTTCCAGTTAATGCATAAACATAGAAAAATTGTCCTGCTGTTTCACAAATTCCACCTATTATATTGAATTTCTCATCTTTAATATTATATCTTTCCTTCTTAATAACAACTAGATAAAATAAAGATATTAAAGCTATTGTAAAAAAAGTAAGCTCAAATGAAATCAATGCTTCTTCAGGTGTAAGGATATTGCTTAAATATACATCATCTAAAAATGTTGCAAAGGCATCAACTACAGCATAGATTATAGGAAATATAAGGGCTACTGCTCCAAGATTAAGTTTTTTTTCTTCTATACTTAAAGATTTTTTTCTAGTTTCTTGACTTTCCAATATTGCCAATAAAACAAGACCAATTGTTATAAGACTTACTGCTAAAAATTGAATACCTGTCATTGTTTTACCTAGTACCATAAAAGACAATATACCAGCCATTGCTCCTGAGGTACTAGCTACAGGTGAACCTACTGAAATTTGGAGGTATCTATATCCATAAAAATCCACCGCCATAGATAATATATATAAAAAAGATACTGGAAAATATATAAAATTAGTCTTTATACTATAATTAAAGTCTAATTTATATAGTTCTACTAAAGCTTGTAGTCCCATAATAAAACCAATCATAATTAAAATCCTTAAATGACTATATTTGTCTTTAGGATCAGTTCCTCTCTTAAAAGATACATCTGATAATCCCCAAAATAATGTTGCTAATAATGCTAAACTAAACCAAGTTAATTCCATGTGTTTTCTCCTTTGTTTTATAATATGAATAATTATTATAGCATAGTCTACTATTCCTTTAAAGAAGATTATAACTATAAAAGCAATAAAAAAAGCTAATTACTTAGCTTCAAATACTCCTATAATAAGTATTACTTATGTCTTTAACTATGATTTATCATAAACATTTTACCATATAATATTTATCCAATTTATATTTTCAAGTCCCATGATAATCCTTTATCTATTGAAATATATTTTATGCTCTTATTAGAGTTACTCCATGAAGGGCTCCCCAATATCAACTCAATTTCTTCTCCGTTTTGCCTAATATCTTGAACGTAGAGCATATCCTTGTTCTCTTCTGACAAATCAATTAAAACATCCTTCCACGTTACTCCACCATCATTAGTCATAAAAAGTGATAATCCTTCACTTGATCCAAAATTAATAAAACCAAGTTCTTTATTTAAAAAGTGTCCATAATAAATCTCACTATTTGTAGGAAATCGATAAATTATTTCCCAGGATAAACTGTCATTATTAGATTGTACAAATGCGTAGGAGTATTGATGACCAGCACGATCTATAAGATAAAATCCATAATTTAAATTATCATCGACTTTTTGAATGTATTCTACATCTATTGGAAGTATTTCTTTTTCTTCATCTTCGATATCATTATCTGTATCTTCCTCTATTGTGTTTGGTATATAATTTGACTCTTTTTTCCTATCTATTTTAAGTTCCATATAATCTTCCCATTTAACTTCTCCTGAATATTTAATATCTTTGCCATAAACAAATAGGTTTTTATATGGATGATAATTGTAAAAATGATCTGGAGTCATCCATCCAGTATCTCTAATTAAGTATTTTTCTCCTTTATAAGTTTCTACTCCTACCTCTTTATAGCCCATACTAATAATTAAGATACAAAAAAGAAGAGCATATAAATTAACTAAAAGTATTAATACAATAGCTATTATTTGAATGACGCCATTCCAAATCTTAAGGATAGGTAATCTTTTTTCAAATATATTATTTAAATTAATTAAGATAGTAACTTCTATAACTAATATACAAAAGATAGAAATGATTATTACCAATGCCCATATCCAATCCCTAAATAATAAGCTAAAATATCTTTCAAGAAAATACCTCTCTGTAATATACATAAGAGAAACTATTAAAATTATAGCAAAAGAATTTCTTATCAATTTCATTTTACTCTTCAAAAATACATCTCCTTTTAATATAATTTGGTTTCATATTTTTACACCGAAACGACACTTAAATACTATAAATAGTATACTATCAGTAGATATATATATTATAAATTATGTTCATCTCTTCTGCAGTCAGAATTCAACTTATTGAACATTATAGGTTTATTCTCTATTTTTATCTTCTAAATACTTTTTAATTCCTTCTACATATCCTATAATCCTTGGGCTTACTGTGTATTCACCTTATACATGGCTGCCCCCATTAGAGTCAATATATTCACTTCTACATTTTTTAAACTTTTCGCTATGAATATGAAGAATAGAAAATACACTTATTGATATTAGCAATATTAGTAAAAAAATAGATACTTTATTTTTTTCATAGTTATAAATAATCTTATTGTACGTAAACCCACAAATGCTACAAAAATATATTTATTAAATTGAAATACTGCTAGTTTATCCTTGTAAGATTTATGTTTCAATAAAAACCTTATATAAGTATCTTTATTATTTATTAGCTTCAAACTTACATTACTTCTAAAAATCACTTTTCAGTATATCATTAACTAATACTGAAATCTCTTTCTTATTTCCTCTTCTTATAATTTGTTCCAATATGGATAAATCATTTGAGTCTATTTTAAAAACTCCAACAAAAGGTTGATCTATGTACAAATCACCATTTTCTTCATAAATTGATCTAAAACTCTTATTACCTGATGATTTAAACTTGTATAGGACAGTAGTAAATTTTGTTTTTCTAGGAATTTGTGAAATACTTTGTTTATTTGTCATTTTAGCATTCTTAAATATATCTAAAAAATTATTTATATCTACTTGTTGATTAATGGTAATTTTTTGGGTACCCTCTTCACCAATAACATCAATCAATATAATACTACTTAATTCTTCAGGATTAGGACTTTTTAAATATCTATTATTTCTACTTATGATTAAAATCAAGGTCATAGCAATAATACTGAATATGGTAATCTCTTTTATTAGCCTATTCATAGTATCTACTCCTATAAAAACCTATTGTTTCCTTATTTTATTTATAACTTTAAGTAATAACATAATTATAAGTGAAAGTCCACTTACTCCAATTGCAAAGTAAGACAATATGATGATTGGTACAAATAACATAAGTCCACAGTAATCCGGAAAAATATATGTATCAGTTATATAAAATAATAGTGAAATAAATAGATTTAATAATAAAACGTAGGTAGTTATTTTAAAACTTTCCTTTGAAATAATCAATGTTTTAATCACTCCTTCTATATCCTTTTAAAGTTAATCTTCCATATATTCTAATATATCACCAGGTTGACAGTCTAAGTCCTTATAATCCTCCATTGTAAATAGTGGATTTCTACTAATTAAACTAAATAACCTAAATGTATGAAACATCCCCAAATAAAAGGATATGATTGTTATATGTAGTCCATAAAGCATAAAGAAGAAAAATAAGTACTCCTACTAACCTAATGGATATTTCAAAAACTTACACTTATGTTTTTTATACTCCACATCCTGTCTTTTTTATCTAATTATAACAGATCCAATATCCTTATTCAACATATATTTATTGTAATACAATAAATATATGTTTTTATATAATAAAAATAACCCTAAGAAACAAATTTATTTCTTAGGGTTATTTTTCCTAAAATTCTGCTGATTTTACTGTTCTTGGGAATGGGATCACGTCTCTTATATTTGTCATTCCTGTTATATACATAACAGCTCTTTCAAATCCAAGACCATATCCTGCATGTTTAGTTCCACCAAATTTTCTTAATTCTAAATACCACCAGTAATCTTCTGGATCCATTCCATTTTCTATTATTTTTTGTTCTAGTAAATCAAGTCTTTCTTCCCTTTGAGATCCGCCTATGATTTCTCCAACACCTGGAACTAAAAGATCCATTGCTGCTACAGTTTTTCCATCCTCATTTAATCTCATATAGAAAGCTTTTATTTCCTTTGGATAATCTACTACAAATACTGGTTTTTTAAATACTTGTTCTGAAATATATCTTTCATGTTCAGTTTGTAAATCTATACCCCATTCCACTGGATATTGGAATTCTTCTCCTGATTTTTGAAGTAGCTCAACAGCATCAGTATATGTTATACGACCAAAGTCCGAGTTGACTATATTTTCAAGTCTTTCAATTAATCCTTTATCAACAAAGTCATTGAAGAACTCCATTTCTTCTTTAGCGTTTTCCATTACATATTTAATTATATATTTCATCATATCTTCTGCTAATTGCATATTATCGTTAATATCAGCAAAAGCAATCTCTGGTTCTATCATCCAGAATTCTGCTGCGTGTCTTGCAGTATTGGAGTTTTCTGCTCTAAATGTAGGACCAAAAGTATAAATATCTCTATAAGCATGAGCAAATGCTTCTCCCTCTAATTGCCCTGATACTGTCAGGTTAGTTTCTTTTCCAAAGAAGTCCTTAGAAAAATCAATTTTTTTGTCATCTGTTAAAGGTACATTGTTCAAATCTAAAGTTGTTAGTCTAAACATTTCTCCTGCACCTTCAGCATCTGATCCTGTAATTATTGGAGTATGAACATATACAAATCCTCTTTCCTGGAAGAATTTGTGTATTGCATAAGCAAGAATAGATCTTACTCTAAATACAGCATTAAAAGTATTTGCTCTAGGTCTTAAATGAGCTATAGTTCTCATGTATTCAAAAGTATGCCTTTTCTTTTGCAATGGATAATCTGCTGTAGAATATCCTTCTATTTCTATTTCACTTACCTTAATTTCAAAGGGCTGTTTTGCCTCTGGAGTCGGTGTTAATACACCTTTAACCATTATTGATGAACTTAATGGCAATTTTTCTATCTCTTTAAAATTAGATAATCCTTCCTCAAATACTATTTGAATATTTTTGAAAAACGTACCATCGTTTAATTCTATAAACCCAAAGGTCTTTGAACTTCTTGATGTCCTTATCCAGCCTTCAAGTACAACTTCATTATTTAAATACTTCTCCGTCTCTTTGTAAATTTCTCTAACTGTAGTTTTCATTTGCATTCTCCCTTCTATTATTATTTGATTTTTGGTGTGCTTAACCTATGTCAGCTCACAACCTTCGTTGGATTGAATTGTTTGACACGGTGACTACGCAGTTTCGAAACACCAATTTATTTACTCGCTACGCTCGTATAAATTGGGTTCTCATTGCGTTTGACCTACCATCAATTTGTTCGCTTTGCTCACAAATTGGGTTAGGTCATAAAAAAACCTTTCATCTCTTTTTGATTATAGAGACGAAAGGTAAATTTCGCGGTACCACCCTAATTGCTAATAGCCACTTTAACACACATCTTAATGTGCTTCACATATAACGGTGTGATTCCGTCTAAGTCTACTCTCTTAATGATTTCGATTAGAAACTCAAGGATGTTCTTCAATATAAGTTTCGTGCCTATGTCTCACTATTATAGGCTCCCTTTGACTACCTCTTATATCTACTCTTCCTATCAAGGTTTTTTCCTTACTTTTATATAATTATAGTTATTTTACTTGAAGATGTCAATCAATTTAGCTAATCTTTCTTTTATTTCTTTATTATATCCATTTTACTAAGTTTATACCATCAAAGAATTCTCTATAAAGCTGTATTTTTGAAAAATACTATTTATCTTAACTTTTGGTCTTCATCTATATAATCCAACTCTTCTTTAAATATTTCTCTTGCATTTTCTATTTTTATAGGGTCTTGAGTTTTAAGTGCAGATTCAAATTTTGTAATTATATAATCTAGCTGCTTTCTAGCATCTCCTACAGTTTCTTCATACATTCGTTCACTTCTGAATAAAAGAAGTTTATTTTTTTCCTGCTCTCTAGGAGGAATTTTCAAATAACTTATTTCTTCCATTCGTTTCTCTATCATTTCATCAGTCATATCATTATTTTTATTTTTAATAATTTGTTTGACTTTATCTCCTGTAGAATTTACTTTAACTTCTACTTCTAGTATAGAATTAATGTCATAGGTATATGTTACATCTATACTTTCTTCACCTGCCAAAGCTGATGGTACTTCCACAAATAGCTCTCCCAAAGATATATTATTCTTTGCGAATCTACTCTCTCCTTGAAGTATATTTATTCTTATTTTACTTTGATTATCATATACTGTATATAAGGTTTGAGTTCTACTTGCAGGAATTACAGTATTTCTATCTATTATTGGACAAAAATAACCTGCTTCTATTCTATTATTTTCCCTTTCCATAACAACTTCTGTTCCTAAAGTATATGGACAAACATCTGTTAAAATTACTTCTTTTATATATTGGTTTCTTTCTTTCAAAGCAGCTTGGATTGCTGCACCTAGAGATACTGCCTCATCAGGGTCAATTGATGTATTTGGAAACCTTCCAAAAAGCTTATTTACAAATTTTCTTATAATAGGAAGCTTCGTGGAACCTCCTACAAGGATTACATCATCTATTTGAGATAATCTCAGATTTGTATCACTTAAACTTCTTTTTATGGGGTTTCTGATTTTTTCTAAAAGAGGCTCACAGGCATCTTCGTAATCATCAATATTTATTTGAAATTCAATTCGTTCATCATTTATAATACAGTTCATAGAAGATACTTTACTATCTGAAAATCCCCTTTTGCATTTCTCTGCTTGGTCCAATATATGTGATAAAGTTTTTGAATCTAGTGATTCTATATCTAATTTATTTTTTTTAATAAATAGCTCAACTAGAATTTGAGTAAAATCTTCTCCGCCTAGATAATTGTCACCAGCAACTGCTCTGACTTCAAGTATATTATTAAAAAGCTCTAAAATAGAAACATCAAATGTACCTCCGCCTAAATCAAATACTAAAATTTTGGCATCAGCTTTTTTTTGATACAATCCATAAGCTATAGCTGCGGCTGTAGGCTCACTTATAATACGCTCTACTCTAAATCCAGCCATTTCTCCTGCTTTTTTAGTTGCTTTTCTCTGTTCATCGTTGAAGTATGCAGGAACGCTTATTACTGCTTCTTCTATTTTTTCACCAAGAAAATGTTCTGCATCTTCTTTTAAATATTTCAATATAAATGATGATAACTCTTCAGCATTAAATTCATTTTTCCCTAGTTTAAAAACTTTCTGACTTCCCATATCTCTTTTAAAAACCTGTGCTGTACTGTCATAGTAAATTGCACTTCTTTCTAGTGCAGTTTCACCTACATATATATTAGAATTTTCATCTATACTAACAACAGATGGTGTTATGTTTTTCCCTAAACGATTGGGAATTATTTTCGCACCATCTTCTGTAAAATATGACACTGAACTGTTTGTTGTTCCTAAATCTATTCCTATTATCATGCTATTCTCCCCTTATTTTTCAGATGCTAATCTTTTAACTGCAATATACGCATAAAGGTACTCTGGCTCATATTCTAATACTATATTATAATACTTCAATGCTTCTTCTATATCTCCTTTGGCTTCTGCTAACATACCCATTAAAGCAAATTTTTCATAACATTTTCCATATGGACAGCCCTTACATTTTTTGTATTTATCCATTTGGGCAATATAGTGTTCAGCATTTTTAATATAGCCCATATTTATATATGCCCTTGTTATATTGTGTAGTCTAGCAGGCAAATATCCATCATCTGTAAAATATTCTTTTTCATCGCCTATATTTTTAATACAATACTCTATTGACTTTTTAAAATAACTCTCTTTTTTAAATCCTAAAAATTTATATACCATTCCTATATGAAAATATATAATAAATAGATTTTCATAATCTGTTTTATCTACACCTTTTAATGCTTTTTTATAATAATGCAGAGCTTTTATATATTTATTTTGATATAAATAGAATTTACCTAAATCAACGTAAGCATCGGTATTATTTTTACCTTTACAAATTGCATCTTCATAATAATATTTTGCCTTCGATAAATCCCCTTTAAGTCTATATAAATCTCCCTTTGTACGCTTGATTTCATTTATATCTGCATTTTCTACATTTGCCATATGTTCGCTGCATATTTTAATTCCTTCATCATATTTACCCATTACTACATATAACTCGCTCAAACTTTCATAAAAAACATCCCTATTAGGGAACCTTTCCAATCCCTTTTTTAAATATTCTTCAGCTTGATCATATTGTTCCAATATCCTATAAGTCTTTGCTATATTATTAAAGGGCAAAGGTGTTTCTTCATAGTCCATACATTCCATAGATTTGAGATAACACTCCAGAGCTTTCTCATACTCTCCTAAATTGTGATAATTAAATCCCAAATTATTGTATGGAAACGGATTTGCAGGATCTAACTCAATTGATTTTAAATAATTATCTATACCTTCTTCAGTTCTTCCAAGTCTTGAAAGGGTAAGTCCCTTTGAAAGATAGTTGTATCCCGTTTCTTTTATCTTAGTTAGTTTATCTCTATATTTTAAAGCTTCATTATAATAGTTTCTCTCTTCATCTCCCGTTGAATATTGTGCTTTTTCCTCTAACATACTGGCAATTGCAGAGTAGGCTTCTGTACGTTCAGGATTAATATCCAGAAGTTTATTATAATATTCCATAGCTTCGTCTAAATTACGCTTCCCCTCATGAGCTGCTGCTAAACGATAAATAATTTTTTCATCATTAGGATATTCCTTATCAAGCTCTGTAAATATATTTATTGCTTCATCATATTCTTCCAGTTCGTGATGTATATATCCTTTGTAAAATACAAATTCAATTTTTTGAGTTAGTTTAACAGCTTCATTCATAGCATTAAGTGCATCTTGAAATTCATACATAGCTACACATACATCTGCTTCCGCATATAAAATATCCAAATAAAATTCTTCTTCGTAGTCATTTTTTACATGTTCATCTTTTAAATCCAACACTAATTTATATGCCTGTTCCTTTACCTCTACTATACTTTCAAGGGTTTGCCTTAAAGCTTTAACTTTGTACAGCCTTATCTCTTCATTATTTATATCATTGTCTTCAGCCCTTTTTATAATATCTAAACAATCTTCGTATTTGTCAAACAGATGGAATGTCTTTATTGCTAGAAGATATGGCATATAATATCCTGGCTCTATGTTTACAGCATTATAATAATCATCAATTACATCCTGATACCTTTCCATATTGTAATAAGCTTCCTGTCTGAATAGATATGCCGGATAATAATCTGATGCCCTTCTAATTATTTCATCACATATATCTATACATTCTTCATTATTTTCATATCTTAAAAATGTCTGTGCTTTATAATTCATATATAGTAGTTTGTTGTTTTCATCTTTTTCATTTTGAATTGCCTTTTCTAAATAATTTAAAACTTCTTTCAAGTTTTCTTCGTTTTGTTCTTTTATGTTTGAAAGAGTTATTGCAATTGTATAATATGAATATCCAAAGTTTCTTAATCTCTTTGCTGTCTCTTCACTTCCATCATCTTCTATTTTTTCTAAATCATCTACCCAAGCTAGTAAAAGGGGATATGCTTTTTCATAATTATTGACAGATAAATATGTCCTTCCCATTAAATTGTTATATAATGGTTTGTTATCTTCAGGAATGTCCACGCCTTCTAAAAGATTTATGGTATCGTCAAATTTATGATTTTGATAAAGGCACCAGCCTAATTCTACTAATGCTTCAAAGTCATCAGGATTTTCATCGAGTTGTTCCTTATAACTTTCTATCAAATATTCATTTGCTTTCATCATTTCATTTGAAGCATTTTGGTCACCAGAAAAAACATATAACATATCAAGGAACCATTCTTTGGCTTTAAGATATTCCTTTTCTGCTAAAAAACATTTACCTAATCCTAGTTTCGCACTATAGTGATTTGGGGTTCTTTCAAGGAGCTTTTCATAATATTCTTTTGCCCTGGAGATTTCACCTATCTGGAAAGAGACCTCTCCTGCGTATAATATAACATAGTCGGAATTAGGATATTTATTTCCCAATTCTATTATAATTTCTTCCGCATATTTATTCTTTCCTAATTTTAAATAATGTCTAACAACTTCTACATCTTCATAGGGATGATAAATTACATTATTCTTCATTATTTCAATTTCTTTTTCTATACCCTCTAGCTCATTATAATCCAGCATATCTTTTACTCTAAAATAATGCCTTATATAATCATCATATTCTCCTAGTTCAGGACCTACAAATAGATAGAAATCCAAAAAATCCTCATAAAAAATAGAATTGCATAGGAAATCTATGAAATTTTTAGGGAATTCCTCGTAAAGTTTTTCTTTATCCTCTATAATATCAAATCGTTCATCTATTAATGTCCATACTTTATGGGGCAGATAGTAATTATCCATAAAAAAAGCAAGTAACCTTTCTTGAACAATCTCTACTGTATCCAAACCTATACAAATATCATCACTTAAAAGCTCTCTCCATTTATCAAGAGATATTCTGTCCGGAAAATTAAAGTATATTTCTTCCGCTTTTTTCATCCACTTTCCAATATCATCTAAGTCATCGAATTCTGTAAATGTTTTTTCTTTCTTAAGTTCTTGTATATGTATAATTGCATCTTCATATGCTTTTCTAAGTTCTTTAAATCCTTCTGGATCATCTTCTGGATTTACATTAACAAGTTTTTCTCTATATGCTGACTTAACTAAATCTTCATCCTCGGTTTTATTGATTCCTAGTATATTCCAAAACCTTTCCATTGTTTTTTCGCCCCCTTATATAACTCTATATTTCTATTAGGTAAAATTATTCATACTAATATATATCGGATTTTTAATAGAAAACTTTAGTTTTGCAAGAATAAAAACTTAATGGGTAGCTACATCTAATAAATATGTTTAATGGCAAGCTTAATATTCTGCTTATGAAAAGTGGAAAATTAGAAAATACCTTCAACTAATCCAAGTTTATCTATAAACAAAATAAAGAAAACTAGCTTTCTACTAGTTTTCTTTATTTTCTTCTATATTCTAATTACTTATCTAATTATTTTTCAATAAATTTATAATGGTCTTATATACTAATTGAGGTGCTATTTCGAAGGAGTATTTCTTCTCAATTCGCTCTGTGAATTTATGTGCATCTTTACCGAAAGCTCCTATATCTAATACTGGTAAATCCAACTTTTGCATATCTTCTAATGGCAAATTATATTTAGTCCCAAAACCAGGCATATTGTTTTTTAATGCTGCTATAATTTTAGGGTCCTTTGGTGCTGCTCCATAGCTTAAATCTGAAATATATGGAAAGAATTTCTTATACACCAGATTATAATCTGATTCTGTTGTATTTATAGCATCGGCTACTGCATCAAGTAGTGCTTTTTCTTTTGGCGCACTTCCTTCTACATAAATATGAGGATAATATGGAGGTGTATAATATACTATAACAACAGGCTCCCTATCAGACCATAGTTTATGAGTCTCTTCCACTAATTTTAATGAAAATTCTCTTTGGTCTATTGACTCATCTTTTAGCATTTCCTCAGTAATTTTTCTAATTCTTTCATAAAGTTCAGTTCCCATTTCCAGCTGTACTTTTTTGTATAATTCTTCATAAGTTAGTACTCTTGCTTTCCAAGGAAGTTCTTTATATTTCCTGCCTGCCAATTTACAAAACCTTTCATATTGTGTATTTAGACTATCAATAGTTGATTGAAAAGCTTCCATGGCAGCATTTTTCATTTTTATCAATACTTCATCTGGTGTACTGCAATGTGTTGCATAATTGAAGAATAGAGTAGAAGTTTTTGCTATCTGCACTGAATATTCCGGTTTTAAATCCCTCTGCTTTAAAGTGATTGGCGGAAGGGAAACCTCACCTTCAGCTACATCGCAGAAATCAACATTTAAATTAATTCTATTTGTAATGGAAGAGGCTATTTGATTCGGATCTATTCCTTTAAATGATTCTCCAACATGTGTCTCTTTTCCTACTATATAGAATGATGGCATTAATTTACCTACTGTACCTATATATACATATTTATTTTCATCACCTTCAAATTCTGATGTCATATAATCAGTATCTAAGAGTGCTAAATATTCAAGTTCTTCCTGCTCTTTTATCTTAATTAATTCTGGTATAACAGATAACATACCACCAGAGTTTCCTTCTTCATCACAAACAGCAGCATATATTAAATTACCTTCAAAATTTTCTATATCCTTTGATATATATTCCATCAATGCTATTATAATAGCATCGCCAGTTTTCATATCAAAAATTCCTCTGCCAAATAAATATTCACCTGATTCCAAGTCACGTCTTACTTCTTCTGGTAATGTAGATGATATTTCTTTAAATTTCTCTGTTAATTCATATGGCTTATTGGCATATTCTTTTAAACTACCATAATCAGAAATACCAACTGTATCACTATGACCTATCATTAATACAGTCTTTTTACTATTTCCTTTCTTTCCTTTTAACATTGCCATAACAGACTTTCTACCTAGTTTATCATTTGGCATATATACAAATTTTATGTGATTAGGATTTTCCTTATAATAACTCATTTCTGAAAAAATATCATAAATTTTTTGTACAGAATCTAATTCCCCAGGTGTTTCTACTACACTTAATTGATTTGTTAATTCCACTGCAATCTGCTCAATTCTCTCTGAAATTTGCTTATTCATAATATGCCCCCTAAATATTAAATTCTCCATTCTCAATTATTTATTTTCTCTTAGCATTGGATAAAAATTAGGATTATTAAAAAAATCATCCTTCAACTCTCTAACTTGGTTTCTCATTAATACCAATCCTATCATATTAGGAATAATAATAGAAGCCAAAAGTATATCTAAGAAACTATATAAAAATTCTATACCTCCATACGCACCTAAAAATATAGCTACTAAATAAATAAATTTCATCACTTGAGAAAACTTTGTTCCAAATAAATATTCAGCTTGTTTTTCACCGTAGAATACAATAACTATTATAGTCGACAATACAAATAATGTAATACTTAAAGTTACTATTCCTCCTCCAAGACTTCCACCCATCAATGACTGAAATGCTCTTGCAGGCATGCTAGCTGCTTCTGATGAAGGAATTGTCTTCCATATACCAGATGTTAGAACAATCATAGCTGTCATAGTACAAATTATTAAAGTACTAACTATAATTTCAAATATACCCCAGAATGCTTGTCGAACTGGATGGTCAGTTATTGCAGCAACATGAGCTATAGGCGCTGTACCCATACCAGCTTCGTTAGAATAAGTACCTCTGGCAATACCACGACTAATGGTTTGTGATATCATTGCACCACCAAAACCGCCCACTGCTGCCATGGGTGCAAATGCATGTTTAAATATTAATACAACAACAGATGGTAATTGAGTAATATTTACAATAGTAACGACTAATGCACCTAATAAATAAACTCCTGCCATAAAGGGAACTAACTTTTCTGAGACCTGAACTATTCTTTGAATCCCTCCATAAACAACAATACCAACTAATGCAGCAATAACTGCACCTGAAACCCAGTTTGGAATATTAAGAGTAGCAGCAGTTTGTACTACTGAAATAGTTTGAGTAGCCACAGATGGAATGATTTCAAGCATTAAACAAAAAGCAAATAATTTTCCCAGCCAAGGAGCATTTAAACCTTTGTCTAAATAATATTGAGGCCCACCAACATATTCACCTAACTCATTCTTTTCCCTATATTTAATACCTAAAACAATTTCACTAAACTTTGACGCACTGCCTATAAAAGCGGTTAACCACATCCAGAAAACAGCCCCGGGCCCTCCAAAGGCTATTGCAACAGGTACACCAACAATATTAGCCGCACCTATAGTTGATGCCAAGGCAGCAGAAGCAGCTTGGAAAGGTGATACAGTGCCCTCACCTTTTTCAGGTTTTTCTAATATCTTGCCAAAGGTTTCTTTACAAATAAATCCAAAATACTTAAATTGAAAAAAACCTAAAGAAAAAGTTAAAATTAATCCGCCACCAAATAAAATGACAAGCATTGGAATTCCCCAAACCCAATTGGAAATACTGACAATAAAGTTCATAAAAGTATCCATGATTTTTCCTCCTTAGAATAATTTTAATTTCTACGTCTAGTATTATAGCAAATCTTATGCCAATAATGTCAATTGTGAATATAACTAATTTTCAGTATATTTTGATATTTTTTTGTCAAATAAAAAAGATATTTTACAGTAAAATTTCTTTTACTGTAAAATATCTTTTACGTTTTATTATTGAACTATTCACATACTATCTCATTTTATATATTTATCTATTTTATACTTTAATAATTGTCTTGAAATTTTTAGAGATTTAGCTGTTAAGCTTAAATTATTCTGATGAGTTTTATACGCTTCTAAAATAATATTTTTTTCATGGTCCTCTAAATAAGACTTTAAATCAAAACCAGAGCTCTCTAATATTTTTATGGAAGGAACATTTTTACTTTCAAAAATTCTTCTTGGCACATCTTCTATTGTAATCTCATTTCTTATGATAATATTAAAACATCCCTCAATTACATTTCGGAGTTCCCTAATGTTTCCAGGCCAATAATATTGTTCAAATGCAGAAAGTAGTTCTTTTGAAATTGGCTCTACATTATTACCTAATTCCTGATTATATCTTTCTATGTAATAATTAGATAGAAGTTCTATATCATCTTTTCTATCAACTAAATCAGGTAAAATAATTTGAACCACTGAGAGCCTATAATATAAGTCATTTCTCATCCTTCCCTCTTTTACAAGCTTCTCTGGACTTTCGTTTAATGCGACAATAATTCTTATATCTAAAGGTATATCATGTGTTCCTCCGATTCTCCTAATTCGTTTTTCTTCAATGGCTTTTAAAAGTTTCACTTGTGATACAGAACTCAAGGAGTTTATTTCATCCAAAAATAAAGTTCCTCCTTTAGCTAGTTCGAAAATTCCTTCTTTATCTTCAGCAGATGTAAAACTTCCTTTTGCTGTGCCAAATAAAATGCCCTCAAGTAAATTTTCCGGTATAGCTCCGCAGTTCTGAGAAATAAAAGGAGCATGTCTCCTATTGCTACAATTATGAATAGAGTGTGCAACTAACTCCTTTCCTGTGCCAGTATTACCTTGAATCAAAACAGTAGACTCTGTTTTTGATACTCTACGAATCTTTTCTTTAATTTCAAGCATTCTAGAACTCTGGGTTATTATATCATCAATGGTATAGCATGTACCATTTTCTTTATAGCATATTTCATGCTTATAAAATCTATTCCATATACCAACATTATCTTCATTTACAATATCTGCAAATTCAATGGCTCCAATTATCTTGCCATCGTCTATAAGCGGATATGTGGATCCAACCTGATATATCAAATTATCTCTTTGAGTCTTTAATCCTTGCTTCAAATTAATAAAAGATTTTCCCGTTTTTATAGCAGCAATCATGGAGCTATTGCTGTTATGTAAATTTTTGTAAAGAGAAGTGAGTTTCCTTCCAATGGTATTTTCTACTATCAAATCATAAACAGGTAAATTATTCATAGTAAAATAAACAATTTCACCTTTATTATTAACTATAACTACATTTTTAGAATCGAATTGTTCAAACATAATATCACCCAATAATATTATTCTTGTAGATTTGAAAATAACTGATATCAGATAGTCTTAATTTTCCTATTACTTCTGCAATCTTTTCTTTATTTCTTTTTCATACCCATTTTCTGTAGGCTCATAGTATTTCTTTCCTATAAATTCAGTGGGCAAATATTGTTGCGGAATAAAAGCATTTTCATAATCATGAGGATATTTATATCCTATGCCATGACCTAAATTCTTTGCTCCAGGATAATGACCATCCTTCAGATGTGTAGGCACCTTTCCTATTTCTTTGCTTCTTATATCCTCTAGGGCTTTATCAATACCTATATATGCTGCATTGCTCTTTGGCGCAGTGGCTATATAGACTGCTGCTTGTGCTAAAGGAATTCTTCCTTCTGGCATACCTATTACATTTACTGCATTAAAGGCAGATACTGCAATATTTAAAGCATTGGGATCTGCATTCCCTACATCTTCCGATGCACAGATTATAATTCTTCTAGCAATAAACTTAGGGTCTTCTCCTGCATTTATCATTTTCGCTAACCAATACAAAGTAGCGTCTGGATCAGAACCTCTCATACTTTTAATAAAAGCAGATATGGTATCATAATGTTCATCACCGTCTTTATCATATCTAGCTGTTTTTATTTGTATAGATGATTTTATTGTGTTTAAATCAATTTGGACTATTCCTGCCTCATTATAAGGTGTTGAAAGAACTCCTATTTCTAAAGAATTAAGTATAGTTCTTCCATCTCCATCTGCAATAGTTATGAGATAATTTATGGCTTCTTCTGTTATATCTACTTTATATTCTCCTAATCCCTTTTCTTTATTAGATAAAGCATTTTCTATAAGATGTTTTAAATCCTCTTTAGTTAAAGATTCTAGTTTTAAGACCATAACTCTAGATAGCAATGCTTTATTTACCTCAAAGTAAGGATTTTCAGTAGTAGCCCCTATGAGTATTATAATTCCTCTTTCTACAGAAGGAAGTAGTGCATCTTGTTGAGATTTATTAAATCTATGTATCTCATCAACAAATAAAATAGTCCTTTTATTATATAGTTTTAAATTTTCTTCTGCCCTATCCATAACCTCTCGGATATCTTTTACTCCAGATGTTACGGCAGATAACTTTTCAAATATCATATTGGTAGTATTGGCTATTATCATAGCCAAAGTAGTTTTTCCCGTACCTGGTGGTCCAAAAAGTATCATTGAAGTTATTCTATCTGCTTTTATAGCTCTATTTAAAAATCTTCCTTCTCCTAATAAATGCTTCTGTCCTACAAATTCCTCTATTTTTTCAGGCCTCATTCTATCAGCCAAAGGTGCATTCCTTTTTAATTTTTCTTCCATGCCTAAAGTAAATAAATCCATTTTATCACCTAATTAATATTATTATATTTATTATAATACAATAACTCCGATTTTTAAAGCCAGGCTTTAGATATCGGAGTTATTTAAATCTAACCTATTATTTCTTTTTCTATATACTCTGATGTCATTGCCCTTAAAATTCCAACATAGGACAATTTAAACTCTACTATATCTCCTACTTTATAGTCTATCTTACTGTCTGAAAAATCCAGTATTAAATGGTCTGAACTTCCACCTAATATTATTATTCCATCATCTAATGGATATAGTGCATCGAAGTCTATATCTTGTTTACCTATTGCGCAAAGAATTTTTTTCCTAATTCCTCTATCTGTAAAGGTCGGTACATTTCCAAAGGCATCTCTACCTATTTCTCCTATGGGAACTGAAGGTTTTTCTTTTACTTCAACAATCTCTACTTGAAGCTTAAAAGCACCATTATCTGTACCTTCTATTTGTTCACCATAGGCAGACTCTATTCCTAAAACTAAGGACTCTCCTAATCTTAAATTATTTAATCTATCTATTTTACGGTTCTCTATTAAATGAACTGTACTTGAATTTCCTCCAGATAGTATTTCTAATTTTATATCATACTTTTCTTCTATTCTCTTTTGCAACTTGACTAATCTATTTAAAACTTCTTCTGTAGGTATTATCCCACCATAACAAGTTAGGTTAGTACCAAGTCCTATTATTTTAATTCCTTTTAACGGGATTGCATTCTCAATACAATCAAAGAGAGATTCTTCTTCGTAAAATCCTTCTCTTAAATCTCCCAGATCTACCATTAGAATAATCTTATGCACCTTATTTTTCTCCAAAGCCTTCTTCGATAATAGTCTTATTGTTTCTAGTTCTGAATTTAAGGATATATCTGCATATTCAACTATCTTTTCGGCTTCAGATTTCATTGGCAACCTTAACATTATCTTAGGTATATTTAAATCTTTTATCCTAATTAGATTTTCTATTCTTGAGTCTGCTAAATAGCTTACTCCTCCATCTATATATGCTTTAGCAAGCCTAGGTTCTCCACAAAATACCTTTGTTACTCCTGCTATTTTTATATCTTGCTTATTACATAATTCTACTAAAGTTTGTACATTGTTTCTTATGATCGATAAATCAATAGTCACTCTCGGATATTTCATAAACTATTCCCCTTTTAGACTATTTTCTAATAGCTTCAATGCTACTTCTGGATATTTCTTAGCCATTACTCCTAGGGAAGCCATTATATAATGATTATCTATTAAAATTTCAGCTTCAGAGTTTGGAAGTAGATCATTTCCCTTATTAGAAAAGGCAATTTCTTTTAGTATCTCTTTTCTATTTGGTAATCTAGTTAAAGCTCCACCTGTACCTATTATATATTTTACCTTCGTTAAATCCTTGCCTTCTGCTATGGTTTTCTTTCCTGATGGTCCATATAAATGTTTCAATTTTCCTCCATGGCGTTTTATCGACATGATTGTAGCATGAAGAGTTAGTTTTTCAACAAATTCCTTCTCTAAATCTGTAGTTGGAATTGGTTTGTGATTCTCAATTAAATCTTCCATTTCTTCCATTGTAATATTAAGTTCTTTAACTAATTCTTCCCTACCTACTATTTCAACTATATTTCTCATATTTACATAGACACCAAGATCACCTTCTACAGTCCTTTTAGCCTTTGGTTCTGGATTAATTAATATTCTTGATATTTCATCACTATCTTCTGTAACAGAGTGAATATCAGTTGTTGCTCCGCCTACATCTATTGTGATTAAGTCTCCAATATTTTCATAAAGTAATTCTGATGCCCTCATTACTGCTCCTGGAGTTGGCATTATAGGTCCTGTAACCATATTTCTCACTTTTTCCATACCTGGTGCATGAATTATATGACTTTCAAATACGTCTTGAATTACTCTCCTTGTAGGTTCTACATTTAATTCATCTATTTTAGGATAAACATTTTCTACTATATATAATTCTGTTTCCTTATGCTGAAATAAATCCTTTATATCTTCGCGATTTTCTATATTTCCTGCATATATAACTGGAATATTTAAATTCATTTCCGATATAAGTTCTGCATTATAAAGAGCAGTATCTCTTTCACCATAATCTACTCCACCTGCTATTAAGATTATATTAGGGTTTATTTCTTCAATTTTTCTTAGATCTGACTTTCTAAGTTTTCCAGCAGTTATATACTTTATATTAGCCCCTGCACCTAAGGCCGCTTCTTTGGCAGCCTTTACTGTCATATCATAAACAAGACCATGGACTGTCATTCTAAGTCCTCCTGCCGCAGAGCTAGTGGCTATAAGTTCTTTATATTCTATATTATCTTCTCCTAAGTTTATGGCTAAATCTCCTATTGCGTTTCTTAGACCAATATTTACATCTCCTTCTAATACAGTTGTAGCAGATTGACCCTGCCCTATAAATATTGGACAGGTATCTAAGTTGTGAAATCCGTTGACTACTGTAGTAGTACTACCTATTTCTGCAACTAATAAATCAATCTTCATGACTCATTGCCCTTCTCTTTTCTACTAAGAATGTAGCTACGTGCTGTCCCTTGGTTCCTCTGCCAAAGCCTTGATCCATACCTGATTCAATGGCCAGTTCGTTAGATACTTGAGTTCCTCCTGCTGCAAGGATTATTTTATCTCTTATACCTTTCTCGATACAAAGATCATGTAGTTTCTTCATGTTTTTATAGTGAATATCATCATGAGAAATAATTGTTGAAGCAAGAATAGCATCTGCATTTAACTCTATAGCTGCATCAATTAATTTTTCTATAGATACTGATGTACCCAGTATATGGCTTTCAATACCATATTTTTCTATTCCACCATGTTTAATATCTATGATTTCACGAAGTCCAACAGAATGTTCATCTTCTCCTACAGTTGCAGCCACAATCTTCATAGGTCTCTTCTCTATATCTTCTCTAATTTCATCATCTGTCATTATCTTTGGCTTAGGTGGTATAACTAAATCATTTATATCTATGGCATGAACAAATCTGCCTTTTAATTCTATACGAGTACCTTCAGCTTCCTGCATTATTTCCTTATGGATTACTTCTACATCTTCTAAGCCCATTTTCTTTCCTATTTCTATTGCAGCAAATTCTGCTGTTCTTTCATCTATAGGCAGGAACAATGTTGTATGGACTATACCATCTCCCAGCCATTCCATTTCAGGCTTTATTTTAGATGTTTTCCTTAAATCTTTTACTTCTTCAAGTCTTAAATTCACATTATCGTTTTCATCTAATTCATCTATGAATATAATCTTAGATGGATCTTCAAAAGTTCCTCCACCTATTAATTGTGCTGGATTATCTGTAAACTCTTCGCCATATTGACTAATATTGTTATAGCCAAAATGTGCTGTAACTGGTGCCATATAGTCTTCGTCTCTTTCATATACTGTTCCATCTCCAACACCTTTATCAGCCTTTCTAACTATTCCATCACCATTTCTTTCTGGATAATAGCCTGAATCCACGAAGAAACCTTCTTCTACAGCATTAAAGTATCCACCAACCTCAAGAATTTCTTCCATGAATAATATGGCTCTTTCCTTTAGTTCTCTTACTGTATCTGCTAGTTCTCCTTCATTTCTCTTTATTTCAATCATGGATTCAAGACCATCCATTCCTGTGAAGGCCTGTTTTGCAGTATCTACAGCCTCTATATTATATATATGCCAAGGCACATTTCTTCCCTCATCAGGAGTAATTGTTGATTGAATATCTGCACTAGTTAATTGAGAAATAAGTAAGTTTAGTACATGGGTTACAGTTGCTTCTCTAGTGGAAGATTCCATATACTTCGTATTCATTTGAGCTCTCATTTTATACTCTTTAAATAATTCTCTTAAAGCAACAGCATAAGGTAGATCTAGTCTCATACAAGGTGCTGGTGGCGCCGTTGGTGGTACTGTTGAAAGACATATATTTTCCTTTTTCATACCAACCTTTACTGAAAATATGGAGTTTATAGCGTGTTGTACCATAAGTTCCGGCATTACCTTCCAAGCTTCCCTTGCTGTAGCATTGGCATTGTGTGCCCCATCAATCTGTGCAATGTCTGCCCAAGTCATTACCCTTTTAGCCTCAGCAGCATCTACAAAGGATCTTACCATATTTATATTTCTATATAGAACATTATACTGTGGATCCTGATGTGCTCCATTTACTCCTTCCTCTGCAAACATTACAGCAATCTCTGGACCTGCTACACCAGATACATAGGAGTGATAATTTATAGGTCTGCCCACTTCATCTTCTATGAAATCTAAAGCTTTTCTCTGAGCTCTAACTTGTTTTCTTGAAATAGGAATTCCACCTACTCCCTGTGGAGTTCCTTCTATAAGGCTTTCAAAATGTGACTGTCCAGCAGTTCTTATAACCATTATATGATCTGCTCCATGCCATGCTGCCATTCTCATTCTTCTAATATCATCTTCAAATCTTCCAGAAGCTATCTCCGTTGTAATTACAGCTTTAGGTTGTGGATCTATGGAATCAAAATATTTAGCTGCTGGAAGTGGTTGGCTATTTTCAAGGGGTTCAGACATATCATAGTATTCAAATTTACCTATTTGTCTATTTTCCTCAGTTCCTTCTCTCCAGTGCCATCCCCTTCTTCTTGGGGTATATTTATCTATATCCTTTAATATAAAATCTATATCTAATTTTTCATTGTGCTTTAATTTCATTAATTCACACCTCCTTTAAATAAGGAAACTGCATCTTCCCACATTTCACCTTGGGCTAATTTTAGCCCTACTTCTCTTATTTCCATATTCTTTTCTTTAGAAAGCTTATAAACAATATGACCTGCACCTTTACCAAGTATTCCTCTATCTATGGCTCCATCTACTATTGTTTTAGCTTCTAAGCTTGAAAAACCCATTCTTAAAAGCACTGATCTCTCTATTGATGGAGAAGTGTTTTTATATGCTAAATCAATTATTGGTTCAACTATTTTTTCTGCTAATTGCCAAAACCTAGCCTCCAATTCTTCTTCTGAAAGATTTGCTAGGTGCTTTCTTCTCTCTTGATAATCATCTACTCTTTTCATCTTCTACCTCCTCTTAATATCTCACTTCTAATTCGTCTAAGGCTTCCTTTACAAACTCAACGCTGGATTTAGTATCTTCAGCAAGGAAATCTATATCTTCCAAACTTACTGTAGTTGCATCTATATTGTTGATCGCATTTCTTATATAGGATTTTCTAGTTTTATTTAAGTCTAGCTCAGTTAATGTAATATAGGATGGGTCCTTTGGAAGTATGATGTTTTTTCCTGGTACTTCATCTTTAGGATCTCCTATTATAATCTCTATTCCATTTTCTCGAGCAAATGTAAGTTGTGGATTTATATGTTTTCCAGCTCCAGTATATTCAGTTTCTTGTACTACAATTATTTGTTCTTCATCCATTTCCTGTGATAGTTTAAATGCCGCTACTAAAGATGTATTTCCTGCTGGTCCTCTTTCTAGCCCTTCTATTTGAGCCAATAACTCCGTCATATAAAATACTGAACCTTGATTCATAGTTACATATCTATCTATATATCTAAGGGGTCTTGCAGCTGACCTTGGTACATCTGATCTATCTGGCCAAGTAGCAAATGGTATTCCAAATCCTGTATGCCCTGTAGTAAAGGATTTTTTATTAAACTGATTATCTGATGCCATATGTAAACCCTTTAAGCTAACACTAGCACCTATTATTTCTGTATCTATGGCACCTGCTTTAATCAACCCTCTAGCAGTGCCAGTCAAGTTTCCTCCACCTGCATTAGTTACGACTACTACATCTGGATCTTTTCCTTCCATTTCTCTGAATTCCATAGATATTTCATATCCTAAAGTCTCAACTCCTGCAATACCAAAGGGCGAATATAAAGAAGCATTAAAATATCCAGTTTCCTCTAACATAATTAAAAATGTATAAAATAATTCTGGCCCTACTGTAAGCTGAACTACTTCTGCTCCATAGGCTTCGCAGGCTCTAGCCTTTTCTATTATTTCTGGCTGACCAATCCCCCTTGAATCATAACATTCCTGTACGATAATACATTTTAATCCCTGCATTGCAGCTTGAGATGCAACCGCCGCCCCATAATTTCCCGATGTAGCTGCTATAACGCCTTTATAGCCTAGCTTTTTAGCATGATAACAAGCTGTAGCTGCTCTTCTGGCTTTAAAACTACCAGAAGGATTGCTGGCTTCGTCTTTTATAAATATCCTTGCACCTTTTCCCTTAGGAGCAAATTTCCTAGCTAATTTAGTTAAGTTTCTAAGTTCAAGGACTGGAGTATTACCCACTCCTGTTCTACCTTGAATTTCTTCTATCTCTTGTAAACTATAACCAGTTTCTCTCATCATTCTTTCATAGTCAAAGGATATACTTCCAGATTCAAACTCATTATAATCTATCCCAACAGCCTTTTTCATTATTTCTAATTTTCTCGACATAACTCCGTCATAGCTCATATCTCTAGTCATTATTATTCACCATCCTTTTCTAATAACGCTCTTGCTTGACGGCCTATATATAAAAGTTCAGGAACTGCTTTCCCAAAATCATGTTTATAATATGGATTGACCTCTATCAAGTCACCTGTTACTACTCTTCCAATATAAGTTTCTATTTTGACTTTATCTCCAATATTTGCACTATCTTCTAATAAAAAGCCTTTATCCCACATTTCTAAAGGCACATTTTGTGTATCTTCTGGAATGCCTGATGCCCTTTCTCCTATCTTTAACACAACAGTATGAATCCTTACCCAATCACCACGTTTAGCATCCATTTCCATCCCTCCACTTATTCTTCTATTAGCTCTCTCATATCTCCCATGATTGCTCTTGGTACTGGCAAGTCTATCATTGTTTTTAATCCTGGTCTTGAATTTATTACATTTGGTATCATATTAACTGTCATAGCTATGGTTCCAATACCACCAGGAACCTCTGGAGTTATTTTCATGCTTATATCTGGTGTACCTTTTATAGTTATATAGTCTCCTGTTTTTACATTTTCTAGATGAGGTTCTACTTGTTGAGGATGTAACATTTCAATCTTTAATTCTCCATCAACATAGCCATAACCCTTCATATTACATCCAGCCACATCTCCTGCCTGAACTTCTGCATAAGGAGCTTTTCTATATACTGATGATACAATTGGTGCTTTTGTTAATTTGATTTCATCACTTAATTTCCATCCTAAAGCATCTGTAATCATATTTATAGATTCTGGAAATCCTACATGGCCTGCCAAATCATCTTCTTCTACTCTTCTATTAAACTCATCTACAGTTATACCTACACCTTGTTCATGCATTACTGCTGGTCCAAAGGGTGAGAGGTCATTTACTCTTTCTGCCTTAATGCTTTCAACGTCAATACAAGCTCCCGTTAAAGTAACAACAAGTAAATCCATAATAAGTCCTGGATTTATTCCAGTTCCCAATACAGTAACTCCATTTTCTTTAGCTACTCTATCTAATTCTTTAGCTAATTCTGGTTCTTGTGCCTGTGGATATGCCATTTCTTCAGCAGTGGTTATTACATTGATGCCCTTTTCTAAACAATATATTATTTTATTATAAGCTCCTTTTACAAAAGAATCTGTTGCAAGAAGTACAATATCGGCAGCTTTATCTGTTATAATATCTTCTACCTTATCACTAACTATTACTTCCTTTCTATCGCCCTTTTCAATTCCTAAAATGTCAAAAATACTCTTATTTATTTTTTCTGGATGAGTATCACAAACTCCTACTATTTCTACACCTTTTTTATTTAACAACATATCTGCTATTCCACTTCCCATAGCTCCAAAACCCCACAATATTACCTTTACATTATCTTTTCTCATTTTATTAACCTCCTAAATTAAATTTCCGTTATTAAAATATGCAATTTTGCTGCCAAGTTTATTTTATCTATTTATTACTAAAAATACTATAATCCTCAATAAGATTTATGGTGTTTTATGAAAATTTTCAATTATCTATAATTAAATAATTAAAAAATGCAATAATTTTTGCATCAACACGCAAATATTATTGCATCAGAACGTATATTTTTTTAATTTATGCTGTAAAGTCTGCCTTTTTATCCCTAATTCTTTTGCAGCCTTAGTTATATTATTCTCGTTTCTTTCTAATGCATTTAATATAATGTCTTTTTCCATTTCTTCTAAAATATCTGGTAGAGATTTATTTTTACCTTCTAAAATAATTGCTTTTTTTAGGGGTTTATCTTCCATTATATGAATTGAAGAAATAAAATCTTCTTTTTTTAATATCGTTTCTTTATCAGATACTATATTCATAGCTCCTTCCAAAACATTTCCCAATTCCCTCACATTTCCAGGCCATGTATATTCCATAAAATAATATAATACATCTTTAGATATTTCTTTTATATTTTTTTTAAATAAAAGATTGTATTTTCTTATGAAGTATTCAGATAATACGGAAATATCATTTTTCCTCTCAGCCATGGATGGTATCTTTATAAAAATAACATTTAGTCTATAATATAGGTCTTTTCTAATGGTTCCATTTTTTACACTTTTTAAAGGATCTTCATTGGTAGTAGCTATAATTCGCACATCTATAGGTATATCCTTTTTTCCACCAACTCGTCTTATATATCCTTCTTGCAAAACTCTTAAAAGCTTAGCCTGCAGCGATAGTGACATGGAGTTTATTTCATCTAACATAAGAGTTCCACCATTGGCTTGTTCAAATATACCTTCCCTTTCAACGGCTCCCGTAAATCCACCCTTATCAGTTCCAAATAAAATTCCCTCTAATAAGGATTCAGGTATAGCAGCACAATTTTGAGCTATAAAAGGCTTATTTTTTCTTTTTCCACCATAATGAATGCTTTGAGCAAATAATTCCTTTCCAGTACCAGTATCTCCATAGATTAAGACGCTTGATGTGGTGTCCTTAGCTTTCTTAGCTATTTTCTTAGCTAATTCTAGCGACTTATCATTTCCTATAATATCATCAAAATTATATCTTTTTATTTGATTTTTTAGATTTTTCCTATCTTTTTGAGTTAAGTTTAGTTTGTTTTGTAATTCTATTAATTGATCAGATAAATTTTTAATATGGGTTATATTATTGGCTATTTCAAGAGCCCCTATTATTTTATCATTATCATAAAGAGGTATAGTTGAGTTTATGGTAGTTATTCTCTGCCCTTTAAAATTTAAGTAGGATTGTGTACTATTGAATATTCCCTCTCCAGTATGAAGAACTTTTATTAGAGTAGAAGTCTCTTCGTTTAAACTAGGGAATATCTCCAAAATATCTTTCTCAAGTACCTGATTTCTATCTACACCTTCTAATTTCGCCATAAAATCATTATAAATAACAGTATTTCTTTCATTATCTATAACATGAATGCCTATATCTGCATGGTGCAAAATATTTTGCATTATTATTTTATTTAAATCTGCTTTTTTCATTATATCATCCTTAATTTAAGGTAATAGCTGCTATCATCCTATTCTTTGTGCCATTTTCCTTTCTATAGGAATATAAGGTATCTAAATTACAACCTGTACAGAAATTACTTTCAAATATATTTTTTTCTTCTATTCCAAGAGACAATAAATTTAATTTATTTACTTTCCATAGATCTAAATATATACTATTATCCTTCTTTATGATTATATCTAAATAATTTGGATATTTATCTGTAAAAAGCTTTTCCACATCAGAACCTATTTCATAACATTCAACAGATATAGACGGACCTATGGCAACCTTTATATCTTTAATATTTGATTTAAATTCATTAATCATATTTTCTATCATTACTTTGTTTATATTGTTTAAGGTACCTTTCCAGCCAGCATGGGCCATTCCTATTACTTCTTTTATATTATCATAAAAGTAAATAGGTACACAATCTGCATGGTAGGTACACAGAGCTATGCCCTTCTCTTGCGTAATAAGTCCATCTACCTTTTCAACAGTTATATCTCTATTGTCTTGATCCTTTATAATTAATACATCAGTTCCATGGACTTGCTTTGCTCTATATATCTTTTCTTCTGGAATATCTAATACATAAGATAAATTATGAAATATCTTATCCTGCTCCCAACCTATTCTAGTTGAAAAAAGATGGTTTATTCTCTTCTCTTCATTAAATCCATTTATCTCATAGTATAAAATCTTATCTCTATATTTTTTTATAACAGTCATATCTATCTCCTATTCTCATTTCCCTCATCTAAAATTTTTTTTAATTCCTCCATAAAAGAATTCAAATCTTTAAACTGTCTATATACAGAGGCAAATCTTACATAAGATACTTCATCTATATCCTTTAATTTATTCATAACCATTTCACCAATTTCATCGGATTTTACTTCTCTTTCTAAGGAGTTATAAAGTGATTTTTCTATTTCATCTACTATATTTTCAATGGTTATTATAGATACTGGTCTTTTTTCGCAAGATTTTATGATTCCATTTAATAGCTTGTTTCTATTAAAAGCTTGCCTATTACCATCTTTTTTCACTACTATAAGAGGTATCTCTTCTATCTTTTCATAGGTAGTAAATCTTTTACAGCATTTCATACATTCTCTTCTCCTACGAATTGCTTGTCCTTCATCGGTAGGTCTAGAATCTATTACTTTTGACTCAAAATATGCACAAAATGGACATTTCATATTTTCACCTCTTCTTAAGTTATACATCTTTATTATATTATAACCACCATTAAATGTCTATTCTAGTAATTCACCTTTATAGTCTACTAAAATAATATCTGTACCTATTCTTACTATATCATTCCAAGGAATAATCATTTCTGTATTTTTCCCAAATAAACCTAACATCTTACCCATTCCGCCTACTACTATCCCATCAATATAACCTTCCTCTAGATTTAGCTCAAAATCATCAGCATATCCTATTCTTTCACCATTGTTTATATTTATTATTTCCTTTTCTCTTATTTCTGATAATTTAAACATACTTTCACCTCTTTATATATATTTACCCCTTATTATGTTTATATATAATAAGGGGTAAATATGACTAAATCTATAGAATTTTATACTATCTTACTGTTATACATATTTTCTCATTTGCCTTAAGGCATTTTTTTCAAGTCTAGATACTTGAGCCTGTGAAATGCCTATTTCCTCTGCGACTTCCATTTGAGTTTTACCTTCATAAAATCTTAAGTTTAAAATTTGTTTTTCCCTAGTATTTAGTTTTGTCATGGCCTCTCTTAAAGCTATTTCTCTTAACCAAACCTCGTCTTCAGCCTTATCATCCTTTACTTGGTCCATGACAAATATGGCATCTCCACTATCATGGAATATTGGTTCAAACAGAGAAACTGGCTCTTGAATTGCTTCTAAGGCAAATACCACATCTTCCTTAGGCAATCCTAACTCCTCTGCTATTTCATATACAGTAGGTTCCTTGGAATTTTTATTAATCAACTGTTCTCTAGCATTTAAAGCTTTATAGGCTATATCTCTTAAAGACCTAGAGACTCTAATTGAATTATTATCTCTCAAATATCTTCTTATTTCTCCTATGATCATAGGCACAGCATAAGTGGAAAAACGTACATTTTGACTTAAATCAAAATTATCAATTGCCTTTATTAGCCCAATACATCCCACTTGAAATAAATCGTCAACATGTTCTCCTCTTCTATTAAATCTTTGGATTATACTAAGTACTAATCTTAAATTTCCTTGAATAAACTCTTCCCTTGCTTGTAAATCTCCTGCCTTTATTTTAACAAATAATTTTTGCATCTGCTCATTAGTGAGTACTGGAAGCTTTGCAGTGTTTACTCCGCATATTTCAACTTTAGATATATGCATTTAATTTCATCCTTTCATGCTGTATTGCCCCTTTCGTATAAAATTATTGCCTCTAAAATTATTTTTATTCAAAAAATAATTTTAGAGGCAATCCATTTTACATCAATTTTACCATTTCTTTCTTTAATCTTTTTATTATTCTTTTTTCCAGTCTAGATATATAGGATTGAGATATCCCAAGCATATCTGCCACCTCTTTTTGAGTCTTTTCTTTTCCGTTAGTATTATGAAGTCCAAATCGTAATTCTATTATGGTTTTCTCTCTATTTGATAATTTATCAATTGACTGTCTTAAAAGAGCTTTATCCACTTCCATTTCTATATCTTTAAATATTATATCTCCTTCAGTACCCATAATATCAGATAATAAAAGTTCATTACCATCCCAATCTGTATTTAAGGGTTCATCTAAAGATATTTCTGATTTCATTTTACTAGTTCTTCTTAAGTACATTAAGATTTCATTTTCTATACATTTGGATGCATAGGTTGCCAGTTTAATATTTTTATCTGGATCAAAAGTATTTACGGCTTTAATTAATCCTATGGTACCTATGGATATAAGATCTTCTATAGATATTTTAGTATTTTCAAATTTTCTTGCTATATATACTACAAGTCTTAGATTTCTTTCGATTAAAATACTTTTTACACTTTCATCTGTCTTGAGAATAGATAGATAATATTCTTCTTCTTCTGGATTCAATGGTGGAGGCAATACTTCTCCACTACCTATATAATAAATTCCTTTAACTAAGTTTAATTTATGTAATATCCTGTATATAAACCTATGTAATTTCATTTTAATTTTCTTTAACACTTAAATCCCCTCCATTTAATATACTTATATTTAATAATCCATTATATTGGTCATCATGGGACAGCCTGTCATTAAATATACCTATTAATAAATCATCATATATTTTTTCAGACTCATCCTCTAAAATAGTAATATAATCTGGTTTAAACCCCAATAGAATACCATTTTTTGCACCTACTGCCTTAAATGGAATAAGCCGCAGTATAACTTCATCACCTATATCTCCTAAGACTCCTTGAATAGATATAAAATCATCTTCCCTATTATTATCATATATATTTTTCAACCTTTCTGGTAATAAATCTTTTATTACTCTATACTCCACAACAAATACTGGAGACTTGGATATTGGCTCTATTAAGGAATTTCCTGTATCTGTAAGTGCTGTAAAACACACCTTTTGGTTATTTAAATAGATTGTCACATCTAATAATTCCTTTTCCTTAGATACTTTCTCTTGATAATACTGAACTATTCCTGTAATCATAATTCCACCTAAGACTACTCCTAAAAATATATACTTCATAGGTATAGAATGATTTATCCCAGTATAGTTAAATAATATGTCTTCGTAACTATTTGTAAAATAATATGTTCCTATACTTGCTCCTGCAAATACAAAAGACACAACGTAAAAAGCCGATAATTGTTTTAAATATAAACTCAAAGACTTAGAATTATATGCTAATTTAACTATGAGTATAGATATTATTATTTTCATAAAAAAGTTTGTCAGAAAACTTAATATGGGAAAAAATAAAACAAATGGATATAAAGCTGCTATGGTTGAAGTAATAAAAATCCGACTTTTCTTTGTCTTTGTTCTAGTAATTATTTTAGTACTTTGTAAAATAGCATAATTTATAAGGAAATTTTCAATAAATAAATATTCTGCTACTACATACAAAGAAATACCTCCTCTGTCTATTTTATTCTCTAATAATTATTATAGGACATATAATCTAAAATTTTTGTCATTTTATAGATAATAAAAAAAACGTATCTCGTCAATAAGATACGTTTTTTTACTTATTTTTTATTTCTATATATCTTTTCTATCTCTTCTTCTAAGGAAAATCGGAATATCCAATTCATCTACATCAGCGGCAGATGCTGCTTCTTCTTTTGCTTCTGCAGCCTCACCAGTATTGTTTACTTCCTCTTGCGCTTGTTTTTTCTCTACTGTAGCTTGGTCGAATCCTGTTGCAATTACAGTTATTTTTAATTCCTCTTTTAAGCTTTCATCTATACCTGCACCAAATATTATATTGGCATCTTTATCTACAGCTGCCCTAATTAAATCTGCTGCTTCATTGACTTCAAATATACCTAAATCATCTCCACCAGTTATATTCAATAGTACAGACTTTGCTCCTTCTATGGATGTCTCTAATAATGGAGACTTAATTGCTTGCTTTGCTGCTTCGGTTGCTCTATTATCTCCAGCAGCTCTACCAATTCCCATATGTGCTATGCCTTTAGCATACATTATTGTTTTAACATCTGCGAAATCCAGATTTATAAGATTTGGTACAGCTATTAAATCTGATATACCTTGGATTCCTTGTTTAAGTACTTCATCTGCCATCATAAAAGCTTCTACCATAGTAGTTTTCTTGTCTGAAACTTGAAGCAATCTATCATTTGGAATAGTAACTAAAGTATCTACTTTAGACTTTAACTCTTCAATTCCTTGCTCAGCATGTTTTAACCTTCTAGGTCCTTCAAAGGTAAATGGTTTAGTAACTACACCAACTGTAAGTATACCTAATTCCTTAGCTATTTCTGCTACTACAGGGGCAGCACCAGTACCAGTTCCTCCACCCATTCCAGCCGTAATAAAAATCATATCGGCTCCTTTTATGGATTCCATTATTTCATTTCTATTTTCTTCTGCAGCCTTTGCTCCAATATCTGGATTTGCACCAGCACCTAAACCTCTCGTTAGTTTTTCTCCTAATTGAAGCTTTACTTCTGCCTTTGAAGAATACAGTGCTTGTCTATCTGTATTTAATGCGATAAAATCAATACCCCTAACACCATGCTCAACCATTCTATTTACGGCATTATTTCCACCACCACCCACACCTATAACCTTTATTTTAGCAAATTGATCAACATCAACATCAAAATCAAACATCTTTTTTCCCCCTTCTCTTATAGTAGATAATCCTATATCTTGTATGATTATTTAAACATTAATTAGATTCTTTTCTTTTGAATAGAAGATTTCTTCTAATTTTTGCAAAGTTTTCAAAAAGTCGTCCTCCAAAAGTAAATATAGCTGCATAATATAATGGTACTCCTAATCTATCACCTAAATAAGCTAGAAATGCTGCTAAAACTGCATTTCCAAAAAAACCTGAAATAAATATATTTATATTAAAGTTTTTTTCTAGATTAGCTCTTATACCACCAAATACTGAATCTAAGCAAGCCAATATTGCTACAGATATATAAAGTGAATAGGCTGTATTGTAAGTATAAGGCAGAATAAACCCTATTACAGCTCCTATTAAAATTCCAATTAGTGCAAAAAACAATTTAATCACCCTTTCCTACTGGTTTTGCATATTTAAAATTCATAGTTCCCCTAAATGCAGGAATTTTTATATAATCCTCCGATTCAACTTCAAAGCCTATATTATATAAGTTTTTTAATATATCCCCATAAGTATTAGGCGCACTAACTGATGCATATAATAGTTTAGGATCTCCTATAGCCTTAATAACGAAAGGAGTTGCAGAACTTCTGCCATTTACCCTAATAGTCGGGCCACCACATTTTATTTCTGATGTTGATAGAACTCTTTCTCCATTTATGCTTATGGCCTCTGCACCTGCTATTTTTAAATCATTTAAAATGTGCAATATATCTACATCATGGATTACATCATCATTAATATCAAATCCTACTACTCTTTCCTCAGGGTTATCATACATAGTAATAGTAATTCCTGGGCCTGTTAAATCTGTTCTCCCAGAGTGAAATTTATTATGCTTAATATCTTCTATTAAAATATCTATAATATTATCGTCACCTTGGGCAATATTTTCCAGTAATTTTAACTCTTCTTCTTTTTGTTTTATTACCTTATTTAATTCTGATATTTCATTATTGATAGATACAATTTCAGCCTTTGTCATTTGCAATGATTTTACTGTAACTGGTGCATATATTTCTAATTTCATCTTTATCTGTGTGGCTATAAAAATACCTATTATAATACTAAAAAACATAAGGACGATTTTAGGATTGTCTTTTTTCATATTAATCACCCCTATTAATTAGCCGGTTGTTCCATTGGACTAGAGTAAATAAATTCCTTTATCTTTCTATACTTAGATATATTTATACTAGGCTCTTGACGTACATGAACAAGATAGTCATAGTCTCTAAGTCGTGTTACTATTCCACCCTTAAGGTTTAAAGCTGATTCCAATGTCTCAGGCTTTCCAATTGCTTTAATCACTATTGGTGTACTCGTTGATACACCATTAATTTCAATATGATTTCCTGCCTTTTCTATTTCAGTAAAAGCCGTATACCTTTGGTCATTAATAGATATTGCTTCAGCATCAGCTGCGTTTAAAACAGATATTACTTGAAGAACTAAATCTAATTCATCTGAAATACTATATCCATCGCCAAATTCTAGGTCTACAGGGGGATCATTGATTTCCATAACTATTCCAGGCCCTTCTACATCTAAATATCCAGCTAACATTCTATATTTCATTGTATCATTATATAGATTTTCTGCATATACATTTTTGTCTATTTCGCCTTTTTCATATTGCTTTATCTTAGTCTCCAGTTCTTCAATTATTTTTCCCTGTGCTTCTCTTTCATTCTGAGCTTTTTTAAGCTCTATAGCTAATTGCTGGGCTCTTTGTGCAGGCATAACTCCTTCTCCAACAGTTTTATTTATGGTCTTAAACTGGATGGATAAAATAACCCCCAAAAAAATTGATACTACAGTTAATCCAATATATTCTTTAACTCTTTTCATTTTACCCCCCCTAATCATCAACAACAATAAATGGATTTTCTCCTTTATTCATTACAATCATTGTACAAGGTCTCTGATTTTTTTCAATATCTTTTAAAATCGTGTCTAATAGACCTAACTTATATTTTACATTATCTAAGGCTCCAAAGGCAACAGTAATCCCATTAAATAGTTTTATATTCACATCACCAATATTTTCCATGTTAATTTCCTTGAATTTAGAAAGAAGTTTGGCAGCCTGTCCCTCCTTAATCAATTCGATACCCATATTATCTTTTTCTAAAGAAAATATATTGTCCCCAATTTTTTCATATTCTGTATTTAAACCCCTTAATTGTGGTAATTTATCATTTTCTGTATCTACTATATCCAATATATATCCTTCAATATCTACTAATATAAAAGAAGAGATTTCTTTTATTTGAATTATTTCCTTACGTTCTGTAATATTTATAATAATTTCTCTTGGAAACTTTCTTTTTATTTTTACATCTTTTACATAAGAAAGTTTCTCTAAGTTTTCATTTCCAAGTTTTGTACTTATTTTAAATATATTCTCACCTAATTTTATAGATGATGCACTAATTATGTTATCCTTCGTTAGTTTACTATTTCCTGTTACCTTTATATTATTTATAGCAAAAAAATCTGAATTAAGAGCCAATACACTCATGGAAACAATCAATATAATTAACAATAAGAATCGAAAAAAGAATCTTCTTCGCCGCATCTTTTTCTCTACCCGTGAAAGTTTTTGCATCTTCCTCACCTCTAGCTTGTCCTTCTATATAATTAGCAGCCAGGGCTGCTAATTAATCTTTATAATATCTCCACCTAATTTTTGTAAAATTAAATGTAAGTTTTCATATCCTCTTTCAATATGATAGATATCATGAACTTCAGTAGTCCCCTTAGCAACTAATCCTGCCAAAACTAAAGCGGCTCCACCCCTTAAATCTTTTGCTGTAGTCCTAGCTCCTGTTAACTCTTTTACTCCTTTAATAACTGCTACTTTTCCAAAGGTTTTAATATTAGCTCCCATTCTTGCCAATTCCTCTGCATGTTTAAATCTATTTTCAAATACAGTCTCGGAGATTACACTAGTTCCATTTGCCACAGATAAAAGTGCCATCATTTGTGCCTGCATATCAGTTGGGAATCCTGGGTAAGGTAAAGTTTGTAACATTTCTATAGAATTGATTTTCCTCGGTCCCATTACCTTCATTGAATTACCATTTGTATATATAACTACTCCTGCTTCTCTTAATTTTGCTATAATACTTAATACATGATCTACAACAATATTATTGATTATTATATCTCCACCAGTTATTGCTGCAGCAGTCATAATAGTCCCAGCTACAATTCTGTCAGATATTATATTGTGATTTACATCTTTAAACTCTTCTACTCCTTCTATTGTTATAACAGATGTTCCTGCTCCAGAAACCTTTGCTCCAGCTTTATTTAAGTAACTTTGCAAATCAATTATTTCTGGCTCCCTTGCTGCATTTCTAATTATTGTTGTTCCCTCAGCTCTTACTCCTGCCAAAATTATATTTTCTGTTGCCCCTACAGATGGATAATCTAATTGTATCTCTGCTCCTTTCAGCTTCGTTGCCTTACAATGTAGATGTCCATGGGACTCTTCAATTTCTGCCCCCATATCTCTTATGGCCTTAAGATGTAAATCTATAGGTCTTGGACCTATTTCACAACCGCCTGGATAAGAAATAATAACTTCCCCAGTTCTAGAAAGCATTGCACCCATTAGTATAATAGAAGATCTCATTTCACCGACTAACTCTTCTGGTACTATTATTTTATCTAGTGGTCTAGAATCAACTGTTATGGTATTTCCCTCATGCTCTACAGTACACCCTAAAGTTAATAATATATCCTTCATTATTTGAACATCTCTAAGATTAGGGATGTTTGATATTATACTTTTATTTCCACTTATAACTGTAGCGGCTAATATTGGCAATACTGCATTCTTAGCTCCTGAAATTGAAAGTTCTCCAGTTAATCTATTACCACCATTTATAATATACTTTTCCACCTAACCACCTCCACATAGTTGATAATAAGTGTATATCACCATATTATGCATTGGGTTATAGGTGGTTACAGTTTTATTTTTTAGCTATTTCGTTTATTATATTAACTATTCTTTTTGCCGCATCGACTTTTCCAAGAGACTTACTAGCCCTTGCCATCTTAGTTAATCTTTCTTCATCTTTAATTAGTTTATTTATAGTATTACTAAAGTCCTTATGGTTTAAATCCTTCTCCAACATCAACACTGAAGCTCCCTTGTCACTAAAGGCTCTGGCATTGTATTCTTGATGATTTTCTGCCGTATAAGCCTTTGGTATAAGAATACTTGGTACACCTACAGCAGATATTTCAGCCAGTGTAATAGCTCCTGAGCTGGTAATTACAAGGGAGGCTATATTAAGAGCTTCAGGTATCTCATAAAAATATGAATAGACTTTAATATTTTTAGGTAATTTTATATTATCTCTATTTAACCTATTTATAAATTCTTCATAAAATCTTTTGCCTGTTACATGAATTACTTGAACATCTTTTCTTTCTATAGATTCCTTTATGAAATAATACATGGCATCATTTAGTTTTTTTTGCCCACCACTACCACCAAATGATAAAATAAGTGGGACATTCTTCTCTATATCTAAAGTTTTATATGATTCTTCACTATTAATCTTTACGATTTCTTCACGAATTGGATTACCTACATTTACTACTCTATCTGGATATTTAAAGTATTTCTTCGCCTCGTCAAAGGTTACTAAAACCTTATCTACATATCTAGAAAGTATTTTATTTGTAATCCCCGGAAAAGCATTTTGCTCATGTATTATAGCAGGAAGCTTTTTTTTCTTTGCCATATATACTACTGGCCCACATACATATCCACCTGTACCTATTACCACATCTGGCTTAAAATCCTTTATAATCTTTTTTGCATCGTTTATACCATGTAAAAGTTCCTTTAAAGCTATGAAAGATTCCTTATTTATTCTTCTTGGCATTCCCTTAACTCTTATGGTTTTAAATTGAAAGCCTTCTTTGGGCACCAATTCACTTTCTAGTCCCTTCTCAGTACCTACATAAAGAATATCAGCTATTTTATCTTTACTTCTTATTTCATTTGCTATTGCCAATGCAGGATAGATATGTCCTCCTGTACCTCCTCCTGTAATTAAATACTTCATATTTTTCAACTCCTATCTAAATTTGCATGTCTTGAGATGTTTAGAAGTATACCTACGGCAGACATATAAACCATTAGAGAAGTACCTCCATATGAAATCAAAGGTAATGTTATACCTGTAGTTGGTATGGATGATGTAACTACTGCTATATGAATTATGGTTTGTATAGTTATAAGTGCAGTAATACCAGTTGCCAAATAGCAACCAAAAGTATCATTTATACTAAGAGCTATACGAACCCCTCTCCAAACCAATAATAAAAATAATAGTATTACAGTAAGAGTTCCTAAAAATCCTAATTCTTCTCCTATAATAGAGAAAATAAAATCATTATATGACTCTGGAATGTAGAAAAACTTCTGTCTGCTTTTTCCAAGACCTAATCCAAATAACCCTCCAGAACCTAAAGCATATAGCGATTGTACTGCCTGCCAACCAATATCTAGTTTATATGCAAAGGGGTCTCTAAAGGCAGTTATCCTATTACGTCTATAGGCATTATGAGGACCCATTAAAGCTAATGATGCCAATCCTACTGCTCCTGCACCCATGAAAATTAAGTGATACAGATTCATTCCTGCTATAAAAAACATACTCATTAAAGTACCAGCCAACGTAAGTGTAGTGCCTAGGTCTTTCTGTACATATATGGCACCACAGGATATACCTATAATGATTAATGCTGGTATAGTTCCTTGACGCAATGTTGCTATGTCCTTTTTTTTATTTGAAAGAAAATTAGCAAAGAAGATAATTGAACCTATTTTTATGGCATCAGATGGCATAAATGTAGTAAATCCTAAGTTAATCCATCTTCTAGCACCCTTTAATGATACCCCTAATGGAGTAAATATTAAAGCTCCCAATGTTAAAGCTACTATATAAATTAAAGTAGAATATTTCTTCCAAACTCTATAATCAATATTCATACAAACCAACATTCCACATAAGCCTATGGCTGCAGCTATTACTTGTTTCCTTAAAAAGTAATAACCATTGCCAAAGTCTTGCATGGCCTCAGGCCAGGATGAGCTAAACACCATGACTATACCTATAAACACTAAGACTAATGCAGACATTAACAAGCTAAAATCAACGGCCTTCTTTTTCTCTACAGATTTTTTCTTTGCCATTCTAATCCTCCTTTAGACCATAAACGGCATCTTTAAAATCTTTACCTCTTTCTTCAAAATTATTATACATTCCCCAAGAAGCACAAGCGGGGGATAACAATATATTGCTATTCTCTTCTCCAAGTTTATGAGCCAATTCAACGGCTTCCTTCATATTTTCTACTAGATGAACATTTTTAATACCTTTTTTCATTGCAGCTTCTTTTATTTTTTCTCTAGTTTTTCCCATAAGTATTAACTCTTTCACCTTTCCATTAAACGAAAGAATCAACTCATTGAAATCTGACCCTTTATCATATCCTCCAGCAATTAAAATTATTGGAGAATTTAAAGCCTCTATGGCTTTTATAGTTGAGTCAGGATTAGTCCCCTTAGAATCGTTGTAAAATTTCATTCCATCTATGGCAGTCACATATTCCATTCTATGTTCTACTCCCGGAAACTCTCTTAGGGTTTTAGCTACTATATCTATATCTAATCCAAAGGCAAAGGCAACTGCAACAGCCCCTAGAGCATTTTCTAAATTATGCTTTCCTAGTATCTGTAAATCTTCATATGGCAACACCTTTATAGTAGTTGCACTGTTCTTTATAACTATGTTTCCATCATCTATAAATACTCCATTATCTAGCCTCTCATTGACACTAAACCAAATAATATTTGAATTTACTTCGTCTTTTATTTCTCTAAGAGTTTTATTATCGTAATTAAGTATAGTATAATCTGTCTTATCTTGATTTTTAAATGTCTTTTTCTTTGCACTAATATAATTTGTTAAGCCTCCATGCCAATTCAGATGATCTGGTGTAATATTAGTTATAAGGCTTATCTTTGGTTTAAAAGATACTGTATTTTCCAACTGAAAACTACTTGACTCTATTACAAATACATCTTCTTCTTTAGCATTTACCATATCCCACAATATACCGACACCTATATTTCCTGCCACATATGTAGTATAATTAGCATTTTTAAAAATTTCTCCAACTAAGGTTGTAGTCGTTGTTTTCCCATTTGTACCTGTTATAGATATTATATTGTCTGTAGGAGAGATTCTATATGCCAGTTCTATATCTGTGATTACTTCAATATTTCTTCTATTTGCCTCTACTATAAGTGGAGAATTAGGTTCAATTCCGGGACTTTTTATTATTAAATCAATGTTTTCTAATGGTACATCACTTGTGTTTAAATGTTTTTCAACTGTTATATCTTTAGTTTTATGGAAAAAATCTTTTAATTCTTCTTCCTTTTTAGAATCAGATACTACTATTTTAGCCCCTAATTTATTCAGGGATTTCACTGTAGATAATCCAGAAATTCCAAGGCCTAATACTAAGACTTTTTTATCTTGTAAATACATCAAACCAACTCACTTTCCTTAAATTAAACTAAAAATTCCAATTAAACAAAGAACAACTGTAACTGTCCAAAACACTGCTACTACTTTAGTTTCCTTCCAACCTTTTTGTTCGAAATGATGATGTAATGGACTCATTAGAAAAACTCTTTTGCCTGTTAATTTATAGGATGTCACTTGTATAATTACAGACAATGCTTCTATAAAATATATTCCACCTACTATTGGTATTATTAATGGAATATTTAATAGTATTGCTATGGCTGATACTGCTCCACCTAAAGCCATAGAACCTGTGTCTCCCATGAAAACCTTTGCTGGATGAGCATTGTGTATTAGAAAACCTAAACAAGCTCCTGCTAAAGCTGTTGAAAATATAGTAACGCTATCCTGTCTCCAGTTTAATGCCACAAGTGCAAAAAACGATAAAACTATTAATGTAACTCCAGATGCTAATCCATCTAATCCATCTGTTAAGTTTACGCTATTTACAGTTCCAACTACTACAAATGCAATAAATGGAATGTAAAGAAATCCTAAATCTAAGTATTGATTATTTAAAAATGGTATTATAAGCTTAGTTCCTAACATGGATGTAGATGATTGATAAACCGCTAGCATTATTGCTAATATTATCTGCCCTATTAGTTTCTCATGTGGACGAAGTCCCAAGGATCTTCTTTTAACTACCTTGATATAATCATCAAGAAATCCTATTAATCCAAATCCAAAGGTAGATATTAAAAGTATATACATATCCTTATTTACCATTCCTGATGTAAGTACAGTAAGAACTAAAGCCATAAATATAATAATTCCACCCATAGTCGGAGTTCCTGATTTTTTAAGATGTGTCTGTGGTCCATCATCTCTAACACTCTGACCTATCTTAAGTTTTTTAAGCATAGGAATCATTATTGGTCCCAGTATAAGTGTAATCAAAAATGAAATAGAAATCGTTCTAAAAATATCTATATATTCAATCATTAAGTTTTTCTCCTCTCAAGTATCTAATCTAGTTTAAATATTCTTTGAGTTTAAATACTCAAGTACTATTTGTCTTTCATCACAAGGATAGGTTTCTCCTTTAATGATAGTATAAGTTTCATGACCTTTTCCTGCCAAAAGAATTATATCTTTAGGTTTAGCATTATCTAAGGCATATTTTATAGCTTCTATCCTATCAACTATTTTTATATAATTTCCATTTGATTTCTTTGTCCCAACTAAAATATCTTCAATTATCATTTCTGGATCCTCATACCTTGGATTATCTGACGTAACTATAAATAAATCTGCATGACTACCTACGGTTTCTCCCATTTCTGGCCTTTTAGTTCTATCTCTATTTCCACCAGCACCAAATACTACTATTTTTCTTCCTTCTGCAAATTCATCAATTACAGTAAGTACCTTTTCCAGCCCATCTGCTGTATGAGCAAAATCAATAATAACTGTATAATCTGTATTTGTAGGTACTACTTCAAATCGTCCCTTTATTCCCTGAACTTTCTCCAAACCTTTTTTAATTATATCTAGTGGAATATCATATGCATAAGCAACTGATGCAGCAGCTAAGGCATTATATACACTAAATTCTCCAGGAATATTAATTAATACATCAGTATTTCCCTTTGGAGTATTTAGGGTAAACTTCACCTTTGACAGTGTAAACTCTACATTAGTTGCAAATAAATCTGCCTTATTCTTTATACCATAAGTAATTAATGGAATTCTTTCGCCTACAGATTTGACGATTTCTTTTCCACATATATCATCTATATTTATTATATTGAATTTATTAGTCTTATAGAAAAGTTTTAGCTTACTATTAAAATAGTTTTCCATAGTTTCATGGTAGTCTAAATGGTCTTTAGTAAGGTTAGTAAATAAGCCTATTTGAAAATCTATATTATCTACTCTTTTTAACTCTAAGGAATGGGATGAAACTTCCATTATGGAAAACTCCATTTCTTTATCCACCATATTTTTAAGTAATTCGTGAATAACCAGGGAGTTTGGAGTAGTATTTTCTAGTTTTATACTTTCTTTACCTATAACTGCACCCATGGTTCCTATTACTCCAACTTTATTACTATTCTCCTCTAAGATGGATTTAATAAAATAAGTAATAGAGGTCTTACCATTTGTTCCAGTTATACCTATAACCTCTAAATCCTTCCATGGTTTATTAAAAAATATCCCTGAAAATTTTCCTAAGGCATCTATTGTATCTTCTACTTTAATTATTGTGACATCTTCTTCAATAGATATTTCTTTTTCTACTACTATGGCAACTGCACCGTTATCTATTGCATTTTTTATATAATCATGTCCATCTACAGTGAAACCCTTCTCTGCAATAAATAAATCTCCTTTTTCTACATATCTTGAATCATTTTTAATGTTTTTTATATCTATATCTAGACTTCCCTTTATTAAATCTATTTTATAATCTTTTGCTATATCTCTTAATTTCATATTACACCTACTTTCTTTCCTTGTATAACATTAACTAAAAGGCAACTTAAGATAAGTTGCCTCTACTTATATTACTCTTATGTGTCACCAAATTCAACCTCTATTTTTTCATCAATAGGAATTTGTAATCCAGGAGCTGGAGTCTGGCTTCTAACCTTACCTTCTCCTTTTAACTCATAGTTTAAATTTAAGTCATCAAGAATCTTTATTACCTCGGCTTTAGTCTTACTAGTTAAGTCTGGCATTATAATTTTTTCTCCTGATTCTACATTTAAGTATAAATCTATTATGGACCCTTTTTGTACTTGTATCTTAGGCAAAGGGAATTGATCTATAATAATAGATTCTGAAGTTAAATCTGAGTATTCAGTTGTATATTTTAATTCTAAATCTGTTAGTATTTTTCCTGCTTCCCCTATGTTCTTACCTATTATATCTGGCACTGTTACCGTTTCAGAAACCATTTCCTTTTCATCTTTAGTAAACTTAGGAGCCACTTCAAGATAACTTAATGTTTCTTCAAGGACAGATTTAGCCACTGGAGCTGCTACAGTTCCACCATAGTATTGACCAACAGGTTCATCAACTATAACTAAAATGGCAACCTTTGGATCGTCAGCAGGGGCTACTGCAACAAAGGACCCAATATATTTACCTGGTGCATATTTACCATCTATAATTTTTTGAGCCGTTCCAGTTTTTCCGCCTACTCTAAATCCAGGTATATAAGCACTAGTTCCTGTACCATCTCTAACTACATTTTCTAGTAACTCTAACATTGTCTTAGAAGTAGATTCTGATATAACCTTTCTTTTCACTTCTGGTGGGAAGCTTTCCACCACTTTACCATCATCATCTATCAATTCCTTTACAAGTCGCGGCGTCATTAGATTTCCACCATTTGCCACAGCAGATACTGCATTGATTAATTGTAAAGGAGTAACAGCAATACCATGACCATAGGACATAGTAGCTAAGTTTATTTCTTTTACATTTTCTGCATTAGATGGTACGATTCCTGCCTGTTCGCCATTTAGCTCTATTTCAGTTTTTTCTCCAAAGCCAAAAGCCTTTATGTATTTCAAGAATCTTTCTTTACCAACTTTTCTACCTACATCTACAAACACTACGTTACAAGATGTGTTCATTCCCTCTATAAAATTTAAACTTCCATGGGGATTATACCATCTAGAACACTTAAGTACTGCACCCTTTATATCCCTTACAAATCCATTACAATAAAAATGGGTTTCAGGTTTAATTACGTTTTCTTCCAATGCAGCTGCCGCGGTAATTATCTTAAACGTAGAACCCGGCTCATAGGCGTCACTAATTGCAAAGTTTCTCCACATATCATACCAACGTTTTTGAAGCTCTTCTTGTGACAAATTATCCCACTGTCTCTTAGTTTCTTCATTTAATGGAACTCTTGGTTCATTTGGATCATAATCTGGTTTAGTAGTTAATGCTAGTATATCTCCTGTTTGAGGTTCCATAACTATAACTGAAACATTTTTAGCTTGAGTTGCTCGAGCTGCTTCTTCTGCTGCTTTTTCTGCAAAATGTTGAATAATTTCATCTATAGTCAATACAACTGATAATCCATCGGAAGCTTCATATATTTTTTCTCCATCAAAGGGCAATTGTCTGCTGGCAGCATCTGTGGTTTTAACCCATTTTCCAGGGGTACCAGTTAGATATTTGTCATAGGTCTGTTCAATCCCCTCTAATCCATTATTGTCAATATTTGTAAAACCTAAAACATAAGATGCAAAATTACCATAAGGATAATATCTTCTATTATCATCAACTATTTCAATTCCCGATAATTTTAACTTTCTAAGTTCTTGAGCTTCCTCTCTAGTAATCCATTGCTTTAACTTTTCAGTTCCAATTTTCTTTGTAATCTTAGAATATACTTGTTCTTCATCTAAATTTAAAATTCTCGCTACTTCTTTAGCCGTCTTATCAGGATCTTTTATATCTGCTGGACTGGCCCATACAGTAGATGCACTAACACTTACTGCTAATTTCTTACCTTTTCTATCATAAATAATTCCTCTTTTAGATTTTATCGTTATTCCTTTAGTCCATTGTTCTAATGCACCTTTTTTCAGTTCTTCACCCTTTACAATCTGTAAATATCCTAGTCTCCCTATTAAAAAAGTGGATATAAACATTACTAAACCTAAAACGAATAATAACCTTTTCTTCGATGAATAACTGGGTCTTGCCAAAGTATTACCTCCTAAAATAAGTTTCTAAATATACTTACTAGTTTTTTCAAAGGACTCTCCTTATTAACCTTCTCTAGACTATCCATCTCATTTTCATTTATTGCAATATACACTACCTGACCTTCTTCTGGATAGTTCATTCCTAACTTTGTTATGGCATCCTCTGAAATCTTTGTTGAAGACTTTATTCCTTCTAACTCTCCTATTAAGTCTTGTTTGACTACTTCAAGTTCAGCTCTTTGTCTTTCTAATTTTGTTATCTCTTGCCTTACAGCAGTTATATTTGCATATCTAAATAGTATTAGTAGTGCTATTCCTAAGAAGAATAATGGCATACTTAAAATCATTAGTTTTGCAAGGCCATTATTTCTTTTCTTTTTTAGCTTAACTTTTTTTTGGCTTTTTCTCGGTTTCTTTTGTACTTCTAATTCCTCTGTAGGATAATACTTCAGTTCCCTCGCTACTAACAATTTATTCTCCCCCTTTTCTATTTAGAACACTAAGTTTCTCTGCTATCCTAAGCTTTGCCGATCTTGATCTAGGATTTAAGTTTATTTCCTCTTTACTAGGTCCTATTGGTTTTCTAGTTATGATTTCGATTTCTCTTTGTTTATCACATATACACTGAGGTAAATGTGGTGGACAAATACAGTCCTTATACAATTCTTTAAATCCTTCTTTAACAATTCTATCCTCTAAGGAGTGAAATGTAATAATCGCCAACCTTCCATGAGGATTTAATCTTTCTACCATCTTTGGAATAGAGTCTTTTAGTACATCTAACTCTCTATTTACTTCTATTCTAATTGCTTGAAAAGTTTTTTTAGCAGGATGGTGACCATCTTTACGAACTTCCTTTGGTATAGCCTTTTTTATAACAGTTACTAACTGAAATGTAGTATCTATTGGATGAGATTTTCTTTCCTCCACTATAAATTTTGCTATCCTCTTTGCCCATCTTTCCTCACCATAATTCCATATTATTTTTTCTAATTCCTCTTCTGAATATTTATTTACCACGTCCCAAGCAGAAAAGGATTTTGTCTCATCCATTCGCATATCTAAATCCGCATCTTTGTTATGAGAAAATCCTCTTGATTCCTCATCTAATTGATGGGAGGAAACCCCAATATCTAAGAGAATACCATCTACCTTTTCAATACCTAGCTGGTCTAATACATCTTCTATATTTTCATAATTATTATGAACTAATACTACCTTGTCCTTGTAATCTTCTAAGACCTTCTCTGCCTTTTTTAAAGCATTTAGGTCTTGGTCTATACCTATTAGCTTTCCTGTAGCCAATTTTCTAACTATATGAGATGAATGACCTGCACCACCTAATGTGCCGTCTACATAAATACCATCTTCTTTTATATTTAATCCTTCTAGTACTTCATTTAATAAAACTGATATATGTTCAAATTTCATTTTATCTCCCCCAGTTATATCCCAAGTTCAGCCATGGTTTCAGCAATACTCTCATAGCTTAAATTATCATCATTATTGTAGGCATCCCATTCTTCTTTACTCCAAATCTCCATCCTAGTAGATACTCCTATAACTACAGCTTCCTTATCTAACTTAGAATGTTCTCTAAGATTTGATGGTATTAATACTCTTCCTTGCTTGTCCAAAGTCCCTTCACTAGCACCTGAAAAGAAGAATCTAATAAATGCCCTTGCATCACGATTGGTTAGTGGTAATGTTTTAAGCTTTTCCTCTAAAATGGTCCATTCCTTTTTAGGATAGATAAAAAGACAGTTATCAAGACCTTTGGTCATAACGAACTCATCTCCTAAATCTTCTCTAAACTTAGAAGGTATGATTATTCTTCCTTTAGTATCTAAGGTATGTTGATATTCACCAATAAACATATAGACCACTCACTTATTATATACTATCTACCACTTCCTACCACTTCTCACCACTATATATACTATTCTATACTAAATCGAGTGAACCTTCCACCTTTTTTTCAAAAAAATATATTAGTACTTTTGTCATAATTTCGTATTTTTCGACTTTTCTAAGAGATATATATGAATTTAATGACATAAAAAGGCTGTTGGTATTTTTTACCAACAGCCTAAACCATAAAAATAGAAATTTTTCTATCTTTATTTTCTCTAAAAAATCTTTTCCTTAACAAGTTTTTAAATTTTTATTAATATATTTACTTTTTATATTACTACATTCTTTTTTCTTCTTCTATAGAATATATACATTGGAATTATAACTCCTATTACACTTACAAGTTGAGCTACTCTAATACTTCCCAACATTAGACTATCCGTTCTAAGTCCTTCAACCAAAAATCTAATAAAAGAATATAACGCTAGATATAAAAGGAATACTTCTCCCCTAACCTTTTGTTTATTCCTTCCGTACCAAAGAAGAAATAAAAACACTAGGAAATTCCAAAGTGACTCATAGAGAAAAGTAGGATGGACTTTTACTCCATTTACCATTATTCCCCAAGGTAAGTTTGTAGGTCCTCCATAAGCCTCCTGGTTTATAAAGTTACCCCATCTTCCTATGGATTGTGCTAATATAAGACTTGGTCCACAGGCATCTGCAATAGCCCAAAAATCTATTTTCCTAATTCTAGTAAATACAACTGTTACAATAATAGCCATAATTATAGCTCCATGAATAGCTAATCCACCATTTCTAATCCTTAATATTTCCATTAAATCACCTTTATACATATCCCAACTAAAGATTACATAATAAGCTCTTGCACCTACTAAACTTAGAGGAATTGCCCAAATCAATAGGTCTATTAAAGGCTCTTCACCAATTCCCAACCTCTTTGATTCCCTTAGTGCAATTATAGTACCTATAAGTACTCCCATGGCGATTAAAATTCCATACCATCTTACTTCAAGACCAAATACGCTAAATGCAACTGGATCCATAGTAAAACCACCTCTCATAATATATCATTTGTTTAGTATATCATAAATGGTAAAATTTTTCTATTATGATAATGGATTAACTATGGATAAAACTACATTTTCTTTTACGAAATGTTTGTTAAATCTTTCAATAAGATCTTTATACTCTATGGATTCTAAGATTTCCAAGTAATCTATTAAAAGAACTTCTTCAAAATAAAGATCCATAAAATTATTGGCAATAGACTCTACTGAATTAAAAGCCATTAAAAATCCACCGATATTTTTTCTTTTAATACGATTAAAATCATCTTCTATCAAAATAGACTGTGGGTCTTTTTCAAATAAATCCATTACTCTATTATAAACTTCCTTAGGCTTTTTAGATTCTCCCCCTACTAATGAATGTCCATATGACTTTTTACCTGTAAAATATGCTCCAAAACTACTATCTATAATACCCTCTTCATAAAGTTCATTATAAAATACAGAGCTGGAACCAAATATCATATCTAGAATAAAATTAGTTACTAGATCCTTCTTTACTCTCTCTTCTCCAGGTAGATTTACATCTTCATCTTTAAAGCCTATATAGAATAGTGGAGTTGAGGTCATCATGTTTTCCTCTATAAAACTTTCCTTTACTCCCTTTGGTTCTTCTTTAAATACTCTATTTACTTCTTCTATTTTTGTGTAATCTTTTCTTTCTGTTTTTTCTACTATCTTTAGTATTTCATCAAAAGAAAGGTCTCCCGCAATAAATAAAACCATATTATTGGGATTATAAAAAGTATCATAACATTTATAAAGCAATTCTTTATTTATATCTTGGATACTCTCTACAGTACCTGCTATATCTATTCTAACTGGATGTTCAGTATACATAGCTCTCAAGCAGTTAAAGAATACTCTCCAATTTGGATTATCCTTATACATATTTATTTCTTGGGCAATAATTCCCTTCTCTTTCTCCACATTTTCATCAGTAAAATATGGATGCTGGACAAATTGTACTAACAGTTCTAAATTTTCATAAAAGTTCTCAGTAGATGAAAATAAATAGGCTGTTTGAGTAAAATTAGTATAAGCATTAACATTTGCACCTAATTTAGAAAACTTGTCAAATATGTTTTCCTCAGGCTCCTCAAATAGTTTATGCTCTAAAAAGTGGGCTATACCCTCGGGAACTTCTATGGTTTCATCCTCTCTTATAGGTGTAAATATATTATCTATACTTCCATAATTAGTAGAAAATATTGCATATTGTTTTGTATAGCCTTCTTTTGGCATAAAATAAACCTTTAATCCTGAATCTAGTTCTTTAAAGAAAAGTTTTTCTTTTATTTTCTCATTTTCGTATATTTTAATATCCAATTTTTTACCTCCTACCTTTATTTCCTTAAGATATAATTAGTTTATTCTACCTTCGAATTTTTCATAAAATATATAGTATCTAGAGCCACTTGAGATATGGCATCTATTATTTCTTCTTTAGTTACGGTATCTATATCTTTTAATATTTCTTCTAAAGACCTATTATCATTGGATAAGATTTGGCTAAAAAAGTATTCTGATATAAGAAAAGCACTATCTCTAATGGATTCTGTAGAAGACTTTATGGATTTTTTTGATATTTCTATATCTTCCTCTGTGAAATTTCCTTTCTTCATCTCATCTAATTGTTCATTTACAATATCTAGTGTTTTCTCAAAGTTTTGAAACTCTATTCCACCATCTATTAACATTATAGATTTATACTTGTAAATAGTAGATGTAATATAATATGCTAAGCTTTCCTTTTCTCTTACATTTCTAAAAAGCTTGGAATTCGGTCCACTGCCTAATATATCGCTGGCTACTATAAGTCCATTATATAATCTATCCTCATAAGGAATTCCTGTCCTGAATCCAAGAACTAGCTTACCTTGAGTTACATCTAAATCTTCGCTTATCATATTTTTAGTTTGAACTCCAGATATGATTTGTTCCCTTGGTATAGTTAAAACATCTTTTCTCTCTGTCTTACCTATATTTTTAATATATTCTATTAATTCATCATCATATTCTCCTATATAAAATATTTCTATGGGACTAGTACTGATTACATCGCTATAGTGATTATACAATATATCTTCGTCAATACTCTGTAAATCTTCTACTTTTCCCAAGGGATATATACTAAATTTTTCATTTTTACACATTTCCTCTATACACCTATCTAGTGCATATGATCTTTTATCATTTATCCTACCTTCAATTCTATTCTTTAGGTTTTCCTTTTCCTGTTCCACATAATCTTTTCTAAAATATCCCTTTTCTAAAGTTGGATTATGAATAATAGACTGTAAAAGATTGATTACTTCATATATATTTTTCTTATCTCCTACATAATTTCCATTTATAGCTTCAACAGTGAATCTTAATACCTGTCTTTCTCCCCTTTTATTTACAGATATACTAAGATTAGCACCGTAAGTTTCTTCTAATTTTTTCTGTATTTTTAAATTTGTATCATATTCTTCAGTCCCTCTTTTAAGTACTAAAGGAAGTAGTGCGTTTTTAGTAACCTCATCCTTTGATAGCGGTCTTAGGAAGTAGTAGCTAAGTAAATTTGATTTGAATTTATCTGTATAGATTAGATTTAAATAGATTCCATTGTCAATTTGTATTCTTTCTGATTTTAAAGGCAATTCTATTCCTCCCTCTTATTTATATTATTTTTACTATACCCAAATTTTAATTTGTTACTTATATTAATATTATGAAATAGATAAAAAAATACAAAAACCCACTCTTTAGAATGGGTTTTTATTTTTTATTTCTTATTTGTTTTTCTCAACAAGTTTACTAATTTGACTAACGTATTTATCATAAGACGAACCATTCATTAAGTCCCCTATGATTTCTACAATTTGAAAGAATGTCTTTTCATCATCAGATATAAATACCTGTGATATTTCCTCATCCTTTTCCAATACTAAATTGTTAATTATCTGTTTAGTATCTTCTGTAAACTCACTATCTTGAGCCATAATAACTGAAACCAATGCTATGTCGTTGAAAATAATTGTAGCCGCATCATCTACACCAAATAGTTCAACTACATAATCTGATAGATCCTCTGATCTATCAATTATTATCTTATCTTCAACCGCTACCTCTATGGATGTTCGTTCCGGCTCTTCAACTTCCACTATTTCCTTATCAACTTTAGTCCTACATCCTGCTTGCAATATTAATACTAGAGTTAAAACAAATAATAAGTATCTTTTCACTCTATCCCTCCTCTTATTATAGTTTGGCATAATTTCCAAATTTTATAACAAGAAAAAGAATTTTTTTAATTTATATTTATATTTGTTTTGCTATTTTTACACCTGAACTAGTGCCTAGTCTTGTAGCTCCAGCTTCAACCATTTGTTTTGCAGATTCTAAATCTCTAACTCCACCAGAAGCTTTAACTTCTAATTTATCTCCTACTATAGATTTCATAAGTTTTACATCTTCTATAGTTGCTCCACCAGTTGAAAATCCTGTTGAAGTTTTTACAAAATCAGCTCCTACTTCCATAGAAAGTTCACAAGCTTTAACTTTTTCTTCCTCTGTAAGCAAACAAGTTTCTATAATTACTTTAACTATAGCCTTTCCCTTTGCAGCATCTACTACTGATTTTATATCTTCTTTGACTATTTCATACTCTTTGTGTTTTAATGCCCCAACATTAATTACCATATCAATTTCATCGGCACCATTTTTTATTGCATCAATAGTTTCAAATACCTTAACTTCCTTTGTATTGGCTCCCAAAGGGAAACCGATTACTGTAGCTACCTTAACCTTAGAATCTTTTAATATTTCCTTACAAACCTTTACATAATAAGGATTAACACAAACCGCAGCAAAATTATATTCCATAGCTTCTTCACATAAAGTTGTAATCATATCTATAGTCGCTTCTGGTTTTAAAATTGTATGGTCTATCATTCCTAGTATATTTCTCATTGAATACCTCCACTATTTAATTAATTCAACTAAGTCTCCATTCTTAACTCCTGCTGCATTTCCTTCTTCTATATCTACGTGCATTTCAAGAGCAAAGCTATCTGCCACTCTGACTAATACATTATTAAATACTAGTCCTCTTTCTCCACCTACTTTTATGCTTACTATCTCCTTGTCAGCTACCCCAAAATCTTTTCCATCTTGAGTATGCATATGGATATGTCTTGCAGCTACTATTATTCCTTCTTCTATTTCAACTTCACCCTTTGGTCCAACAATCTTTGCCCCTGGTGTTCCAGTAATATCTCCAGAGTTTTTAATCATTGGTTTTACGCCTAGGGCAAAGGCATCTGATACAGATAATTCAAATTGAGTCTGTGGTCTAACAGGCCCTAGTATTCTTACTCCCTTTAATGTACCCTTTGGTCCTACTATATCTACTTTTTCTTCACAGGCATATTGTCCTGGCTGAGATAAATCCTTCATTCTTGTTAATTCATATCCTTCACCAAATAAAATATCTAAATCCTTTTGGCTCACATGGATATGACGGTTTGAAAGTGCTATTGGCAATTGAGTTTTCATTTGCATTCCCCCTAATCTTTTATGTACTATACCTATTATAAGTCTTTGTAGATAAAAAATCAAAAATTATTCCACTATTTCCCAAAGAGATTCATAAAATTTAGGATAGGAAATATTTATACATTTCGTATTGGTGACTTTTGACTTGCCTTCTATATTTAATGCTCCTATGGATAAAGCCATGGCAATCCTATGGTCATCATATGACTCCAACACCCCTGGATGTAAAGCATCCGTACCTTTTATAATTAGTCCATCTTCTAAAGCTTCTATATTTCCTCCTAGTTTTTTAAGTTCAGTAACTATAGCCTGAATTCTATCGGTTTCCTTATACTTTAATTCCCCTGCACCTCTAATTATAGTAGTACCTTGTGCAAACATAGCACCTACAGCTATTACAGGAATCTCATCAACTAACCTGCCCATAATAGATGGGTCTAGTTCTATTCCCCTAAGTGGTGAATAAGAAATATATATATCTCCTACAGGTTCCTTGTTTATATTTCTTATGTTTTTTACCTCTATATTTCCACCCATGGATTTCAAAACATCTATGATTCCCGTTCTTGTAGGATTAACCCCAACATCTTTTAAAACTATGGAAGACCCTTTCATTATACTAGCTCCGACCATCCAAAATGCAGCAGATGAAATATCTCCCGGTACATAAATATTCTTTCCTATAAAATCATCTTCACTAAAATACTCCATCATTCTTTCAGTATGATCCCTTGTAATCTTTTTTTCTTCAACTTTAGTTTCTCCATTAGCATAAAGAGAAGCTAATAATATGGCTGACTTAACTTGAGCACTAGCCATAGGTAAAGTATAATCTATACCTTGTAATCCCTTTGAAGGATAGATATTGATAGGTGGATATTTATCATCTGCTCCAGCAATATTTCCATTCATCTTCCTTAAAGGATTAATTATCCTATCCATTGGCCTTTTACTTAAAGACTCATCACCTATAAGTGTGGATTCAAAGTCTTGACCTGCTAACAATCCAGAAAGCAGTCTCATAGTAGTGCCTGAATTTCCACAATCTAAAGGTCTACTTGGTTTCTTAAGTCCATATAATCCATTACCTATTATCCTAAGTTTATCTTCTTCTTCATTTATTAATATCTTTACACCCATTTCTCTAAAACACTTTATTGTACTTATAATATCTTCTGATAGTAAAGCGTTTTCCACAGTAGTTTCACCCTTACTAATTGAGCCAAAAATCACTGCTCTATGGGAAATTGATTTGTCTCCTGGAACTTTTATTTCACCCTTTAGTTTCTTTTTTCCTATAATCTCCATAATCCACCTCTATTTCATAGTTAAAAATTTTCCCCTAGACTCTTTAGGCACTAAGCTTCCACCAGTTGCCCAGCACATATGAACTATATTTTCATTTTTATATTTTTCCGATGTTAAAATAGGGCCTAAAAACCCTGCAAGAGCAGAAGGTTCTAAAAATATATTCTCCTCATAATATAATTCTTTTAAAAATACATATAGCTTTTGATCTTCAATTGTATAAGCACCAGTAAGTATTTTTTCCATAATCTTACCCACAAATGCAGATGCCCTCCCCACAGCTAATCCGTCTGCCTCAGTTTTATTATCTAAACCAATATCTTCTACAGAAATTTCATCATGTTTTCCAGTTGCAAGTCCTAACAACATTGCTGGAGACCGGGTTGGCTCAGCAAAGAAACAATGTACATTATTTCCATACATTAGTTTAAGCCCATATGCTACACCGCCAGGTCCTCCTCCTACTCCACATGGTAAGTAAATAAACAACGGATGTTCTTTGTCTACTATTATTCCCATATCTTCTAGCTGCCTTTTAACTCTAATACCTCCTACTGCATATCCCAAAAACAAATCTCTAGAATTTTCATCATCAATAAAATAGCTCTTTGGATCATTATAAGATAATCTTCTTCCTTCTTCTACAGCTTTAGAATAATCTGATGAATATTCTACAACCTTTACTCCTTTTTCTCTCAGCATATCCTTCTTCCACTGCTTCGCATCTGAAGACATATGGACTATCACATTAAATCCCACTTTTGCACTTATTGTTCCAATACTAAGTCCCAAATTTCCAGTACTCCCTACTTGAATAGTATATTGGGAAAAGAATTCTCTAATTTCTTTATTATCAAACTTTCTATAATCATCATCTAAACTAATGAGATTTTCTTTTAATGCAAGCTCTTCTGCATGTTTTAAGACTTCATATATACCACCCCTAGCCTTTATGGAACCAGCAATAGGAAGTAAATCATCTCTCTTTAATAAGATTTTTCCATATATTTTAGTATCAAAATCCTTCTCCATTCTATTCTTCATATTATTTATTCTACTAATAGGAGATTCTATTATACCATTTTCAACTTCTGGAAATATCTTTTCTAAATATGGTGCAAACCTTTTAAGTCTAGCTTCAGCATCTAGTACATCTTCTAGAGTTATTGGCAGATTATATTTAACATCATCAAATCTGGTATAACTTGGGTTATACCAAATTATTTCTTTAAGTAGTTTTAAATCATCTATTATACCCATATTAATTCCTCCTTTTCTAAATATATCATAAATTGAGACTATTAACATCTAATAGATATATCATATAATAATAAATATGATATATCTATTAGAATCTTTTTCATTTAATATGCAGGACTACTAACTTTGTATAAAAGGGGCTGTTTCATAACTGATAAATCAGTTATGAAACAGCCCCAATCAATATAAAATAACAATTTTACATTTTCACTAGACCTATTCACTTAGGGAAGATACTCATATTATTTTAGGTGGTACTAGTTGCTTTTAAATACCTTTTTTATAATCTCCTCATCTATATCATAGAATATATCTACCTTTCCTTTATCCGTGGGTAAAACAAATCCTATTTTATTATTTTTATTCTTTTTATCGTTTTTCATATATTTTAAGAGCATATTCACTTCATTTTCACTAAAACTCACTGGTTCTACTAAAGGTCTTAATATGCTTATAATCTCGTTATAATATTCTCTAGAAATAAGCTTCTTCTCATATGCAATTTTTGTTTCATATATTATACCAAGGATTACTGCTTCGCCATGATTATATCTTTCATAACGGAATAGAGACTCTATACTATGACCTACAGTATGTCCAAAGTTTAGTTTTTGTCTTAGACCTAAATCTAGTTTATCTTTTTCTACTATGGAGGACTTAATCTTTACAGACTTCTCAATTATATAAGATAATACATTATTGTCCCTACTATATATATTCTTAATATTTTCTCCAATATATCTAAAAAATCCATAGTCTTCTATGAGCCCATATTTTATGATTTCTCCTAGACCACAAGTAATTTCCCTTTCATTCAAAGTATTGATAAATGATGGATCTATTAAAGTCCTAGAAGGAAAGTAAAATGAACCTATAATATTTTTATATCCTAAAAAGTCTACTCCTGTCTTTCCCCCTATACTACTATCTATTTGGGATAGTAAAGTTGTAGGAATTTGAATATAGTCTATTCCCCTTTTATATGTAGAAGCAGCAAATCCTGATATATCTCCTACAACTCCTCCACCTAGACTTAAAATTATTCCATCTCTATCTAAATTTTTATTGATTAACGCTTTATAGATATTGCTTAATTCTTCTAATCTCTTACTATTTTCTCCTGGTTCTAGTATATAAATATCGCTCTTATTATTTGTTAGTTTTTCTATATTTTCCTTATATATATTATAGATATTCTCATCTGTTATCAGAAGAAAGTTATTTTTAATTATATAATCTTTTAATTCCATCCATATATTATCTATTATCTCATAACCCATTTTTTACCTACTTTCTAAATACTTAAGATAATTATTATAATTTGCCTTTGTTTCTTCTAGGAAATCTCCTCCAAATTTTTTCAAGAACTCATCAGCTATTATATAAGCAACCACATTTTCCATAACTATACTTGCAGATGGCACTGCACATACATCCGATCTTTCAAATTGAGCTATTGCCTTTTCTTTACTTATTATATTTATAGTGTCTAGAGGTTTTTTTAAAGTAGGTATTGGCTTCATAGTTCCACATATTACTATATCTTCTCCATTTGATATTCCTGCTTCTATTCCTCCTGCGTTATTGGTTTTTCTCCCAAACTTACTATCATAAACAATCTCATCATGAAATTCTGAGCCTTTAGTAATAGGAGCTTTACCTCCAAGCCCAAATTCAACTGCCTTAATCCCCTGTATACTAATTATGGCGGCAGCTAGTTTTCCATCTAATTTCATATCCCAACTAGAATGACTTCCTAGCCCTACTGGTGGATTTTTAACTATGACTTCTATAATTCCTCCTAGAGTATCTCCCTCCTCCATGGCTTCTTGAATTTTACCTATCATCTTTTCTTCTGATTTTTCATCAATTACTCGTATATTTGACTTATCTGCTTTTAAAAGATTTTCTATTTCAATTCCTGTGTAATACGTTTTATCTGAATTTATCCCTCCAACATTTATAACATGACTATATATCTCTATATTAAATTCTCTTAATAAAAGCTTACAAATACTTCCTAAAGCTACACGCATGGCAGTTTCTCTTGCAGATGCCCTTTCTAAAATGTTTCTACCACCTTTTTGATTATATTTTAATGCACCTACCAAATCACCATGACCTGGTCTTGGCTTTATAACCTCTACCAATTCGATATTTCTACCCTTGTTTTTAATAGATATTGATATTGGATTTCCTGTCGTAAATCCATTAGATACACCTGATAATATATTTACACGATCACTTTCCATTTTCATTCTTAAGGATCTTCCAAATCCCCTTTGCCTTCTTTTTAACTCTTTATTCATAAAATCCAGATCTATATATAAATTAGCAGGAATACCTTCTATTATTCCTGTTAAAGATTCACCATGAGATTCTCCAGCAGTTATAAACCTTATCATTTCTACCTCCTTATGGAAAAGACTTCCACCATAAGGTAGAAGTCTTTTTTTCTTAGTCTATTATCTTGATGCTATATTTCTAAGATATCGTCCTAAATACGTGATTATAATAACTTGAATTGGTATATTAATCAATGCTGTTAGCACTCTTCCAGGTAACATTACAATAACACCTTTATTATACAATTGAGATAACCAATAGGTGTTTAATCCTACAGATATTACTAAATAACAAGTGACTACTATAATAGCAACTTTGTCTGCAGAAAATATATTTGTCTTTATATCTTTTTTCTTAAAATACATTATATAAAGACCAGAGATAACACCCCATAGTGCTGAACTCAATGTAAATCCTAAATGTGGCGGTCCTTGGGGGTTAATCATAATCCCTAGCAAATCTGCTGCTACACCAGATATTCCTCCAACTATTGGACCAAACAATATTCCACTTAACATTATTGGAGTATCACCAAACCCTATTCTTAATGTGGGAAGTACCATGATAGATCCAAATCTTGTTAAAGCAATTGAAAGTGCTACTAAAAATGCCGCTTGAGTAAGAGTTCTCGTTTTAACTTTTCTACTTATATTCATTTGTATCCTCCTTTCTTTTGCTAGTGACAGGCAACTGCCACACTAAAGTCAAGGAGTCTCTTTAATGTTTCAGCGGACGCGGTAAAGAATCGCAGATTTTGTCTTTCGTTTAGGGGCAACTTCCCATCCCCTAACACTTGACGCTCTTTACCTACTCTGTCTAACTAACTAATTTATTATAACTTATTATCCTAATTAAGTAAATCCTTATTATCACTTTTTTTAATATATTCTGTTATATTATATGAGCCAATAAATGTTGCCAAAATAAAAGATACTATTGCCATAGACTTGTAATACATAGGATAAACTGATAAGTAACCAGTTATATAAAATATAATAGCTAAGGAATATAGTTTAAATATCTTATCTTTACTAAGAAAATTAAAGCTTTTTTTTGCTTCTTCTTTCTTCTCATAGTATCTGTCTATAATATAATCTTCTATATCTTCATCAGATGATATTACTTTTTCTTCTTCAAGCTTTACTCTATATTCCTCTTGAATTGCTTTTATTTTTTTATTTCTTGACTCCATAATTAATTTTCTTAGATATATAGCCATAAATACTCCAAATATTAATCCTAAAAAAATAGATATAAAGAAATTCTTAATTAGTTTACTTATTACTATAACTACCCCAATTAATATAATAATACCCAAAGATATTTTATCTAAGATATCAGCCCTCATAGTTTTACCATTTTTCATCTGTTTTGTATAGAAATTATCTAAAACTTTTTGTCTTTCATTTTTTCTATGTTTGTCGTTTAAATATTTTAGAATTTTTTTCATCTTTTCCTCTCCCTTTCTTAGTTGCAGCATATCCTATCCCTTGTATTATTGCCACAAAGCCTAAAAAAGATAACCCAATATTTATAGCCATTGAACTAAAGAATTCTTCTGGTAACATTTGAATAAGCAAATCCGTTTCAGGATCCAATAACCAAAGATCATTAGTGAAAAATATATAATGAAAATATGTGAAGTATTTATTGAAATCAAAAAATATCATAATCCCTAGTAAGCCAAGAATAATCCAATTAATGAATAAACCTTTATAAATATATCTTCCTAGCATTTCCTTTTCTCCAGTAATTGAAAAATATATTATTATAATCAAAGATATTATGATAGATATATATTTTAATATAAATCCATTTCTAAAGAGAACTTCCACATCTTTCATATGTAAAATCTCTCGTTCATTAAAATTAGGCTCTAAAACTTCTTCCCCCCTTTTTCCCTTTAAGTAATCTAATAGGTCATCTGTAATATCATGTAATTCTTGAAAATCTTTTCCTGTTTTCTCCATAATATTATAATCCTCATATGCATTGAGATAAAATCTTGAATTAAATGCATTTTTCTCTACTGCTATTAAAACACATGATAATGATAAAAAAAACACTAAAGTAATAAGAGTTATTTTTTTCAATCTCTTTCCCTCCAAATATATTTTACTACATATTACCATATATTCTCTAAAAAATATAAGGATTGAGAAAATTTCCTCAATCCTATAACTTTAACCCATGGCTTTTTCCAGTTTATCTAAATATTTAATTGGAAAAACTCTTAAAAGCTCCTTATACTGTTCTACTGATAACCCTTGAACAGTTGTATATATTTCAATTTTTGTATCTAGATCTGCTGCTATAAATCTGTCTCTTATTTCTTGAAAAGTCTCATTTGTTTCCATGCTAAATGCCTCCTTTTTATACTCTATATTTATTATGTTTAATACTTAGTCTTTTATACTAATAACTATTTACTTAATTTATCTTTTAACTAAAACTAAAACCTATGTTTTGAATATATACATCAACACATGGAAATAATATTTTAATATCATACGAATTTTATAAAATTTTGGAGGTGTTTTATGGAAAGTCCATCTAGTATTGGTATTACCACCATTAGAAAAGAATCCTGGGATAAGGTTACTGGTAGTGCCAAATACAACTCAGATAATATACCACCTAATACCTTACATGCAAAACTTCTTACAAGCACTATTGCCCATGGATTAATTAAATCTATTAATATAGACAAAGCATTGAAATCTAAAGGTGTTCAAAACATAATAACTGGAGATTATTATCCTGTGCTGACAGGAAGTATTATTAAGGATAGACCCCCTATTGCTAGAGATAAAGTCAGATACTTCGGAGAACCAGTGGCAGTAGTTATAGCAAATAGTGAAGAAGAAGCAATGAAAGCCCTTAATCTCATCGAAGTAGAATATGATCCATTACCAGTAGTTGCATCAATTACTGAAGCTTTGAAACCTAATGCTACCCTTGTCCATGAAAACTTAGGTAATTATTATTGTCCAGATTATACTGTATATCCTGTGGCACATACAAATATGGCAGACCATGTAAAAATTAGAAAAGGAAATATGGAACTTGGCTGGAGCCAAAGTGATGTAATAGTTGAATCTACCTTGTATCTTCCAAAATCAGATCATTTAGCAATGGAAACTAGAAATGCAATAGCTGAAATTACGCCAAGTGGAATCGTAAATATATATACATCATCTCAATCACCTTTCGCAGCCAAAGAAGAATTAAATAGAGCCTATAAAATTCCTGAAGGCAACATAATCGTCCATACTCCTTTAGTAGGTGGAGCTTTTGGTGGAAAGGCAACTATTCAGCTAGAACATCTTGCATACCTTGCCTCCTCTGCTGTAGGTGGCAGAATGGTTAAAATAACAAATACAAGAGAAGATGATATAACCATCTCACCATCTAAAGTAGCCGCCGAGGGTAAATTAAAAATAGGTGCAACAAAGGAGGGTATAATAAAAGCCTTAGAATGTACTTATTATACTGATTGTGGTGCATATGCAGATACAGGTCCTCGTATGGCTAAATCCATTGCCATCGATTGCAGTGGCCCCTATAATATAGAAAATCTTCATTGCGATTCCATTAGTGTATATACAAATCATGGATATGTTACTTCTTTTAGAGGATTTGGCCATGGAGTATGTACATTTGGTATAGAAAGGCTATTAGATAAATTAGCACTGAAATTAAATATGGATCCCTTTGATATAAGAATTAAAAATGCAATCATTGAGGGCAATACTTCTCCGACACAGGATATAATCACATTTAGTAATACTGGAAATTTAACCTCTTGTCTTCTTAAATTGAAACAGCTTATGAAATGGGATGAAGGTCAAATAATAAAAAGTGAAAAAGGAACTATTATAGCCAAGGGAATAGCCTCTCTTTGGAAAACTTCCAACTCTCCTACTAATGCCAGTTCCGGAGTTGTACTTACATTAAACGATGATGGAAGTATAAATCTAAACTTTGGTGCCTCTGAAATCGGCCCTGGAATGAAAACTACAATAGCACAAATATTAGCAGAAAGAATGAAAATGGATGTTGAAAATATCCATGTTTTTATGGATGTAAATACTCAAGTTACTCCAAAACATTGGAAAACCGTAGCCAGCATGACAACCTTTATGGTGGGGAATGCAGCTTTAAATGCAGCACAGGATTTAATCAACCAATTGAAGGAAATAGGTGGCATTGCCCTTAAATGTTCCCAAGATGATTTAGAAATTGCTAATCAAAAAGTATATGTAATCCATAGGCCTGATATTTTTATAAGTTTTAAAGACCTGGTCAATGGATACCAATATTCCAGTGGTAAATCTATATATGGGCAAATAATTGCTAAGGGAAGTTATATCGTAAGTCGTCTGACACCATTAGATAAAGAAACTGGTAAGGGAAAGCCTTCCAACTCCTGGACTGTAGCCGCCCAAGCCGTGGAAATAGAATATAATCCAGCAAATTATTCCTATAGGCTTTTAAAAGCTTTTACAGTAATAGATGCCGGTAGAGTTATTAATCCTAAGGCTGCACGAGGAGTAGTAATGGGAGGTATGAGTATGGGATTAGGCCTAGCCACTAGAGAGGACCTTATATATGATAAAGAAGCTATACTTCAAAATTCATCTTTAAGAACATATAAACTAATACGATTTGGAGAAAATCCTGAATATATAGTAGACTTTATAGAAACTCCACAGATAGATGCTCCTTATGGTGCCAGAGGAATAGCTGAACATGGGACTATTGGGATTCCTGCTGCCTTTGCCAATGCCATATCTTTAGCAGTAGGAGCTGACTTTGATACACTGCCAATTTCTAATGAAGTAATATGGAAAACTAAAACTGGAGGTAAATATGATAGCCTTTGATTTTGAATATTATAAACCTGATACAGTTGAAGATGCTATAAAACTATATAATGAGCTTAATTCAAGTGGCAAAAAGCCTATATATTATGGCGGTGGAACAGAATTTATATCCATGGCAAGAATGAATAATAGATATACTGAAGCAGTGATAGATATAAAAGGAATTCCGGAATGTAATATACATGAAATAAAAAATAATAAGCTTATAATGGGTTCAGCTATAACTCTGACCCAAATTTCCGAAGCAAACTATTTTCCTCTCTTAGGATATATAGTTAGAAGAATCGCAGACCATACCATACAAGATAAAATTACATTAGGAGGCAACTTAATTGGTACAATTATATATAGAGAATCTACTTTAGCCCTTCTTTTATCCAATAGTGATATTGTACTTCAAGGTAACAACGGTAAAAGAACAGTCTCAATATCTGATATATATGATAAGAAGATATGTATTGGAGAAGATGAAATATTGGTTCAGGTAATAGTAGATGAAAAATTTCTTAATCTTCCATATCGCCATGTAAAAAGAACGAAGCATGAAAAAATAGATTATCCTTTAATTACAATGGCAGCAGTCAAAAACGATGATAAGATTTTAATAGCCTTTAGTGGTTTATGTCAATATCCTTTTAGGTCTTTAGGTATTGAGAAAATATTAAATAACTCCTCGTTATCTAAAGACGAAAGAATAAAAAAGATAATTGAAAACATTCCAGATGAAATATTAAATGATGTTGGTGGTTCTTCAGAATATAGAAAATTTATACTACATGATATTTTATCTAGAGTCTTTGATAAATTCCAGGAGGTAAGTTAAATGCTTCAAATACTAAATCCTACTGTAATAACTTTAAATATTAATGGAGAAAATAGAGATGTGATGGTAAAACCTTCCCATACGTTATTATATACCTTGAGAAATGAACTTGGCTTAACAGGTGCAAAGCCAGGATGCGAAAATGGGGATTGCGGTGCCTGTACAGTTTTAGTAGATGATTGGCCTATAAAATCTTGCCTTATGCTTACTGTGGAAGCCATTGGGAAAAAGGTATTAACAGTAGAAGGACTAAAAAATGCTCCAATTCAAAAAGCTTTCGTTGAAAACTTTGGATTTCAATGTGGTTATTGTACATCAGGATTTTTAATGGTATGTCATTCCCTATCTAAAATTCGCCCTAGTGCAGAAGATGCAGAAATTCAAGATTGGCTACAATCAAATCTATGTAGGTGTACAGGATATGAAGAAATAGAAGATGCTGTAAAATCTATTTTAGTTAAGGATATTTAAAAATACTAGATGTTATGTTCATCTAGTATTTTTTCTACATTTATATTGAAATAATCCAATGTCATATTCTCAATTCTCTAATGCTTATATTTATAGATATACCTTTAAGCACAATTAGGCTTACCCTTTAAAGTAAGCCTAATTATATTAAGCTAATATTCTAACTTATAAACAATCTCACCTTCAACAATTCTACCATCTGGTGTAAATCCCATGCTTTCATACATTGATTTTGCCCATTGGTTTTCAGGTTCAAAACTGATATAAATAACACGATGTTCCTTATCTTCTTTAATTCTATTTATAAGTAATTCCATTGCCTGTCGTCCATATCCCTTTGATTGATATTTGGTATCTATCATAACTCTATAGATCCAGTACTCATTATCAATACTGTCCATACAATACATAAGAAATCCTATGGGAGTTTCATCCATATATATGGCAAGCGGGATACATTCTGGCTGTACTTTAGACTGAGCGATTGAAAAAGTATTAGATGCCACAAATTCCTCTTGTTCTTTTGTTACCTTAAGCTTTATAATTTCCCAAAAATTTTCTGAGTCAACATCTATTAGTTTTAACATACTACTATCTCCTTTTTAGGTGATAGGTCTTAAAAAGCTATACTCAGTTCACATGGTCAATTGAAAAGAGTATAATTTATAAAACAATCACCTCATAATTTTTTTCTATAATTTTGATTATCATAAAATCGCCTCCTTTCGTAATATTAACCAATATTTTCATAATAACAAAAACTGTATTTACAGTCAATTGTTAACTAACAATTCAATTTTAAAAAATATTTTTTAAGATAATTCATCAAAAATCCATTAACTGATTTAATCACTCTGGCCTAATTTATTTAACTCTTCCTCTATTATCTTTTTATCTAGTCTTTCAAATAAAATATCAAATTGTTCTACTTTATTTCCCACTTCTATATTTACATATTCCCAGATATCTGAATCACAATTTAACCAGTGTTTAACCTTAATTGATGAAAAGGGTAAAAATGGATGGAGTAAGTTAGCTATATTTGCTATGGCTACTAAACAATTATAAATAGTATTGATACATTGGGTTTTATCTGTATTGATTGTAATCCAAGGAGCTGTCTCATCAAAATATTTATTTATACTTCTAATAAAATCAAATATTTTCTCCACTGATGTTTTTAGGCTTCCACTTTCTATAAGGACTCCAATTTCTTTATACAAAATATCAATATCTGATCTTATTTTAGAGTCTAACTCTCCCTTTGGTATTTCACTATTAAAGTATTTTTCTACAAATACTAAGGTTCTATTTACTAGGTTACCATATATGCCTAATAATTCTCCATTATTCTTATTAACAAATTCTCTCCACGAAAAATCTGTATCTCTTTTTTCAGGGCCATTTACTATAAAGAAATACCTCAATGAATCAATATTGTATTTTTCAATAATATCTGAAATCCATACTGCCCAATTATTGCTGGTGGATATTTTCTTTCCTTCTAGATTAACATACTCACTTGAAATTATATTGTTTGGAAATTTATCTATCTCAGCACCGCTTAACAGTGATGGTAAAATTATTGTATGGAAGGGAATATTATCTTTCCCATGAACATAATAGGATATGGTTTTACTATCCCAAAATTCTTCCCAGTTCCTATGATTTTCTAATCCCCATTTTTTACTTATAGTTAAATAACCTAATATTGCATCTACCCATACATATACTTTTTTATCCTCATGGTCTTTAATCGGTATATCTATACCCCATGGAAGTTCCCTTGATATTGCCCTGTCTTGTAATCCTTCATTTAAATACCTCTCTGTATTATTAACTGCATTTATTCTCCAATCTTTCCTATTTTTATTTAGATTATCTCTTATTTCACTTTCAAAGTTTGATAGCCTAAAGAATAATTGTTTTACATTTTTAATTATTGGCTCATTTCCACAAAGTTTGCATTTTCTATCCTCAAGTTCAAGTGACTCTAAAATAGTGGAACAAGCATCACATTGATCACCTCTAGCAATACTTTTACATACTGGGCAAATACCCTCAACAAATCTATCAGCCAGAAATTGGGAACACTTTTCACAAAATAGCTGTTCTACTTCTTTTTCATATATTAAATCATTATCATATAATATGCTGATAATAGTTTGGACCTCTTTCTTATGATATTCATCATCAGTTCTAGAATATATATCATAAGAAAACCCTAGCCTATCAAAACAATATTTGAATTCATTATGGTATCTATCAGTAATTTCTTTGGGAGATATATTTTCTTTTTTAGCTCTGATGGATATTGGCGTACCATGGCAATCACTTCCTGATACATACAATACTTTTTCACCTTTGGCTCTAAAATACCTTGCTATAACGTCTCCTGGTAATAATGCTGCTATATGTCCTATATGCAATGATCCATTGGCATATGGCCATGCTCCTCCTATAAAAATGCTCATAATTTTCCCTCCTATTATTCTTAATAAATACAAAAAACTCCCGAACCTAAGAAATATTCCTAGGAACGAGAGTCTAACTTCGCGTTACCATCCTAATTTACTTATACCTCACGATATAAGCCTCATCAAGTACATCACAAATAACATGATTATACCTTATCACTATAACGGGTGAACCCGTTGCAGCCTAAATCTTACGATCTCGGTGCACAACTCCAAGGCCATTTTCACTTTAATATTCTTTGCTCCCTCTCACCAACTAGGAGTTCTCTGTAAAAGTATTCTTAAAGTTACTTTCCTTTTCTTTGTATTTCAATTATTATGTGTATTATATTCTATATTATAATTAAAGTAAATATAATTTATTCATTTTCTAACCTTATCATAATCTTCACACCGTTTAAAATAAAATAATCATACCACTTTGAGGATAATAATTCTACATCTTTTAGATTTGTTACCTCTATCCATGTGGAAATTAATTCCAATATGTGCTATTATAGAATATGAAAATAATACATGACAGAGTAGATAACAAGCGTTAAGTGTTTGAGAATGGAACGTTGTCTCAAGACGAAAAGCCATGCTTGCGGTTTGTTATTGCGTTCACTGCCATAGGACTTCTTTCTTATGTGCAGGTCATAAAAGAAAGGAGTTTTTTTAATGGTTAAAAAAAGTATATTCACAACAAAGAAAATCGCTTATGCAGCTATTTTTATAGCAATATCTGTAGCGATTAACACCATGAGAATCGGAAGTATTAGCTTTGGAGGATTTCCAATAATATTTTCAGGATATGTTCTTGGACCTTTAATGGGATTTATAGTTGGAGCATTAGCAGATGTAGTAGGTTTTTTAATTAGACCATCTGCTACAGGAGGATTTAATCCACTGTTTGTTTTAACCTCTGCTTTAACTGGGGCAATCCCAATAATTATAACAAGATTACTAGGAGATAAATATCCAAACTATAAATTATGGAAAATCTTTCTTGGAATTTTTATTGGACAAACTATAACTTCTGTAGTAATGGTACCTATATTTATATCCTTAATTACTGGTAAAAACACTGTATGGTATTATATTTACAAAGCAGCTGCAAAGCAAATAGTTTCAATCCCTATATATGCCATACTATTAAAAGCAATAAACGATACGATAACAAAGCATTTTGATTTTAGATAATAATATATAGAATTACGAAAATAAATTCTCTTCTCTGGCAAGGATCAAAGTTATCTTAAAACCAGAAAGGGACTAAAAAATATTCCAATCCAAAAAGCCTTCGTTGAAAACTTTAGATTTCAATGTGATTATTGTACATCAGGATTTTTAAAAGAGCCGCTCAAAAGTGATGAAACAAACCACTTTTGAGCGGCTCTTTTTTAGAGAGATTTTCTTAATTAACTGCTATTTAACTTTAACTGATGAAAAAGGTAAAAATGGATGAAGTAAATTAGCTATATTTACTATAGCTACTAGACAATTATAAATGGTAGTAGATCAAATCTATTTAATTTCTATCCCATCTTCCATAGATAGAATATTGGAAATAATAGCTGTACCTTTTACAACTTTTTCCTCTACTTTAGGCGCCATTGAAGGATTAGATAGATATTTTTTTCCATCAAATTTCATTCTGGCATAAGAAAATTCTGTCCCTCCACCTGATACCTGCATTATAATATCATTCCAACCATTTGTTTTATCTTCACTTATTATAATTGGATTTCTTGCTAATGTGAATTTAGATATTACTTCATAACTTTCTTCCTCAATTATTAAAGCTGTAGACCCACCTGAACCTGATACAGATTGTCCTAATAAGTAAACGAAGATTTCTTTTTTGCCATCTCCATTAAGATCAATATAATTATAAGAATATGCAACCTTTCCATCTTGATTTTTATCATACTCTAAATAATCAATAATAGCTTTTTCTAATTTTTCATTTCTTTCGGTTTCAGAAGATTTATATTTAATACCTGAAAAATCTATTGTATTTGATTTAAGTTCTATTATCTCATCTTCATTTATTATTTGATTCATCCTATCCATCAAATCCTCTGTAATTTTATTACCATTTTTAGCTATCTCTTCTGTATAAGTCTTCAGAATATCATGTAAAACTAAATGCTCATAATCTGTCATTGATTTCTCATAACTTTTAAGTGTCTCAGGATTTACCTTATGACTTACAAGATCATGGGTTGAAAAAATATATCCTCTCAAGTACCATTCATGCATCTGATTTACTTCAGGTAAATATTTTGAATATGGATACATTAATCTAAATTCTTCCATAACTGCAATTCTTGAAGCCATTTCATCTAATGGTATTTTAACATACTCTTCAGAAAGTCCTGGCTTATTAGATTCTGCTGCAAATATCTTTAAATAATCACTAATCTCACTACTTACAGAGTCACTAAAATTTAAAAACTTCTCGTAATCTATAACAAAATAGTAACTTCCCTCGGCTGTAGCTACTTTTAATCCCATACTATTGGCATTTAGAAGTAATTTTTTCAAATCTTTTTCCTTTGAAAAAGTAGAAGTATTTTTAATAATATTTACATCATTTAAATCAGTAGCTTTCAATTTATATTTTTTCATGATGCCTTGATTTTCAAACATTTTATATTTTTCCTGATATTTATTGAAGGTAGTATTCATTGAACTAAGCTCTTCATTTAAAGCTGACAAATATGTCCTAACCCCTTCACTATTATCTCTTATAGAAAGTTTATCTTTATTTTTATTTAAATAATCAAATACTTTTGATAAATTCCCTTTATTTATAAATTCATTATAACTAGATACTATTTTTTTATCTGTTTTTCCTTCTTTAGATTCTCCCACCTTCTCATATTTCACAAAATTAACTCCATCTTTTCCATCCCATTTATACCATATATTAATCTTTTCTGAGCCGACAGAACTACTATCGGCAGATTCAGGATCAATTCCTTGTATGGAAAATTCAAGTATTCCATCTTTATCAATATCTTTTATCTCCCCATTTGGATATACTGATAAAAGATTTGCTTTTTTAGGACTTATTCTATTAACTAATTTATCTTTCTCAAGAGTAAAAAGGTAAAATTGTCCTGAATGGGCCCCTACATTGGAATTTATAAAAATCGCATTTTTTCCTGTTTTTCCTTCTCCTATAATTATATTTTCAACTCCATTGTCATAATTCATAGAAACTCTATCTATTTCCTTATACTCACCATCTTTATATTTATATATTACTAATGTACCTTCATCATCCATGTTGCTGAAATTTCTTTGTTCATACACTATAATTTCAGGAATGTTATCTCCATCTAAATTCCCTATATTAAAATGTTTACCTATTTTTCTACTATCGTCTTTACTATGTTTTGTCAATAGGCTCGTTCCTAACTTATTTGCCAATTCAATATACTTGGAATCTTTCATATAGTCATAATTATTATCATTTTTATTAATAATTGCAGATATTGAATTTTGTAATCTGTCACTTGCTTTAGTCTGTTCTGCCATAGCTGTAATTCCACTCAAATATCCCAGTGATGCTTGTGGTAGTGGTGCAATAGCTATAGTAAAACCTAATGTAACTGAAGCAATTCTTCTTATTTTTTGTCTCATTTTTTATTCTCCTTTTTTTATTGAATTAACTTTATTATATAACTAAGAAGTCTGGGAGTATTTACAAAAAAATTACATAATAATTACATAATAGAATCAAATTAAATAGATACTCTTTTTATCTCTCATTTTATTTTTAGATTATAATTATTTTCCCTCAATATTTCTTTGAAACAATGTCCATGTGGTGACAAAATAACATCCAAATAATATCATTAGGATAAATCCTGTAACGACCATATTCTGTAATAGAGTCTTCATTCCTACATAAGCAGACAATTCTGCTGATGTGCTGAGGATAAAGTAATATATCATCACCCCGCCACATAATAATCCAACTAAAAGAGGAAGTCCAAACCAAATGCCCATCTGTTTTAAAATGATGTTATCAATTCTTCTTTTAGATACCCCTAATTTATCTATGACTTGAAATCGATATTTAAAATCCGATGAATCATCCAGTTGTTGTAGCGATAGTACTGTAAAGCACATAATGAGAAGGACTACTCCTAAGTAGATAAGAATCAAGCGAATCATTAGGGCTCCAGAAATACTCTCGTTTCGCTGTAACGTTTTTGTTCGAATCTCTGTTTGATTCATAGTAATTGAATCAGGTTGTTCCATAGTGCTAAGAAGATAATTTTCAAGTTCCGTTGCAATAGAAAATGGAAGCGATTCTTCTGTGATTCCATAATAATTCAGATTGGCAGTCAGTAAATTTTCGCAGATCTCATCTGGCAATATATAAATTACATCTGTATAAGAATTATAGAGGGACTCTCCTAAGTTCTCATGTAGTGGAGGATATTTGCTCTGAGTTAGAGTATTTCCATCTACTTGTATGGTAGGATGAGTTATCATAAATTCTTTTATTTCATCTTCTGTAGCAATAGCTTGCCATTGTATGGCAAATGTCTTTGGTTCTAAAGTGATGGGACTTGCTCCAACCATGGAGCGAAGATGGTTATAGTCCGATAGGGAAATTCCAAGAACTGGAAAATCTACTTTATATCGTCTATGAAAGTCATCTTTATCTAAAAAGTAAGTCTCCACTTTTACTCTGTCTTTAAAAGTATATCCTTTTTGTTTTAAAAATTCATTTACAAACCCATAATCCGTCTTTGGTAGATTATCTATTGTTTCAATATCGTTGTATACAGTAAAAACTTGCACATCAAATATAGCTCTCTTGTCCAAATATCCCAGAGACCAATCTGACATCATAGGACCAACCATAAGTGCAATAAGTGAGAACATCAAGGTACAAGTAAGTATAGCCATAGTTTTAGAATTAGTTCTTAGTTTTGCTCCAATCTGTCCCAACAAGAATAGATTTTCACCTTTGAATTTAATCTTACAGGATTTTTCTTTAAACAAAGACAATCCATCTGAGATACAATAAAACAACCCAAAGATAAAAAACAATATAAAAACAATGGTCAATAACACATAGCTATTTTTTACATCATTGCTAAAATTTAAATGGTTGCCTAAAGTACCTGCTGAAAAAAAGATAATTACCAAACTCCAAATCACAGATCCCATAATAAAAATCGGATATTGTGTTTTTCCTTTTTTAAATAGTCGAAGAATACCATATGAGACAGACCAAATGATAAAAATACTGGGTGCAATTATATTACCATAGAAAGTCATCCTTATCCAAAGTCCTAAGCGGTGATCATAATACTTTAATAAATCAACTGCTCTAGATACCATAAAAGCCGAAATAAAAGTGGCCAATAGGATGAGAAAAGGCATCATTTTATCTTTTCTAAAATCAGATTCCAATTGTTTGTCTGCATGAAGCATATCGATGATTTTGATTTTCCGAATAGTTCTTATATTAAAAAAACCAATAATACAGAAAGTCAGTAGGAAGAATCCAAAAGTAATACAAACCGTATCTGGATACAAAGCAAAAGTCAGTTTATATCCTGTATCAAAATAGTTCATAATAATAGATGTCATAAATTGAGATAATACAATTCCCAGTACAATTCCAAATAGTATAGATAGAATTCCCATAGCCAAAGTTTCTAGAAAAAATAAATAGGCTGTGGTTTTCTGTTCCATTCCCAAAGTGGTTTGAATGGCAAATTCTTTTTGTTTTCTTCGTATCATATATCTATTTACATATTTTATGAGGAACAAAAGTACTAGAGTAATAAAAATTACTGGAGATTTCATATTATTCTTGAGCTGTTCCAAACTAAATTCTATGGGAATATTCATTTTATAATAAGAACTGGAGATTGATAAAAAAGCATAGAACAATCCTACACATAATGTCAAAGTCACCAAATATATGAGATAGTCCTTTGCAGAACGCTTAATATTTCTAAATACTAGTCTAGCGTACATTAGTAAGGTCACCTCCCAAAATTGCCAGTACATTTAATATTTCTCCAAAAAATTCTTTTCTTGTCTTAGAACCTCGTCGAATTTCATTGAAGATTTTTCCATCCTTTAAAAAGAGAATCCGTTTGGCATAGCTAGCTGAAAAAGAATCGTGAGTGACCATAAGGATTGTGACCTTTAACTGCTCATTCATTCCAACCATAGTCTCTAGAAGCATTTGAGAAGATTTAGAATCTAATGCTCCTGTAGGTTCATCTGCCAATATAAGTTTTGGATTGTTAATCATAGCTCTAGCACAAGCACATCTCTGTTTTTGTCCACCTGATACTTGTATTGGATACTTAGACAAAATGTCTACAATATTTAATTGTTCTGCCATCTTCATGACTCTGCTTTCAATTTCGTTAATAGGAGTACGATTAATAGTAAGGGCAAGGGCAATATTTTCTTCAATAGTTAAAGTATCTAGGAGGTTGAAATCTTGGAAAATAAATCCTAGATTTTCACGTCTAAATTTTGCGATATTCTTCTCAGATATTTCTGTAATATCCTTTCCTTCTAGAATGATATGTCCAGCTGTAACTGTATCAATTGTAGATATGCAGTTTAGCAAAGTAGTTTTTCCACTTCCACTGGCTCCCATGATTCCAAGAAATTCGCCTTCTTCTACGGACAATGAGATGTCATCCAGCGCTTTTGTAATGGTATCCTTTGTTCCATAATATTTTTCTACATGTTCAATTTTTAATATCTCTTTCATTTTCTTCACCTCATCTTAGATAATATCTAAATCAAAAGAAATTTGATATGAGATTGGCTTACGAAATTCTTACAAAAATGAAAGAAATGGAATACTATTCTTCTTCCATTTCCATAAAGTCACCTATAGGAAAGATTAATTCTACTTCTGTAAAATCTCCTTTTTTTGAAGAAACATTTATTTCAAGACCTAATTGTTCACAGAGTCGTTTACACAAATAAAGGCCAATTCCAGTAGATTTATTGAACTTTCTTCCATTCTCTCCTGTAAATCCCTTGTCAAAAATACGAGAAATATCTTCTTCGCTAATGCCAATTCCATCATCTGTAACAGAAAGAGTGATTCCATTTCGAATTTTCTTAGTATTAAACTGAAGGGATGTTGCCTGATATTTTACTGCATTTACAATAAGCTGATTCAAAATAAACAAAATCCATTTCTCATCTGTAAATACCAAATGTGGGCAGTCTATAGTGATTGAGACTTGTTGATTCAAAAGAAGTCGCTTATTTCCTCTAAGTGCATCTGCCACTACTTCTTCAAGACAGATTTCCTGAACTATATAATCCTTTTCTGCGGTTTCACTCCTTGCATAAAAAAGTGCTTGTTCCACATAATCTTCCATTCGTTCCAGTTCCTCTAAAAATTTTTGTGAAGTGCTAGATTTATTATTATCACAAATCAACTTCATAGCTGCCAGTGGTGTTTTAATCTCATGAACCCATTGCTCTACAAACTCTTTATATTCTTTTCGTTCACTTTGAATTCTAGTAATTTTTTCTATCATTGACTTGTTAGAAAGTCGGAGAACTCTTTGATAAATAATATCTTCAACTGTCTGTGGTTTATCTATTAGTTCTATAATAAGGTATCTTTCTTCTAAGCTTTCACAAGTGTAAAGAAGCTGTTCTAAAAATTTTCTGCGTCTGTAATATTGTGAAAATAAGGAAAGAATCATCATAATAATCCAAACAAAAATGATAAGAAAAATATCTGAAGCGTTATTTCCTATGGCAAGAAGATAAAGTGATAGTAACACCATCATTAGGATATTGACTATAATAATTAGAACTTTATCTTTTAAGTAAGTAATAAATTTCATATCATATATCCCTGCCCATGTTTGGTTTGAATAAAATCATGGACTCCCAATTCCTTTAATTTGTTACGAATACGAGTGATATTAACACTTAATGTATTGTCATCAATAAAGATAGAGTTGTCCCAAAGGTCATCCATTATTTCTCTACGTGATACAATGGTTCCTTTATTCTTGAACAAAAGATATAAAATCTTCAATTCATTTTTTGTCAACTCCACTGTATTATTACTATATTCTGCAATGCTAGATTCTATATAAAGTCGTACACCTTTATGAATAAGTTTTTGTTCCAATCCTTCACCATAAATACGAGTTAAGACTCTCCCCATACGTGCCAAAAGGATAGAAATATTAAAGGGTTTAGTTATAAAATCATCTGCACCTAAAGTAATTCCTTGTAATTCATCCATAACAGTATCTTTACTAGTGACAAAAATAATGGGAACTTTAGTCAAAGTGCGAATCTGAAGACAGAGCTGAAATCCATCCTGTTCGGGCAAATTTATGTCAAGCAGAATTAAATGTGGATTTTCTTTTTGAATAATGGGAACAATTTGAGAGAAATTTGTTGGCAAACAGACTTCATATCCATTGTTTTGAAGGAGTATACTCAACTCCTCACGAATAGTTTTATCATCATCAACGATTGCAATTTTATACATGGGATATACCCCCCTTTTACTTAACATTCATTTTATCCTACTTATTATTGAAAATTCTTTATATTATCTTTAGTACATTAATTATCATAATATTTCTCACTATGGCTAATTCGATCTGCTTAATTGGGTAACTGATACTTTATTATACTAGCAATTTTTATTTTAATATTTCAATTATATCATAGTTATCAAGATAATTATTATCAATCTCCATACAGCAATCAATAGTGTCCTTGTACCTATATGGCATAATATATATCTCTCTTTTTACCACTTTCCATTATACTCCTCCTAATCATAAAAAGAGCAATTCTTTCGAATTACTCTTTATTTAATCTATTGATTTGGGTGTTGTAAATAAAACCTCAATTATCCTAAAAGTAACAATATTTTATTTAAGATGCATACTTATTTTCTGCACAAATTAAACTTTATTACTTCAAATTCTCTATAAATTCATCTGTATTCTCATTCCAGATAAAAAGATTATTCCTCAATAATGACATTCACCATTTCAAAAATCTGTTCTTTTCTACCTATTGGAAGATGGTTTATATACTCTTCTAAATTTAATCGAAGCTCATATTCAGCCTCAGATAAATCTACAGCTTGAATGTCCGATTTAAATGGATTCCACTTAATGAGTGCGGCAATCTCAATATCTTCAAGCATATCAAAGACTAAAGCCATCTCTTCACCATTTAATTCTGCATCCAAAAGTATATCTTCCAAATCATTAAATGACTCTACTTTTTCTTTTATAATTGCAATCTTATCCAATGAATATTCACAGACTAATAATTGATTAATTAATTTTCTATAGTCTTCATCTTCCATCTTTACACCAGGTAAAAACTTAATCTTCGACTTCAAGTCAAGATTAATCGGAATTACAAATACTTTATCCAAAGTATTTGTCTTAATTCCATAAATAATATTAGATGTGATTTTAGGTAAGCTTCTTTCAATATACTCTTTAACTATATGAACTAAATCTTCTAAAGCTTTAAAATCAAATACCTCTGAAGAATTAATAGAATTAGATAGAATTAGATATATGCAAAAGCACAACTCTGAAACTTCTGATAAATTAACCAATACAGACTAATAAAACCAATTAAAGATATCAAAAAAGATTTGATTAGGAAACTTAAAGGTAATAAATAGGACAAGTGTTGTAAGTCTATATATGTGTTTAAAGATATTATTCCAAAAGGGATATATTTTTTTACCATTTGAAAAATGTTAGGACACGCCAATTTATTTATTATATTTAACTTTGAATATATTAAAGAAATGAATAAATTGTCTAACAGAGAAATCTTTAGTAATAATGAAATTAAAATTAAATCTAATAAATTATATATAAATAAAGAACAGTTTAAACTAGTTGGGATATAATTGTAGCAGGATCAAGATTCTTTTGCTACAAAGGCATTTGGTTTTAAATGAATAGATATTGTACAATAAAGATATGATTGATAAATATAAATCCAAAAAAATTAAAGAGCCTGAAGAAGAAAATAAAAAGCTCAAAGAACAGTTAGAGGTTCTTATATAAAAAATGCAAACAATATAGTGTAGACAAATAAGGAGAGGAGATTTAAATGAAAAATAATTTTAATAATTGGTTAGATTCTAAGCTATTAAAAGACAACATTAAAAATCCAAATATTGAAATTGGAGAATTTACGTATTATTCTGGGTATTATCATAAAGAAAAATTTGAAGATGTATGCGTAAGATATCTTTTAGGTGATGGAAGTACTAAAAACTACAAAGAATTTTTTGGCGAAGATTTTATATTTGATAAGTTATATATAGGAAAATTTTGTTCAATAGGTTCTGGTGCAAGTTTTATACTTGCTGGTAACCAAGGGCATAATCATAAATGGATTTCAGCATATCCATTTAATCCAGAGATATTTTCAAATGCTAAAGATGGATTTCAAACTAAGGGAGACACAGTTATAGGTAATGATGTTTGGATTGGAACAGAGGCAATAATAATGCCAGGAGTTAAAATAGGTGATGGTGCTGTAATAGGAACAAGAGCAGTAGTAACTAAAGATGTAGAACCGTACACAGTAGTAGGTGGAAATCCAGCCAAAGCAATAAAAAAGAGATTTTCTGATAATGAAATAGAAAAATTATTAGAAATTAAATGGTGGAATTGGGATGTAGCAAAAATTAATGAAGCATTACCCTATATTTGTAGTGAGGACATTTCTGGTTTGTATGATTTTTATCTAAAATAAATATTCATAAATAATATTTTATTTAAAGCTTGATTCTAATAGAGAAGGTTGAATGATCTAGAATATCTGTTAAACCAATAATCTTAATAGCTAAAGCATCATTATATAATTCTCATTCTAGCTATCTTAAGCAACAGATTTTGTTCATAACTTTATACATTAAACATTGCATTGTATATAAATTTGAATATTTCTTAGGTCTGCCAACCTTTTTATAATTAGTTTTAGAGACAAATTCATTAAATATATTTTGTAATTTTTTACAGACTCTATAAAAGAGGTTAATTATCTCCCATGTTAAGTAATATAATCATTTTATTCGTCCTTTCTAGCAATTCTTTGGTTGGCACTTAACATGATACTAGAAAGTGGTGACTTTTTTAATTGGTGATTTTAGTTATTCAACATCCTATTTTTATTTTAAATAGATGTTCAATTTTTTCTGAAATTTCAATTTCATTTTATCACATTTTTCCATAAAAACAATATATAATTTTTATTATCTTTTCAGAATAGCAGTTTATAAATATCTTTTAATTATATGAAAAAATCCCCCAAACCTAAGTTTGAAAGATCATATAACATAAAATAAAAATTGTTAAATCTAGTAACCTATAAAAAATTAAGTACCAAAAATAAATCGATTCTATTAAGATGTAAAAGTCCATAAATTTTTAGTCTGTTTCATAAAAATATCTATATCCCATGTTTGTTTACTCCTTTTCCTACTATCTGAATCATTTACTATTATTTTATTATTATTATCAACATCAGTTAATACAATAAAATGACCTGTAGTTGTAAAAGTTCCTGGTTCCATACTTGCTATTATAGGTTGTCCTTTTTTCAAAGTACTTAAAATAACAGACTCACTTAATGGTAGTTCTTTGCCATTAATTCCAAATTGTTTTGCTCCTTCAGTCATGAGAGTCCAGCTTGTCCCTACTCCTTCAACTAAATATCCATTTTGTTCACTAAAATCAGCTACAACCTTTGGATTAATATCTGTATTGCCTGTAAGGCCTACTATTACCATCGCTAAAGATGTGGGTCCACAACCATTAATAGCAATAAAATTTGAACCATATTTTTCATATCCCCATCTTTTATCCCATTGGATAAAAAGTGGAATTTTTCCTCCTTCATAATCTTTCTTTATAGATATTTTTTTATTTGAATACGGTTCATAATTAGGATAATCAGCAACAAAATCTATTACTTCTTCTTTTTGTGATGCTAACTCTAAAAGTTCTTCTGGATATAAACTTAAATCACGTAGAATTTTATTAGTCTTAGGATAATTTTTTGACATTTTTAATAAGTTTTGTATAGTCAAATCATTGGAATTTATTACTTCCTTTGGAATATCTTCTATTTCTGCATATTCATTTGTATTTAAGTCTTTTTTATTATTACTTATAGCTAATACATTAAATAACTTCTTGGCTCTTCCATATCCTATATATGTTATTAATAGTGCAAATACAATTAATAGTATTTGTCTTATTTTTCTCTTAACAATTCTTCTTTTCCTACTTCTTTTTGAACTCATAGTATATCTCCTTCTGCATAGTTAATTTATCTAAACCTATTCTTAAAATAATATTTAGGTTGTCGAATAAACAATAATTGTAAAAAACAAGTCATCACTTTAAAGACTTAGCTATGATTATAACATTAAATATTGATAGAGAAAACATTTATTATAAAATTTATGATCAGGTAAAATTATTAAATAATAGCTGTACAAATTCAGTTATTATAATATAAATTTATCTTGCGGTTTAAGGGTTTTATCTATATACAGCCTATACCAAATTATATATACTATAATAGTCCATACTTTTCTGCTGTAATTTCCTTTATCTTCTTTACAACATTGCAACATATATAAAGCTACTTGTGTATTTATCTCTTTAACTGGATTATTGCTAATCAATTCATATGCCCATTCATATAACTCATTTTTCAGCCATACTCTTATAGGTACTGGATATCCTAATTTTTTTCTGCTACAAATATAATCGGGTAAAATTTCTTTTGCTGCTTCTCGTAGCATATATTTAGTAGTAAATTTATTTATTTTTTCATCTTTATATAGGGTTTTTGCTAAATTAAACACTTCTAAATCTAAGAAAGGTACTCTTACTTCCAGTGAGTTTGCCATAGACATTTTATCAGCTTTTGTTAATATATCTCCTACCAACCAAGTATTAATATCTATATATTGCCTTTTGCATACATTATCTAAATGAGAAACATCTTGAAATAGTTTTCCTGTTACATCTTTAAAATTTACACTTTCATCATAATTAAATAGCAGGTCTTTTTTTTCTTCCTCTGTAAATATTCTTGCATTACCTACATATCTATCTTCTAAAGAAGTGCATATTCTTTCCAGGAAATTTTTACCTTTCATATGTTTTGGAATTGCTTTGCTTATTTTTAATAAAATAGATTTTATCCATGAAGGTAAATTTATAAAATATTTCAAAGATTCATCTTCAGTATAAATATTATATCCACCAAATATTTCATCTGCTCCTTCTCCTGATAAAACTACCTTAAATTCCTTACTTGCTATGTTACAAATATGGTATAAAGGAATAGCTGATGGATCCGCTATTGGACTATCCATATGGTAGATTATTTTCGGCAAATCCCTAATATAATCTTTATAACTTAACTTTACACATGTGTTTTTTATTCCAAACTCCTTACAAAACCTTTCTGCATATGGAGTTTCGTCATATCCTTCAACATCAAAACCTATTGAAAATGCTGTTAAATTTGGTGTTAACTCACTTGCTAGTTTTGTTACTATTGATGAGTCTATTCCAGATGATAAGAAGGTTGCCACAGGAACATCACTTATCATATGTCTTTTAACTGACTCTCTCATAGTTTCAAGTATTTCCTTTTTTAAATCTTCCTTATTATGCTCTTTGGGTTTTAATTCTACTTTATAATATCTAGTAATTACTGATTTTTGCCCAAGTTTCTTTTCAATAATATGGGATGGCGCTAATTCCTTAATACCCTGAAATAACGTTTCGTATCCAGGTATATATTGAAAAGTTAAGTATTGATTTAACTTTTCTGGCGTATAATTAAATTTTTCTTTCATAGGTAGTAAAGCTTTAAATTCAGAACAAGCATAAAGTTCTTCTTCATTTTCTAAGTAATATAAAGGCTTTATACCAAAGGGGTCTCTAACACCAATAAGTTTTTCTTCAACTTTATCATATATTATTATTGCAAACATCCCTCTTAGTTTTTTTGCAAATTCAATTCCTATTTTATCGTATAAAGAAGAAATAACTTCTACTTCTGAGTTTGTATTAAATTCATATCCTTCTTTAATTAATTCTTCCCTTATATCTATATAGTTATAAATTTCTCCATTAAATACAATGATATATTTGTCCTTAAAATTAAAGGGTTGAGTACCATTTTCTAAATCTACTATACTTAATCTTTTAAATTGTAATATTATATTATTATCTATATATTCTTCTGTGCTATCTGGGCCTCTATGAGCAATTATATTTCCACTTATTCTACATTGCTCCTTATCCAAATTGCAAATATTTTTCTTATATAATGTAATAAATCCACACATCTATAAACACTCCTTTTGTATCTATTATTCTTAAAATATACAAAATCTATTACTATTAATTTTCAAGTCTATGAACTTCTTATAATTAAGTTAAGTTTGTCTTAGTTAGAATATAGTATACAAATATATAAGATAAATATATAATTTGTAAAAAAAATGTATAATTTTTTATATATTTATAAAAATTAACGCATTTATTATAGAGAAACTTGTAAATTTTTAATAAAAACTTTAAATAATTTATTAAAAAACAAAAATTACCTTATTGATTATTTATTTAAATAATCTAATATTTTTTGATATAATATTTATAAAACATAATGGAGTGATAGAATCATGGAATATAAGAAAATTTTAATTATAGAAGATGAAATACCTATTGCAGATTTGCTTGCTTATGGATTAAAAAAAGCAGGATTTGATTGCAGAACATCTAATAATGGAGCAGAAGGGCTAAAACTTGTGGAAGAGTTTAATCCAGATTTATTATTACTTGATTGGATGCTTCCAGATGTATCAGGCATTGATATTTGTAAATTAATTACTGAAAAAAATAATATCCCCATAATAATGTTGACTGCTAAATCTGATATTGAAGATAAAGTATTAGGTTTAGAATTTGGAGCAGAAGACTATATAACCAAACCTTTCGATATGAGAGAAGTAGTAGCAAGGATTAAAACTATATTTAGAAGAGTATATTCATTTGATGAACAATCAATAGAAGAAAATAAAAAATATCAATTTGGAGATATAGAAATATCAGAAATAGAACATACAGTAAAAAAGAATGAAGAAATTATAGAATTAACCCCAAAAGAGTATGACCTATTATTAATTTTATATAAAAATAGAGGAAGAGTTTTTTCAAGAGATCAACTTTTAAACTCTATATGGGAATATGATTTTACAGGGGATACCCGAACTGTAGATATGCATATTCAAAGATTACGAAAAAAACTGGATTTAAATGATTTAATAAAAACAGTATTTGGCGTTGGCTATAAATTTATAAAGTAGGTGTATCTAGGAATATGAAAATAACTATTAGATTTAAATTGTTATTAGGACTTTTTGTTATATTTTCTATAGCTTTTCTAATACTTAATTTCTCTATAAAAAATCAAATAGATAAAAACAATGAAAATATAATAACTCAAGAATTGATTACTATTAAAGAAAATTGTAATGTATTTATAAGGCAAGGTTTTATGATTAATAATTATAATAATACAAAAATTTACTTTGAAAAGTCAGCTAAGGATATTTCAGAGGAACTTGTTACAGTTATAAACGCAGATATAGGAGTGTATTCTTTAAATGGTGAACTTATTTATTCCTCAAACAGAAAAAAATTTACAGACTCAAAACTTGAAGATATAAATAACGCAATCAATAGCAAAACATCCTATACAATAAAGCATAATCAGGATACTACAGAAATATATTTTTCTTATCCCGTAATAATTTCAGGGAATAAGGTAGGAATTTTAAGAATAATAAAAGATTATTCTATACTATATAATCAAGGATATAATATCATAAAATTTGTTTTATACGCTACCATAGTAATATTCGCTGTAGCTTTTCTCTTTTCTTATTTACTTTCAAAACATATTACAGTTCCTTTGCTAAAACTTACGAAAGCATCAACTGAAGCTGCAAGAGGTAATTTAGATATAGATATTGATATTAATAGAAAAGATGAGATAGGAGAACTATCGTCAAATTTTTCTATTATGATAAGAAAAATTAATGAACAAATAAATACAATTAAAAAGGATAAAGATGATCTTAAACATCTTATTAATCACAAAAAATATTTTTATGATAATGTAACACATGAATTAAAAACACCTCTCACATCTATTCTAGGATATACGCAAATGATAAAAGAAAATGGATTTACAGACAAAGATTTTTTTGACAAAGGTACTGATCATATTATTAATGAGAGCAAGAGACTTCATGATATGGTACTAGGCTTACTAGAAATATCTAAACAGACGAGTGATACAAAAGAAGATTTTTCGAAAATTGAAATAGGTAATCTATTAAAAAATATTTGTGAAGATATGTTTTTTAAGTCTCAAATGTATGAGAATAATATAGTGTACGAATTTGGAAAAAATATCCATGTCTATGGAAATAGTAATCAACTTAAACAAGTATTTATTAATATAATTGATAATGCAATAAAATATGGATTTCCAAAGTCAGATATTAAAGTTATTTCTCATATTGATAATAAGTTTGTATATATAGATGTAATAAATAGAGGGCATGGCATCTCTAGTGATGAGATTGATAAAATATTTACTCCATTTTATAGGACATATGAACAAAGAACAAAGGAAATAGGTAGCTGTGGATTAGGGCTTACGATTTCTTTAGAAATAATAAAGAGACATAAAGGTGATATAAAAGTACAAAGTGCTATTAATAAAGAAACTTCTGTTTCAGTTAAGTTACCTTTATATAATTTAAGGATTTAAAGGAGATTTCTATGAAAAACAATATTAAAAAAATTTTTTTTATAATTTTAACATGGTTAATCTGTAGTTTTGCATTAATATCATGTACTAAAAATCAGTATAAGACTATTACTATAGAAGAAAATAATCAAGAAAAGGATATAGATATTTCCCCTGAGAAGAAGTCAATATTTGAAATTAATAAAATTTATAAATATGATAATCTTAAATTAAATGAAAATCAATTATCTATTGAATTTTTAATTGGATGGTTTAATAATGAAAATATTGCTAGTGTTATTTATCAACATTCTAGTCCAAATAATGAAGTCAGTATAAATGAAAAGGATTATAAATATAGTTTTACAAATGAAGTTATTAAAATCGATGGTCCTAGAGATATAAGTCTATCTCTAGATGGAAATAAAGTAATTTATACAACAGAAGAAGAGGAATTGAAAATTTTCAATAAAGACTTAAATAAAAATAATATAATAACTAAATTAGATACATTGTACGATAGTATTACTGCTTTAAATTGGTCCAATAACAGTAGGTATTTATCATTTGCAATTGATTCATACTCTCGTAAAACTAGCACTTGCTATATATATGATACAACTAATAATATAATAAAAAAAATAAAATTAAAAGAATTTAGTTATTTTACTAAATTAGTTGTGTCAGATGATGGTACAAAAGGACTTTTGACTACAAAAGATTATGACCCTAGACATTCTGGTGATGTTTTTTCATTATATTTAATAGATTTAGATAAAAATACATTTAGTAGAAACGAAGAAAATAAATTAGCAACATTATCAAATGAACATGCTAAATTTATAGATTCTAATAAGATTTTATTCATAAATACACAAAGAAATTCATTAAACTTATATGATTTAGACTCTAAAAAATCAATAGAATTGGATAATAATGTAAAAGGTTTCGAAACATCTACAGATTTGAAGAATATAGTATATTCACAAGTTTTAAAACAAGATGACATAGATATATATGCTTGTAATATAAATGAAAATACTATTTCAAATAAAGAATTATTATACAAGGGTTTTATGCCTGTTAATATATATTGGTCACAAGATAATAAAAAGATATTATTAGCTGGTAAAACAAACTTAAGTTCAAGACCAGATTATACAGATATTAATGAATACTTAACAATTGAATTTAAATAATAGAAATGCTTTATTAAATTAACTGGTTGTGCTAGTTAATTTTATAGTAAAACTTATAAATTTAAAGTTCCAGCATATTATGTTATCATATTGTTCATTAGTCTAATAAGGCAACTGATAAGGGGATTATAAATATGCTGGAGCTTAACAAAACTTGTTCTAGAATTTGATTTAATTTTATCTTAATTAAATTAAATCCACAGAGGCTTCAGATACCTTTCTCAGTGCACTTAGTTTTTAAAAAATTAGGTTTAACACTTTTTATTGCTTTTTGTGGACAATTTGTAATACATTCTCCACATCTTATACATTCCAAACTATTTGGAGTTTTATTTACTTCCACCTGCATTTTACATTTTCTGCTGCACACACCGCAATTTGTACATTTATTTCTATCAACCTTCAATCTATATAAACTAACTGGATTGAATAATGAATAAATAGCACCAAGGGGACATATAAACCTACAGAATGGTCTGAAGATAATCATTGACAATATTATTGTAATTATCAACAATGTAACCTTCCAAGTATACAAAAACCCTATGGCATTTCTTAATGATTTATTTAATAAAACCAGAGGAATACCACCTTCAAGTGTTCCTACTGGACATATAAATTGACAGAATGTAGGTTTGCCCATTCCAATAATATCAACGAAAAACATTGGAAGTAAAAGCACAAATACTACTAATATTAAATACTTTAAATATTTTAATTTGTCAAAACTTTTGTTTAATTTTAGTTTGGGCACTGGAATCTTATGTATCAGATCTTGAATCAATCCGAATGGACATAACCATCCACATACAAATCTACCCATTATACTTCCAATTAACATTAAAAAGCCAACTATATAGAAAGAAAACTGATGTTTCACTCCACCAACAACTGCTTGAAGGGATCCTATAGGACAACTTCCAAGAGCACCAGGGCAAGAATAGCAATTTAGTCCAGGAACACATATTTTTTTCAAATTGCCAGTATAAATTTTTCCAGATGAAAAACCCATTAAATTAGCATTTGTAATAATAGATGTTAATATTTGAACCTTTCTTCTTAGTTTCTTAGCCAATTCCTATGCACTCCAAACATATATTAATGGCTTTCTTAAAAACTTCGTTTACCTCACCTCTATAAATACCTATGCTAATAAATAAGAGACTAGTTAAAACTAAAACTATACTAATAATTTTTCTCATATTATAACAACCTTCCTATGAAAATGGATAGCTACATTACAATAACTATCCATCTTTTAAATAAATTAGAATTACATATTTTGCATTATTATTTCTACAAATCTCCAGCTTCCTTATTATTCGGATCATATTTGAAAATGATCTCATCAAATTTTTGATTAGTTTTCACTGTATATTCAATAGAATTGCTATCTACGAGCTTACCTTCCTTAAAGGACTTCTGTTCTTCTTTCAACAGTATGCCTGTTTCAGCGTCATACCAATATCCACTCTCACTCTTGAATTTATTTCCATTCTGATCAATGTCTTCATATATACTGAGTGAATACAATACTTTTTTGCCATTATAATCAATAGTTTTAAAATCTCCTGACAGTGCATTATTACTTAGTGTAAAAAATCCGTATTGATAAGAATTATTTACTAAACCTTTTTGTGTACATTTTGTAGTCTTTTTAAGGAGATCCTTATCAGTTTCATAATAATAATTTATATCTTCATCTTTATTATATAATCTCAAGTATGCTAGTTTTCCAACATTATACTGCTCCCAACGATAATTACCATCTTGCCAGTATTCTTTTATAATGATTTTATCAGCTTCAGTTCCTTCACTATTGATTACACTCTCTACATAAAAGCTACTACCACAGAAAGCATCAGATTTTCTGTTTAAATCCTTCATTATTGGTAAGTTTTTTTCAACTTTTTCTGTAAATTTCTTTATTCTCTCATCGTTAGCAAAATCTTTATTTTTAGCTATTTCCTTATTTAAGTTGTCAAGAAAATCATTGTATCTTTTGTCTAAACCATCCTCTGTTTTTACACCATTTTCCATACTTGAATTATTAGCATTAACCTCTTTAGATGCAGTAGTATCATTTGATGTACCTTTATCAACAGTTTTATTTGAGCATCCTGAAATTCCTATAGTCAGTATGACGGCAACTATTATAATTGAAAATATTGACTTTCTATTTCTTAACAAAACTATCACTCCTTAAATCATATTATTAAATTTGTTTGTACTTCTATTTCCTTCTGCTATTTTAGTTTTTCCAATGCTTCGTCAATTAGTTTCATGTACTCTTCTTTTGTCCTTGCACCACTTATTATTTCCCCTACAACATCTCCATTGCTGCCAACCAGCAAGGATGTAGGAAAGCTTCCACATAATGACATGAAGTCATCATAAAACTTTTCATCAGGTACAATATTAGTGAATGTCACATTAGTTTTATTGAGGATTTCCTTAACTGCCTCTTCATTTTTCATTCCATCCTCAACTACTCCAACTACATTTACACCTTTATCCTTTACTTCCTCATACAATTTTCCTAGATCTGGTAGTTCTGCCACACATGGTGAGCACCAAGTTCCCCAGAGATTGATAAGTGTAAGTTTACTATCTTTAAATATTTCACTGCTTACTTCCTTGCCATAAACATCTGTGGATTTGAATTGTGGTATAGTTTTTAGTGTCTCTAATGAGATAATTTCTGTTTCTTCCTTTTCTGGAGCTTTTGCAGCCACATCATCTTTGTTCTCCGGCCTTTTCCCACATCCTACCATACCTGTACAAATGATTAATATAATTGCAAAAACTGCACTCTTTTTTAAAATGCTATTCATCACAATACTCCTTTCATGTTGATATCATCCAACTATTTTGCTATTTTCTTTCCATTGGACTGGTATGATTATATAAGGACCATGTATATAAAATTTATTTAATTTGTAAATAAAATGTATCATTTTTCATTTAACTTGAAGATTAGTATTTTTTATTGTCAGAACTCCACTTCATGTCAAAACAATGTAAAGTTCTTTCTTTTACTTTCTCTATCTTCTATATTTTTAAAAAAGAAAGTATTATGCTATTTTTATCCTTTGGCATATTCTAATTAGATAAAATCAATTCAACATTATCCCATTTTCTTTTTTAAATTTATTAAAGGATGCTTAAGATAGGACTTCATCATATTAATCCCTGATACCTCAATATCTACATCAATTTCATGAGTAGAATTATAAATACAAGCCTTTAAATATCCAATTCTATGCCTAATCTCCTTCTCCCTATTAGCTGCTTTAAATTTATTTACAGCGTGTTCTATTATAAAAAAGTTTAGATTCCCTACATCTCCTTTAAGCATATCTACAGGAATAATAGATAAGAACCTGCCCCTTCTGCATAGTATCCATTTTCATATGACATCCTGCACATACTCCAAATTCAATCCGCCCATTGGTTTTTAATGCTAGAGCACGAGTTTCAACTAGTTCAACAGCATCATGATGGGATAAAGTCAGCCTAAACTGAGCAGTAAAATCATTATATCTTTCTATTTCTGTCACAGCTTGTTTTAGTATTAAGGATGAACCTAAGCTAGTTATTCCGAATAACAAAATAAATCTTCTCCTATAATAAATTAATTTTATTTTTTTAAATATCCTATTAACATGCATATTTAAATATGTTACGGTAAAAGTGTATGATTGTTTTTTTGATTTATTGCGTATCTTATATAATCTTATGTACAAATATAAAAAGCAATCAAATAATTACGCGAACAGTTATGTTCGTTTTTTAATTATTTGATTGCTTTTATTGTTATTCTTGTATATCAATAAACAAAGACATAATATCTAAAATACACCAAATGCTCTTCTATGCTTAATTATATATATACCTTTGCTATTAAAATATTAGCTGGATTTTCAGATCTTAGTTTTAGATTTAGAGTATTGTTATTAGATCTAACTAGAAGAGTCTGAAATGGGCTAATAGGATTTGTATCTCCCTTGATATCAACATATATCTCATTATCCCAAGCATATATAAAATAAAAAGCTTCCTTAAAATCAGAAGAAATTTCTTCTACCACTAAATGTTCCTTATCTATATAAATACTCTCAAGTTGTCCTTCAGCTCCATTCCTAAGCATCAAATTAAAATCTCTTGCCATACCATAACTAGTAGTATCTATTCCCCCATCAAATTCGTATACTTCAAAGGGCTTTAGATTGATATATTCTTTATGATTATGTGTTAATTTAAGCTCATTATCAAGTGGTGTGATAAATCTATTTACCCCTTCTAATTTAGTAAACTCTGATTTTTCTAATTCTACTGTAGCAGAGCTTAATCTGAATTTAAAATTAAACTCCTTATAATTTGAACCTTCTGGATAGATAAATAATTGAGTAGTCTTCCCTCCTGACCATTCCGCTGTTATATAGTCATCTTCTTTAATTAGTCTTGTCTTAATCTCCATTTTATTCTCCTTATTATTTTGATAGTCTTGCACACCGATACATGGGATTTTATATTAAAATGCGCTGCTGCCTGACGTGCTGAAGAACTTATACTATGCATCTATTCTATAACAGATAATTTGAAATCGCCACTATAAGTTTGATTTTTAACTGATAATCTTTCCAACCTATGCTGACGATATGCCACTACCCATTTTGTACATTACTTTTATTTATATGACATTTCTTGGCAATAAAAAAATCGTCCGTATGTTATAGCATACGGACGATTTTTATCATTTCATTTTATTTCTTTTTCACAGGGTAGCATACTTCCGTTACCCACTCTTCAGGATTCTGTGTTTCATAGGGACTGACATGGTAAATACAGAAGGACAAACCATTAAATTCATATCCATTATCTCGAATCCAGTTAGCTACAGCTTCATTCACCCCTATAACTTGGTCATAACTTCCCTTGTAAGTAGCTGATGCAATTTGAATAGGAGCAACGGTCTTAAATTTAACATTTTCAGTGTCCTCATAATTTCCACGCACCGATTTCTGAACTTCTACATCTACTCCGCTTTCCTTATACTCTCCATCATGAAAGATAGCTAAAGTATAGCATGGATCACCATTTTGCATATGAAGAGATGCTGTTTCTTCCATGAGAATATTCCAAAGCATTCCTTCCTGATCATAGCTAGGAATTATCTTACGTACACTTGCCACATATCTTTCTGGAAGTTCTTTTAACGTTACATTATAATTCATTGTCTTATCATCCTTTCCAAGTCTCTGAATAGTAGTGTCAATAAGCAGTAAACGTCGATTGATTTCCTCCGCTTGTTCTCGAATTTCTGTCTGTTTTAACAATAAATATTCCTTTAGAGCCTGTGGATTTTCATAACTTTTCAGTATTTTAGAAATAGATGTCAGGCTAAATCCCATGTCTTTTAGTGCATTAATACGGCCTGCAAGAGGCAATTGTGCTTCACTGTAATATCTATAACCTGTAAAATCATCTATACTCTCGGGAACAAGTAAACCAATCTCATCATAATGACGTAGCATTCTTATACTGATCATTGATAGTTTTGAAAAATCACCTATTTTTAACATTTATCTTACCTCACATATATGTGTTTTTTGAGCTCAATTACAGTATAAAGTATACCATAGTGTAAGAGTCAACAAATAATTTTAAAATTATCTGTTGACTCTTACACTATACTATCTAAATCAAATATACATCTCTAAAAGCAGTCATTAATTTTTTCCTTTCTTAAATATACTTTTTAACTCCTTAGCCGCCTCTTTTATATCTGGTTGCGAAATAATAGCTGATACCACTGCAAGTCCATGGATCTCTATGCCTTCAAATTTTGGTATTGTAGTTTTATTAATTCCCCCAATCACCACAATAGGCAGTTCAATATGTTCTCGTATTCGTGCGAGTTCATCTATGGATGTAAGCTTTGCATCTGTTTTCGTACCAGTTGTAAACATTGCTCCGACACCAAGATAGTCCGCATCCTCTGACTGCGCCTTTATTGCTTCTTCAAAGGTAGATGCAGATACACCAAGAATTTTATTGTCACCAATTAATTTTCTTGCAATGGTTGCAGGTATGTCACTCTGACCAATATGTACACCGTCGGCATCCACCGCCAATGCAATATCAATTCGGTCATTAATGATTAATGGAATCTGATATCTATCTGTAATTTCCTTTATCTTCATTGCTATTTCAAAAAACTCCAAAGATGAGCAATTTTTCTCTCTCAGTTGTATTACAGTACACCCACCTAAAATAGCTTGCTCTACAGCAGTTTCCAATTTTTCTGTACTCATAAGTTCCCTATCTGTTATAAGGTAGAGTGTATAATCAATATTTGGCTTCATCTATCTTCGCCCTTTCTAGAAAATATGTGCTGTTCATATTTGATAAAGCATCAATAATGCCAATATGAAAACTACCTGTTCCCATTTCTCTAGTTTTTACAAAGGAAATATCACCAGCGATTCCCATTAAAGTAATTCCTATAACCGTTGCTGTATAATAATCCTTTGTTATACCACAGAAACTACCTACAAGTGCAGATGTCATACAGCCTGTACCAGTAACCTTGGAAAGCATTTTATGCCCATTGGCTATTCTAGTAACCCGAATTCCATCTGAAACAATATCTACCTCTCCTGTAATCCCCACAACACAAGAATATTTATTCGCCACCGATTTCGCAATAGCTTCTGCATCATTTTTTTCATCTGCTTTTGAAGTATCAACTCCTTTTGTAGAAACACTTAGTCCAGCTACAAAAGAAATCTCTGACAAGTTTCCACGAATTACATCTATTTTTACTTCTGAGAGAATTTTATATGTTGTTTTGTTTCGCAGTGAGGATGCACCTGCTCCAACAGGATCTAAAACTACGGGAATATGAAGTTCATTGGCTTTTATTCCTGCCCTAATCATAGAAGCAACAGTTCGTTGATTTAAAGTTCCTATATTAATTACAAGAGCAGAAGATATTGAAACAATTTCTTCTACTTCTGCAACATCATCTGCCATAATAGGAGATGCCCCCATTGCCAAGATCGCATTTGCACAATCATTTACTGTAACATAATTAGTGATATTATGAATAAGTGGACTTTTTATCCTGATTTCATGGAGTAAATCCGCACAAGCATTAGTTAGATAATTCATTAATACTCCCAGCCTTTCTTTTATTTATAATAAAGCATATAAAGCCCATTGCTACCATTACAGGTAACGTGATTCCTATAATAGAGTTATAAGGCATAAGTAAACGATAAACGATAAATCCAATCACCCATAAAATTATGTTTCTTATGCTATGAGAGTGACTAGGGTCTATATCTTTTTTATGCAACAGAAAATAATCCACAAACAGGATGGCAAATAAGGGTGCAAATACAGAACCTATAAGATATAAAAAATTCTCATATTGGCTAATAGGCACAAACATAGCAAGTAATGAGCCTACGACACATGCAATAACAGCAGCAAACTTTTCATTTACCTTTTTACTTAAATTAGCTGTACTTACTCCTGCAGAATAAACATCGAGAAATGTAGTGGTAACTGTAGAAAATAGAACAATTACAAGAGCAATCAAGCCAAGTCCTGCAGACATTAATATGGATGTAATATCCGATGTACCAGTGTAAATTGCTGCACCGAGTCCAATTACAAACATCACTGTACTACCAACAAAATAACTTATTACACTCCACAAAGTACCTGTGATTTTCTTCTCCAACTTTCTTGTATAATCAGAAATAAGAGGAAGCCAAGAAAGGGACATAGCTACATTAAGTTCAACCGCAGTACCAAAGCTCATAGCTTCTTCCACTACATTTACTCCACTAGTATTTTTGAAAACCGTGAAACCGAGAATAATTGTAAATATAAACAAGACCGTCATCACCACAGTATTTAATTTTGACAGATTTTTAATACTAATTACTACCCAAATACAAATAAGCAATCCAATAACTATACACCATAGCTTTTCATTTTGATAGCCCCAAAGATGATTTGTAATTCCATCAAATGCCTTTGCCCCGTTAATAATCATAATTGCAGTCCAACCAAGAAGCTGTAATATGTTAACCCAAGAGAATCCAAATGAACCATATTTACCAAAAGAAATACGAACAGATTCAGCGGCAGAAAGACCAGTTTTTGCACCAATCAGTCCCGCTGGAAAAAGTATAGCACCTCCAATTACATGACCAATAATAATAGCCCAAATACCTTGGACTAGTCCCAATGGAGCAAGTAAAGCTCCTGTCATAATTTCAGCAATAGATACCGCTGCACCAAACCATAATAATATTTGACTAAAGGTAGATACCTGTTGATTTTCATTTTTCATTATAAATCTCCTTTACTTTCCTTGATGTTCAAACCATTTTTATATAGGTCATAAAAATGATGTGTTGGTCCATTACCCTTACCAATGTTTAAGGAATGCTCAATTGCTGTTGTAATATATTTTTTAGCCTGTTCTACAGCAACAGGCATAGACATACCATGTGCAAGATTGGATGCAATAGCCGAAGAGAAAGTACAACCTGTCCCATGAGTATTTTTTGTATTTATACGCTGGGTTTCAAAATAATAAAACTCTTTACCATCATATAAAATATCCAGTGCATCTCCAATAGCATGGCCACCTTTAACAAGAACATTTTTACACCCCATATCATAAATAAGCTTTGCTGCTATTTTCATATCTTCTGTGCTTCTTATCTGAATATTTGATATCTTCTCAGCCTCTGGGATATTAGGTGTAAGTAAATCAGCATAAGGTAGTACAACCTTGATTAATGTATCTATGGAATCGGGGTCCATAAGTGGGCAACCATTTTTCGCATACATTACAGGATCAATTACAACATTACACGGCTTATATTGCTCAAGTTTTCTTGCTACTGCCTCCATACAAAGTTGTGTAGACAGCATACCAATTTTCACAGCATCAACTTCAATATCCTCGAATACTGCATCAATCTGTTTTTCAATCATATCTGGAGTAACATCTTGTATATCGATAACACGACTTGTGTTCTCTGCTACTACTGAAACAATGACACTCATTCCAAATACTCCATGTGCTGAAAATGTTTTTAAATCTGCTTGTATACCAGCACCTCCACTACAGTCTGATCCAGCAATACTAAGTACCTTTTTCATTGAAACTCCTCCCTTTATTCTTTATATAAAATAAATTAGGGTACTTCTCTATATGGAGAAGCACCCTAATCAAATACAATAATGTAAGTGATTTGCTTCCCTACGTTGGTATTAACCAACAGGTTCAAAGGGTCAGGTTTTACCTTCTCAACTATTTCTAGTCCCCCCGCAAACATTGACTATATTCATTTTTATACTTAATAACCCTATCTTAAATAATAATAGGGTACTTCTCTACACAGAGAAGCACCCTAATCAAATACAATAACGTAAGTGATTTGCTTCCCTACGTTGGTATTAACCAACAGGTTCAAAGGGTCAGGTTTTACCTTCTCAACTATTTCTAGTCCCCCCACAAACATTAACTATATTGAGTATATCTTATAATAATAACATAATCAAGGTACAAAATATAATTTTATCCCTAACTTTATTTATAGACTGATTGCTATTTTCAACAATTATAGTCCTACTATCATCAGATATTAGATTTAAAAAATTATCTAAATAAGTATAATTACTCTTTAAGATATAATTCAACAATCACATATATAAAAATAATATACTAAATATATAATTTAATAAAACTTTTTCATCTATATAATTGTCTAATAGATAGATAATAAAAATGAGCTCATATTTTATTCTCAAGGAGGTGGTTATACTGGAAAAATTAGTTCTTAAAGCAATAAAAGGAGATGGTGAGAGTTTTGGCCTTCTTATAAATAGCAAAAAAGAAGATTTATATAGAATTGCATATAGCTATGTACACAATGAACAAGATGCACTTGATATTATAGGAGAAGCAGTCTATAAAGCTTATATATCAATAGGCAAGTTAAAACATCCAGAATATTTTAATACATGGCTTGTTCGTATAGTCATCAATTGTGCTATCAATTTTATAAACAAATCTAAAAGAATTTTATATCTAGATAATAAGGCTATAGAAAATTTAAATAATGAAAAAAATGATATTGTGGAAACCATTGACTTAAAAGAAGCCTTAGAGAAGTTAGACTCTAATTATAAAATTGTCATAATACTAAGATACTCTCAAAACTTAAAGTTGAAAGAAATAGCTGAAATTCTAGAACTTCCTTTAAGTACAGTAAAAACTCGGCTTTATAAGGCAATAGAACTTTTGAAAATAGAACTTAAGGAGGGCGAAGATTTTGAATAATAATACGGATGATTTGAAAAAAATTTATTCAGATATAAAGATACCTGATGCCTTAAACGATACAATTAACAATTCAATAATAAAGGGAGAAAATTATATGAAAAAAAATAATAAAAGTAAGAAAAAAATAATTAATAGCTTTATATCAGTAGCTGCGGCAGTTGGAATATTTACTCTTAGCATAAACATTTCCCCATCCTTTGCAAATAGCCTTGAAGGTGTTCCTGTTTTAGGGACACTAGTTAATATACTTCAATTTAATAATGGAAGTTCTCAAGGAGGTAAAATAACTGATGGGATTGATGTAAATTTTATATCTCTAGACCAAAAAAAAGATTCTGATATTATCACAATAAACTTTGATGGCTTTAATAAAGAAAACCAAGAAATAGCACCATCTTTTAATGTGGATTATAAGGAAGCACCTTTTACAATGACATTTTCTATATCTGGTGCAAGAGGTCTTTCAGCTAGTAAGTACTTTGAAGAGTTAAAAAAGAGTGAATATATCCAAGATATTTATGAATTAATGACTTTAGATGACTCTGCACAAAGATTTAACATAGTATTTAATCAACCAATTGATTTCAAAATAGAGGAATATAAGAATCCCGCTTATATAAAAATACAAATTTCAAAAAATACAGAGAAAGTTTCAGAACAAAAAATATATTCAATAAGAACTGGTTCTTATGAAAAAGGAGAAGAATTTGCTCTTCTTGAAGAAATGTTATTTGAAATAGAAGATCTTAGAATTTTAAAAGATAGCAATGAAACATATTTATATGAACTAGGTCAATATAATTCAGATAAAGAAGCACAAGAAAAATTGAAAGAGTACAAAGATACTTTTAATAATAGTATAGATATATACGTTGAAGAAAGAACTATGGACAAGGTCCCTCAAAGTATAAAATAGTAAAGAAGTAATATTTAAGAATATATACTATATTCAGGGATGAGGCTTAATTAAACTTCATCCCTTGATTTACCTGTACACATATTTATTATATTTAGTTTATCTCTTATTTTCATTAATCTATGGAGTATTCACCTATAAATGTTTACTTTAACATCTGCTTCAACTGGGGCAATCTCAATAATTATAACAAAATTGCTAGAAGATAAATATCCAAATTATAAATTATGGAAAATCTTTCTTGGAATTCTTATTGTACAAACTATAATTTCTATAGTAATGGTACCTACATTTATATCATTAAGCACTGGTAAAAATACCATCATTTCCCTTCAGCTGCTATAACTGAAATTATAGTAGCCAAAGCATCTATATTTTCTTCTGGAACACCAGATATACAAAGCCTTATGTAGTTACAATTCTTCTGATTTTTCTCTTTAGACAATTCTTCGGGGAAGAATTCTGATGCTGCTTTTACAAGAATCCCATGATCTTTAAGTTTCTTTTCAAATTCTACAGCCTCTATATTCTCAGGCAGATGAAGCCATATAAATATTCCATGTTCTGGAACATACCAACTGAGGCCTTGTGGGCTTAATGATTTAACAATTTCAGATACCTTTTTAAGCTTAGTTTCATAAGATTTTTTAACTTTTTTAATATGTTTTTCATACATTCGTGATTTTATAAAAATATCTAATGCTGCTTGTGGGATTTTTGATGTATTCAAGTCACTAATATGCTTAATATTAATCACTTCTTCAATTATAGACTCTGGAAGTACTGCTGCCCCCATCCTTATTCCAGGCATGAAAGTCTTTGAAAAGCTTCGTATATAAATAGTACGTTTACTTATATCATAATAATGTATTGGCATAGAACCTTTTCTTGAGCCTAGATCTGCTAAATAGTCATCTTCTATAATAAACACATTATATTTACAAGAGAGTTCAGCAATTTTCTGCTTGTCTTTTTCAAAAAGAGTATAGCCAGTGGGATTATGATGTCTTGGCATGATATAAAAGGCAGTAATTTCACTTGACTTAAATATCATTTCCATTTCTTTATAGTCAAAACCATCAACTCTCCTTTCAATTCCTATAATATCAATCCCTAAGTGGTCTGCCAACTTTAAAGCAAGATTGTATGTAGGAGATTCAACAAGTAATTTACCTTTGCTTTTCCTAAATAGATAGTGGAACACTAATCCTATAGCCTGCTGTGCCCCATGGGTAACTATTATCCTTTCAGCAGTAGTATACACTCCGTCCTTCTCGAATTCATACTTCAATGTATCCCTCAAAGAAGATAGTCCACCACTAGATTCATATCCAAACAATGTATTTTTATACATATCAACTGCCTTATTCATTACATGAGTAAATTCTCTATATGGAATAAGTTTTTCATCTGGCTTAACTGTCCTAAAATCCACCTCTTCCTGTACTACTCTTAAGTTTTCTTCAGAATCAATCAAGTAAAAACCTCCACGGGGAATACTATATACTTTATGTTCCCTTTCCAATTGGTTGTATGCCTTATTGACAGTTATTTTATTGATAGAAAGGTATAAAGATACTTCTCTGCAACTGGGAAGTCGCTGACCATTTTTTATTCTCCCATCCTTAATTTCTCTAAATATAAAATCCTTCACTATCTCAACTTTACTTTTTTTCATCATTTTCACCTCTACACTGAATTTTGTAATAGTACAGAATGAATTTCAGATAATTGAACTACTATATTTTTCATTATATACTTAACTTACAATAATTCAATATATTGGAGGTAATAAAATGAACAACCTTGAGTATTATATCTCTACTGATAAATCAAAATTAAATATTGAAGCAATGAATTCATTGCTCAGACAATCTTATTGGGCTAATGAAAGAACTGAGGAAACCATATTTAAATCAATTGAAAACTCCATCTGTTATGGAGTATATAAAAATGAAGAGCTAATTGGATTTGGTAGAGTTGTTACAGACTATTCTACAGTTTATTGGATTTGTGACATAATCATTGATATAAATCATCGAAACAATGGTTTAGGGAAAAAACTGATGGAAAATATCATGGCAACTAAAGAATTGGAAGGACTGCTGGGTATTTTAGCTACTCAAGATGCACATGGATTATATGAGCAATATGATTTTGTTAAGGAACCCCATAAATTTATGATGAAAAAAAGGACTAGATTGTAAAGACTTAAAAACTAATTCCCATTAATGTTGACGAATAAGAATCGTAATTATATCAAAACTCTCCATCAATATTGTTATTAAGTATACTATTCGGACTTTCACAGTTCAAAAGGTAAATCGCCAAAAATGTCCAGCGGCTTTGAAGGTTATTTCAGAGCCGCCGTTAGGCATTATTGTTATCGTGCGTTTACAACATTGACTATACTCATTTTTTTAATTTTCCTTGTTGGTGAAACTACTGCTATAAATGAAGTTAGAATTGCGGCTGAAATCGTAACAATCAAGACCATAAATGGTGGCTGCCAAAGTTCTCCCCAATTAGATGTAATCAACATTTCGAAGAAGAAACGGTGCAGGAAAAGCCCTAAAACAGCACCCGTTAGACTGCCGGTTATTGCGTAGGCAGCGGACTCGGCTGTGACCATTTTTTTTAGCTGTTTGCCTGACATTCCTACTGCACGCATCATTCCATAATTACTCATTCTACTTGAAACGCTTGCATTTACCGTATTGATAATATTGATCAGAGCAACCAGCGCAATAACTATCAAAAAACCATAGACAAATACCGCCATAGCAAAATAACCTGTGCGTACTTCACTGTTATGCTGCTGCAAATCCAGTAACTTCATCTCAGGCGTAATAAGATTTCTCACCTCTTTAGAAATATCCTGATTAACTTGCATATCAATTATTGTATAGCCCGATATTCCAGTCAAAGCAGTAAAGGTATTTTCTGAACAAATGATGATCCTTTTGCCATCTGCTGCATCAAATGGTACATCAGAAATGATGCCAGTAACTTGTATATCTTTCAGTTCCCCGGCAATAGAAAGCGTAATGGTATCGCCAATCTTCCAATTAAATTGTTCTGAATAGCCATAGCTAACCAATACACCCTCGCCATTTTGTACATTGTCAACGCTTCCCGAAATCAACATTTCTTTGGCCCACTCAAATTGCGGATCATCATATGATATCAATGTAGCTATACCATTACCATGTTTATCAGTTGCTGGAATATCACGGTAAACCATACGCCCATAGATATTCTTAATATTCGGAAGGGATTTTATCTTTTTCATAATGGAGTGATCAAGTAATATGGAGTCCTGTACACCCCTAATAGATATATCAGGTGAGTAAGGTTTCAGCGGTTTCAAAGCATGACCCATAAAAGTAATCAGTACTGTGAAACTCAAAAATAAAATGATGCTTAGGGCAAAAGAACCAGCTATCAATGTCATACTCTTTTTGTTTGAAAAAGCATGGCGAAATCCCATTGCCGTATCCACATGAAACCATCTTGTGTTAGATGCTTTTCCTATTTCTAGATTATTTGTTTGCTGTATATTTCCCGTTACAGCAGCCTGAGGAGATACCTTCGCCGCATTTTTAGCAGGCGAGTTTGAAGCAATCATAACCACTAGAACCCCAATGACTGCACCAGCTATAATACCAGGCCAGCTAATATGAAACATTGGCATTGCAGGAAGGTACTGTGAGTTCAACATATTTAAAGAAAAAATCGCCATCCATAATATTCCGCATCCACCCACTAGACCAACCGGGATTCCTTTTAGACAATACTGTAATCCCTCCAGCCGGATATACCGTTTGATTTGCTTTTTAGTAGCGCCAAGGCAACGCAGAAGTCCGAAGAATTGCGTCCGTTCTAAAATACTCATGTTAAAGCTACTGGCAATCATAAAAGTACCGGCCATAGTTACAAGAATAAACAAAATTCCTGCTGTGAGATAAACATCCAACATCCTAGTATCACTGCTTTGTCCCATCAGCCCAAGGAGCATATTGTTTGGAGTAACTTGGTCCTCGATCAAACTATATTCCGATTTGATCTCCGAAAGCGCCTGGTTTATATTCACGCCGCTTTTGAATTGAATATAGTAATATTCTTGAAATAAGTCGATTGGAAATGCACGCATACCCTCTACCGATAACATCAGACCGTGTGCATCAATCCCCTTTAAACTGGAAAAATCACCATAGGTCCCGGTAATCGTATATTTCCGTAGTTGCTTATCACTAAAAGCTATTTCAATCGTATCTCCGATGGAAATTCCAAATTGTTCAAGTCCCTGCATATCGAGCAATGCTTCATGTTCTGCAACGGGATAACTGCCCTCGGTCACTACAAGATTCATCTGTTCGGCAAATTCCTGAGTACTGCTTTGAACAATTAATTTTTTCCCTTGATAATTTGTATCTTCAACCATCCCCATCCAGCTTGATACTTTTACATCCTTACGACCGTTGATTTGTTCAGCGGCGCTGTCCGATATATCTGTAATAATAGCATGGAAATTCCCATGTTGACGAATATACTCATTGATTTGAGCTCTTATACTCATATCTGCCATTCCAAAAATCGCAGTTACCAACATAACAGATATAGTAATACATATCACGGTCAACCGATTTTTCTTTTTGTGTACTTTTGCATATTCTGAAACAAGACCAAGATAACTATTCATTCCACATATCCCCCTAAATCTGTGAGAACACCATCTGATACTTGCAGCACACGATCAGCCGCAGAAGCAATGCTTCGATTATGGGTAATCATAATGATTGTCTGCTGATAGCGTTTAGATGCTGTTTTCAAAAGTGAGATAACTTCATTACTGTTATGACTATCTAGATTTCCAGTGGGTTCATCTGCAAGAATTAGCATAGGACGGTTAATCAAGGCACGTCCAATTGCTACACGCTGCTGCTGCCCACCGGACAACTGGCGAGGCAGGTGATTTCTCCTGTTTTTTAAGGACAGCACAGTAAGAATTTCTTCCACATAAGTCTGATCAGGCTTTTTGTAGTCAAGTAAAACAGGAAATGTAATGTTTTGCTCGACATTAAGTTCTGGTATCAAGTTAAACGCCTGAAAAACAAAACCAATATTTCTGCGACGGAAAATAGTGAGCTTTTCATCTTTCATACCGAAAATATCATTGCCGTCAATCAATACCTTGCCGGAAGTAGGTGTATCCAGCGCCCCAATCATATTAAGCAATGTACTTTTTCCGGAACCTGATTCCCCTACAATGGCAACAAATTCACCTTTGGGAATTGAAAAGTTAACATTTTTTAATGCATTAACCCTTGCTTCACCTGTACCATAGGTTTTACTGATAGCATTTACCTCTAATAATTTCATATCTTATCACCCTTTCTAAGCAATTAATTTTAAGATGTTTCCATAACCATCTAATAACACATTAACATCTACTCCTTACTCTCATATGAATTTCAGCTTACATCTTAGTAAGGTTCATAATTACTTGACGGTTTTTCGATAAACCAAATAAGCAATCAGTTCATATAAACATGAGAGCAACAAAAGTGTACCGAATATTTGTGAAAGAATCGGTAGGCCTCCGAAACCAAATGTAAAAATGTTAGAAGCAATCCCGCCTATCATAATGAAAACAGAAATAAAAATCAAAAGCAGTTTTGTCTTTGTAACAAGGCGTAGGGCAATTATAAAATAAACAATACCTTCAATCATCATCAAGCTGCCGAGAAAAACAGGTAATATGCTGATAAGATAACGATGATAAACAATTGAAAGCATACCACATATAATCAGCAAACAGGAAATGACAATATTCACATAGCTTGTGGTTTTGTTGTCATTTCTTCCATGTATAACAGCTCCTACAATGCTCAAAGCTCCATTAAGAATCACATATCCCCCAATCACATACACCATACCATTCAGCAAAAATTCTGGGAATAAAAATGTTATGATTCCCATTATTCCGAGAAAAGCTGCCCGAAGCATTGCATACTTTATGAATTTTTCAAATAACAATGATTTCAAAATAAATCCCACCTTTCTATAAAGGTAGGATAACATTTGTGCCTTACTCTCATATGAATTTCCGCTTACATTTTAGTAAGGTTAAGAAAACTTAAAACAAATATGCTTCCTTTACCTAAAACGCTATCTACTGTGATATTACCATCATGAGCCCCAATGATTGCCTTTGCAAGTGGCAGTCCAAGACCTATGCCCTGGGTATCTTTAGAAAAACGGCTACGGTAAAATCGTTTAAAAATATGGTGTACATCTTCCGGGTGTATACCGCTACCGTTGTCCTTTATGGTTATCTGCGTAATAGCTGGGAGCTTTTTCCACTCAATGGTGATTTGCCCTCCAGTATTCGTATGGTCAAGTGCATTTTTCACAATGTTGCTAATCGTTTCTATTATCCAATCTCTGTCACAAAAAAGCAGAGTATCATCAGCCCCTGACAAAGTGATTGTTTTCTGCTCCTCCTTGGCACGAAACTCAAAATACTGATAAATTTCGCTTATCATATCCCCTATGTTTTCAGATGCCTTTTTTATGACAATAGTCCCTGCATCCAACTTTGTAATCTTCAAAAGACTTTGAACAAGTACTTCTATTCTCTCAATCTCTTTTTCTGATTTTGTCGCAAATTCCTGTATAGCAGCCATATCTTCTGTTTCATCCTGTAAAAGCCCGTTGTAAATAGTAAGGGCGGTAAGAGGTGTTTTTAACTGGTGAGAAATATCAGAGATAGTTCCTTTTAAAAATTCTTTTACTTTTTGCTCCTTTACTGCGTGGGCATTGAGCGCCGTAGCCAAAGTATTTACTGAATGAAACAGCTTATACAAACTACCCTCCTTGCTACAATCAATACGGACATCTGTGTTTCCTGAAAGATATAAATTAATTTGAGATATGGCATCTTCCATAATCTGATCTTGCTTACGAAAGTAAAGAAAACAAGCGCCCAATATACACAGGGCAACCAACAAAGAAAGTATGAACTGAGCAAGGTTCAGTGTGCCGTAAAATAACCATCCAACCAATTGAAACAAGACGATGAAGCTTCCCAATATCCCAGATAGTAGAACAAACAAATTCTTAATGTCCTTATTGGTAAAAATCTTCATTAGACCACCTCAACTTACTACATTCCATTTGTATCCCATGCCTCTAACTGTTAGAAGCATTCTTGGATCGCCCGGATTGTTTTCTATTTTCATTCTCAGTCTGCGAATATACACTGCCAATGTATTATCATCCACATAATTTCCCTCGCCATCCCATAGCTTATCCAGAATTTTCTCTTTAGAAAGTATGATGTTGGGATTTTGCATGAACAAACATAGCAATCGGTATTCTGCCGTTGTTAAGTCCAAAAGTTTCCCGTCTTTATAGACTTGTCCTTGCAGTAATAAAACTTTTATTCCGTTGGATATGATTTCTGTATCTGTTGCTCCAAAACTCTTTGCTCTCCGAAGTAAAGCATTAATTCTTGATAGAAGCACCCCTAACTTAAAGGGCTTTGTGATGTAATCATCGCCACCAATATCAAGCCCCGTAACAATATTGATTTCTTCGTCTGATGCAGTTAAAAATATAATGGGTACTTTAGATACTTGGCGTATTTTTTGACATACCTCAAAACCAGAGCCGTCTGGTAAAGATACGTCCAGAATCAATAAATCGTATTTGCCATCCATCCAAATGGCATTGGCTTCTTTTATGGTTCGGGCAATATCTAATTCAAATCCCTGTCTTTTTAATAAGCAGGAAAGCCCATCAATCAAACTTAAATCATCTTCAATAAGTAATATTCTATCCATATGTTTTCTCCTCTTTTCATCCATCAGTCGGTTTGAGGGCATCTTTGGGTATCACTCATACCCGGCTAAACCAAACGCCCCTTTGACCCTATTTTCTTCGCAGAGTTTTTGTACCTATCCCTCTATAATATTCCATTTCATTGCATTTTTTCAGGGTATATGCATCTATTGTATTCATTTGATTAAACTAAATCAAGCAATTAATCTTGATATTTGATTCAGCTATTGCTAAATTTAAGGATAAAACTACTTTTCAAGTTTATACCAGAAACAATTATTTGTAATATTATATTGCTTCATCCCAGATTTTTCTAGAACACGTTGTGACCCAATATTGTCTCTTTCTACTTCTGCAATAACTGACTGAACAATATCTTGCTGTAACATCCATTTTGATAAAGCTTTCACCACTTCAGTTGTATAGCCTTGATTTTCATATTTGGGATTAATTCCATAGCCTATTTCAATATCTTTATTTTCTAACGGAGGATTTTTACAAGAGATACTGCCAATTATAGTTTTTGTTGACTTTATTGCAAAGACCCACATAGTATACCAGTAATATTCTTTTTCAGACTCTTTAACTATATTTACTTGTTTAGAAAAAATATCATATAAAATGCCTTCCAAGGGCTCACCCTTATAAATATATCCAGTATTATTTTCAAAATCTTCTCTTTCATTTAAAAGCTCATCTAATCCTTCCCCAGTCAATGGCCAAATAACTAGCCTATCTGTCTCAAGCATTTATACTTCACCTCATTCAGTATAATAATTTCTATCTTTAACCTTGATGTCCTTTCTATATAGTTTATATATTATTATACTTAATTTACTCTTGTAATCTCAATTAAAAAGTGATAAATTAGTATAGTCTATTTATATTTAAAGAGTGTTTCCTTGGAACCCACTTAAAAAAAATCAAGGGAGTGATAAAATGATAAGATACAGTAGGATTTTAGAAAAGAATCCTCGAGAAATCGTACTTTTAAAATCGCGCCCATGTACATGGGCGCGATGTTTTTTTTGTGATTATATCCATGATAATTGCAAAGATGACATAAGCATAATAGAGTTTAATAGAAAGGTTCTTAGAAATGTAGTTGGTGATTTTAAAAAACTAGAGGTAATAAATTCAGCAAGTGTATTTGAATTACCTAAGGAATGCTTACAGGATATAAAAGACATAGTATATGAAAAGGGGATAAAAGAGCTTTATTTTGAAAGCCATTATATGTACAAAAATAAGCTTCAAGAAATAAGAGATTTTTTCCCAGATATAGATGTAAAATTTAAAAGTGGAATTGAGACCTTCCATAATGACTTTAGAAATAATTATCTTAAAAAAGGTGTAAACTTTAATAGTCCACAAGAGGTGGCTGCCTACTTTGATAGTATTTGTCTTCTTGTAGGAATAAAAGGTCAAACAAAGGAAATGGTATCTCAAGATATTGATTTACTTCTAAAATATTTTGAAAGAGGATGTATAAATATCTATATGGAAAATTCAACGCCTGTGGAAGTTGATCCCGAGCTTATATCTTGGTTTAGAAAAGAGTATTCTTATTTAGAAAGTATGGATAATATTGAAATCCTTTGGAATAATACAGACTTTGGAGTAGGTGAAAAAGATGAATACTAAAATGATTACACGAGGTGCTGTAGTTGCGGCACTATATGCCATTTTAACCTTAACTTTACCTGCCTATGGTCCTTTACAATTTAGATTATCTGAAATAATGACACTTCTTGCATACTTTGACCCATTTTATGTAATACCACTAACAATAGGATGTGCCTTGGCAAATCTAGCTAGTCCTTTTGGTATGGTTGATGTTATATGTGGAAGTCTTGCAAGTTTTTTAGCCTTAAAATCCATGAGTAAAACTAAAAATATATACTTAGCGAGCATATATCCTGCACTTTTTAGCTTCATCATAGGACTAGAGATAATGTTTTTATCAACTGAACCTGTAAACTTTTTTCTAATAACAGGTCAAATTATTATTTCAGAATTTGTTGTAGTCACTATAATCGGTATACCAGTAATTAAATATATAATGAAAAATCAATATATAGAAAGATTAATTCAGCCTCTACATATGTAGAGGCTGAATTAATTATAATACTAAACACTTTCATCCCTTAATACATCTACTATTTCATCCTTTTCAATCTTTCTAATTCCAAAATAATATGCAATATAGATGCTGATTATGATTACTATGATATATATAAGTAAAGTTTTATATTCTAAGTAAAATAAAAAATCTTTAATACTAAACATCTTATTAAACTTAGCTATTCCAATCAATATTATTAGACATAGAGGTATAGAGTAAAGAAAAGGATATATGCAATAATATATTCCTTCTAATCTAAGCATCTTCTTTAATCCATCCTTAGTCATACCCATGGATTTTAGCATTGCAAACTCCCGCCTTCGATTTCTTAAGTTGTTATTTATACTTGAATATGCATTGGATACCCCTATGATACACATAGAAACAATAAAGGTAAATGCAATTAAATAAAGTACCTTCATTGCATCTTTTGTTTCTAATTCATAAGCAATCTTATCCCAAATATCATAGTCACTGCCAGGAATATAGTATTTTGCTATATCCTTTATTCCTTCCTTTACATGGCTTATATCTTCTTCATCTACCAGCAGATATGCATATTCTGTATGACTATAATCACCTGGTAAGCTAAATCCTTCCATCATAGTATTAAGTACTTCTTTAGGAACTATTAAGGCAATATGATAACTAACTAAATAAAAATCTTTCCAGGGTTTTTTAGAAGTTTTAAATCCAATATCTATATTAAAACCATATTTTTCATCTCCATATTCACCAAATGATAAAGAATCAATATCATCATTTAGATATGGAATATATTCTGCTCTTGATATTGGTTTATTCATATCTTCCTTAACCAAGTTTAGCAGGATAGCCTTTGGACTTTCACTATTATAATATTCTTCTGAAATCAAACCTAGCGATTGGGCATATCGATTAAAACTATCACTGTCAACTCCAATTAATTCGCCTGCCACCTCATAATAATTGCCCTTATTTCTTACACTAAATTTTCTACTGTCAATATCCTTAAAACCACCTATATTCCTAAATTCATTTGATTCATCTTCAGGCTTTACTTCAAACAATACATAATATCTTTTATATACCAATTTTTGTTTTATATCAGAAATTTTATCTATTTCCTTATATAGACTTTCATCAATGATTTCATCGCTATATAAATGCATCTGCATAGGATGATATATTTCTACACTATTTAATGTTTCATCTGCCTTTACACCTGATAAAACAATTAGAAATACAAATAAAATTGTAAATCCAATTCCTATGGATATTACCGTCGTTCTAAAACCCTTCTTATTTACTCTTAATGAATCCTTTGAAAGACTGGGTATTATACTTACATGGTTATAATCAATCTCGCTATTTTTATTACTTTTATAATTATCATAATTTAAACCGCTATATCTAATAGCCTCAATAGGAGATATTTTACTTAATTTTCTGGCAGTCCTTGAGATAGATAAAAGAATAGTTAAGAATGATAGAGTTAAAATAATCAAGATAATTATAGGTGATGTCTTAAAGGTAAGATTAAATATACTTCCATTTACATCAGAATTAACCATATCTTTTATTATATCTACACCAAAATAACAAAACAGATGACCTAATCCCAAGCCTAATATAATAGGTATTATAGATAATACTAATGCCTCAATTTTTACTGTCATCTTTATTTGCTTAGGTGTTGCACCTATGCTTTTAAGTATACCAAGTTGTCTTAATCGATTATTTGACCATATGGTAAATACATTATAGATTATTATTGAAAACATGATCATAATCAATAATGTAAAGATAAAGGGCTGAATTGTATAATATAAGCCTTGTTCCCAAACACTCATGGAAGGAATAAATATTCCTTGTAATCTTAGATATCGTGGATTATATCTGGCACTGTAGTTATATTCAACTAAGTCTCCTTCTCCTAATTCAAACCCCAATGTCTTACCTATCTCCGGCAAATCACTATATACGGTTCTAGGATTTTCCATCCTTAAAAGTGCATTCAGCCTTATACCTTCATCTAAAAAAGCTCTATCTAAAAAACCTAATGCTTTATAATAGGGTTCATAAGAAAGGCTATCAGCTGAAATAATACCTACTATGGTATATTCTTCTAAATCTTTACTAATAAACTTTTCATCAGGATATAAAAAATCAAATACATCTAATTCTTCTCCATCTTTCTCTCTATGTCCTAGATTTATGCTAATTTTACTTCCTACTTTATATGATGGATTTTCCTTAATTAAACTCCCCATTACTATGATTTCATTAATATTTTTTGGAGTTCTCCCTTCTAATATCAAGTTCTTTTCACCCATATTATCCCAATATTCTCTATCCAAATATGAAATATTTATATACGGTTTTTCCAAATCGATCTTACCTGTTAAATATTCTGATCTTAGATAGACTTTATCTATCTTCTGATTCTCCTCTAAATATGGGATTTGAGATTTATTTATATAGGATTTAAAGCCTCCATGGAAATTACCGTTCTTCTCCACTGCATCCTCAAGATCATGATGCCAATTCATATATGTAAATAGTACCATGGTGCTTAACAGGATTACTGCTATGGATATTATAATAATTATAGATATAGTGTTTTTCTTATTCTTCTTTAAATAATTTAATGTATATTCAGTAAGGATTTTCATGATCTTATCACCCCATCTGAAATGATATTTCCATCTTCCAATGTGATTACCCTATCAGTTTCCAATGCCATCCTTTCATCATGGGTTATTAGTAATATAGTCTGATTATATTTCTTGTTAGATAGTTTTAATAATTCTATTATCTCATTTGAATTATTTCTATCTAAATTACCTGTAGGCTCATCTGCCAATACAATTGCTGGTCTATAGATTAAAGATCTACCGATTGCTACCCTTTGTTGCTGCCCTCCAGAAAGCTGACCTGGATAATGACTAAGCCTATTTTCCAAGCCGAGAGTACCGACTATTTCATTAAAAAATTCCATATCAACGGTTCTTCCATCTAAAAGTAGTGGAAGCAATATATTCTTCTTCACATCAATTGTTGGAATAAGGTTGTAAAACTGATAGATTAATCCTACTTTTCTTCTTCTAAAAAGAGCTAATTCATTTTCTTTCAAAGTAGATATCTCTCTGTCCTCTATAAACACTTTTCCCTCTGTGGGTTTATCAACACCACCTAGTATGTGTAATAGTGTCGACTTACCTGATCCACTGGAGCCAACAATAGATAGGAATTGTCCCTTTTCCACTGAAAGATTTACTCCATTAAGGGCTATCACCTTTGATTCACCTTTACCATAGGATTTGATTAAATTTTCTGTTCTTAATATTTCCATATTTATCCCTCCCATGATTATAATTCTATAATCCTAAAGTGACATTTAAGTGACATTTTAAGAATAAAATTTAATCCTAAATCTAGCTCCCCCATCCTTTTTATTTTCCACAGAGATTTCTCCATTATGCTTTGTAAGTATTAGTTTTGACATAGAAAGACCTATACCGATACTATCTTTGTTTGCATTTTTCCCCTTATAAAATCTATTAAATATATATGGGATATCCTCTTTAAGAAATCCCACTCCATTATCCTCTACTATTATCTGTTTAAATATGGGATTAGAACTAATTAAGATATCTATCTTTCCATTATCCTCCATATGTTCCACAGCATTTTTTATAATATTTAAAAATGCTTCACTTAACCAACGTATATCTCCTTCCATACTTGAGTTATCATCTAATATGTTTATTGTTATATTCTTTTTTTCAATCAATGATACTATAGGCTCAATTGCTAAGTCTATAATATCCTTTAAATTTATAGTTTGTTTTGTAAATTTTATAGTATTGGCATCTAATTTCGATATGGTTAATAAAGAATCTGTCAATGTTTCTAACCTTTGTATTTGTTTATTTAATCTATGGATATACTCTTGATTTTCATCTTTAGAGCAGCTATCCTCCATTAGTTGAGACATAATGTTAATAGAAGTAATTGGAGTCTTTAACTGATGAGATATATCTGCTATATTATCCTTTAAACTCATCTTATCTTTAACAGCATTTTCCCTTAATTCTCTTAAAGTCACAACAGTCTTATATAATTCATCTGAAACAATAGCAAAATCTTTATCCACGTTAATATTTAAAAAATACTTACCTTTGTTGATATTCTCCAAATATTCCTTTAGCTCATTGGCATTCCTTCTTTTATTACTACTTAAAATTTCCATACCTATTGCACATAAAATAGTGATGCAAAATGAAAATATAATACTTAACAAAAATACATTTTTTCTATCTTTTATAAATATAAATCTTCCATAACTATATCCATATTTATCTAATGTATCTTTACCAATAATAGAGTATTGATTTGAACCGGACTTTAGCTGATTCATGGCAAGTATCTCCAAGTCCTTAGAATCCTCTGCTATTACTCCAACTACAGTAGACAATTTATCAAATAATATATTTTCATAATAGTTATACAAAAAAATAGAGGAAAAAAATGATAATAGCAAGACCATAACCAACAATGATATTTTATACCATAGAGATTTATTTAATCTATCCATTACCATTCTCCATTCTATATCCTATTCCCCTAACAGTTTTTAATATCTTTGGCTTATTTGGATTATATTCAATTTTTTCTCTCAATCTTTTTATCGCCACAGTAAGGGTATTGTCGTTAATAAAATCTCCGTCTATATCCCAAAGCCTTTCTAAAATAAATCCTCTAGTTAAAGTTTGATCTTTATTTTCCATAAACATTTCCAACAATCTATACTCTCTACCAGTTAAAAATATTTCTTCCCCTTGCTTTAATGCCTTTGTTTGAGATTTAATTAGCTTTATATCATTTGAAAATATTACATCATCTAAAGATATATCCCTTTTTACACGTCTTAAAACCGTGTTTATCCTTGCCTCCAATATAGATAATTTAAAAGGCTTGGTAATATAGTCATCTGCTCCTAATCCTAAGCCTTTGACTATCTCATCATCTTCATTTTTTACAGTAAGAAAAATAACAGGTATATTGGATTTTGATTTTATAAACTCAAGAAAATCATATCCACTTCCATCTGGCAAGTTCATATCTAATACAATCAAGTCATAGTCCGTTTTAAATTTTTCTTTTCCCATAGATATATTATTTCCTATTTCTACATTGAAATCTCGTTTATCTAAATATCTCTTTATACCGAAGGATATATTTTCATCATCTTCAATTAATAGGATATTTTTCAATTTCTTCACCTCTGTTAGTATAATTCTATTAGATATTTTAATATAATTATACTACAATTATAAAGCTTAGTTTCTTTCAATTGAAAAATATATAAGGTTTTGGTTTCCTTCCGAATGCAGATTTCCTTTAGTAGGGTTTATTAATACTTTATAATTATCAAGGGTAATTTTCTTTTTATTTAGTTTTTTATCAAATATATTTTTATACTCATTTAACAATAAATCCTTATCTTCTCCGCTTAATTCTAAACTATTGATTAAATTAATAAAAACACCAATATCATCAGATTCTAACTCTGCTCCATTATCTCCCTGTATAAGTATATTTGTTTTTTCTATGTCTTTATCTTTTAAAAATATATTATATCTTGTTTTTGTACTATCCTGTTGAGAATAATGGTAGTAGCTATTAGGGTCTACAAAATCTATTAAGCTAAATTGTTCTCCTACTATAACATTGTCTAAAAAATATTTATCATGGAAAATCTCATTACAAACTTCCCTATGGTAGTCATTTTTTATATCTAAAAAATTAACCTTAATAGCTATATAGTTGCCAGCACCTCTGCTTCTATTTTCAGTATATACTACAGTTCTTCCTATTTTCTCTGAAATACTTTCATTAGGCTGTAATTTTTCATATTTCATATCTGAAACATAATCCTTTAAACCTTCAGCTATACTTTTATCTAAAATTTCAACTATATCAGCAAAATATTCATCTAGGGGCTTATCATTATTACTGAATATAGCATTTTTAAATCTTGAAACATCAGTTTTATATATATCCAAATATAGTGGAATAGAATTTCTTTCATCAATTCTACCTTTATACTTTTCTCTTAAATTATTTATATCACCGACAACCTTTTTCATCTCATCATTTATATACATTTGATCTTCCATAGTATATTCTACATATATTTCATTTTTCTTATTATATTTTATATAACCTAAATCCTCTACTAATACGGTCTGTTCTTCTATAGTCATAGTACTAGAACAACCTGTTAATATCAATAAAGATCCCAATATAAATATAACCTTTCTCATAATATCCCTCCTATCTAATACCTACTTTGTTTATTTTTTGGCTTATAAAGTACCCTATAGCTCCTCCTAATAATATAAAAGGAATATATACATTATTTGTTTTTATCTGCATTAATTCACTTAATATAACAAATACCAATAGGCCACTACAAATAGTTACTCCTATTTTAAATATATTTCTAGTGATTTTAAATGGTATTATCATATTTTCATTTTCAACTTTTGAATTTTTATTAAACTTATGTCCTATTATTATATTTATAATTATTAAAGCCAAACATACTATGTATTTAATCCATAAATTTTCTATAGATCTAATACTAGTGGAGATACTTACTCCATCGGAGTCATAAATCCATAAGGATATATATTCAGAAGAATATATCCAAGGTATTAGCCATAAAACAAGCCTTTTAAAATTGTAGAATAAAGGTATTCTTATGAATCTATTTAATAAATGTAATGAGGTATATGCAATAAATCCTGGAGCTAACCATGATAATATTCCTGTAGCTATGCCTCCTATTAGATTTGTAAAGGTATATTGCCACATAAATAGGAATGTATAAAAACCAAGAATTATTAAATATATAAGCCCTATTTCTTTTAATAAACTTGCTATTCCATCAGCTTTTATAAATGGCTCCGATATAATACTTATACTATAAATATCTTTTATCCAAAACATATTGTTCATTCTTACAATTATTATTCCAATAGTTAAAACAATAAAAGCCAAGGTTATATTAATTATTCCGGTAGATAATTTAACTTTAAAAAACTCTTCCTTACTTATTGGTAAAGATTTCAGAAACCGCTTTATTTCTTCATCCTTTTCTGCTCTAAATTGAACGAATACCTGTATTACAGAAATTATTGTAAATAATATTAGAATCATAGGAGATGTGTCTCTTAATGATCTTTGGATTAGAGCCTGATTTACTTCTATTCCGTTTAAAAACATACTCCCATATATGTCATCTAAAATTAGACTAAACATTATAACCAAAAACACACTAACTAAAGTAGATAGTAATAATACCCATTTCATAGATCTGGTTTCATGTTTTAATATGGATTTATTCATCTATTTCACTCCCCTTTTCAGTTTTATTAGTATATACAAATACTTCTTCCAAAGTAATCCCTATATTCTCAATAAGCTGAGCCCCTATTTTTTTTAAATCATCTATTAACGCCTCACCATAACTATCAGTAACTAAATAATATACACTACCAATCTTCTCAATATCTATAATATTTTCTAACTGATTAATTTCTTTTTCTACATCATCTTTAAATACTACTTGTAGTTTTTTCACGTTTTCTTTTATTTCATCTATATTTGATTGATATTTGATTTTCCCTTTATTAAGTATTGTGATTTCATCACAGATTTTTTCTAACTCACTAATATGATGGGAACTTATTATTATAGTTAGATCTCTTTCATCAACTTCATTTATAAGTATACCTAGTAAATCCTTTTTTACAATTGCATCAAGACCTGATGTTGGCTCATCTAAGATTAATATTTCTGGTCTAATTGAAAGATTTAGCATAAGAGATAATCTCATTTGCATACCTTTAGATAACTGCTTTATCTTTTTATCCGAATTTAATCTAAATATCTTATTATATGCCTGAAAATCCGTCTTAGAAAAATCCTCATAAATGCCAGAATAAAATTCTACAATTTCCCCTACCTTATAATCCTTAAAATATTGGTTTCTATCTGCTACATATCCAATTTTCCTTTTCACTTTATTATTATCATAAACTTCTTCCCCTTCCACAAGGACTTTCCCTTCTTTAACATCATATACTCCAGCTAAGATTTGCAAAAGAGTAGTTTTACCAGCACCGTTTTCTCCTATTATTCCATGAATAGTTCCTTTTTTTATCCTTATATTTATATTATCTAAGACTGTAAAATCTCCAAAGTCTTTTCTCACATCTAATACTTCTATCATTTTAATCCTCCTTTTCAATATCGCAGTATATCTTTTCTATTTCCTTAAATATCTTTTCCTTATGAAATCCTAGATGTCCTAACTCTATACATATAGTTCTAAGATTTTCTAATGATTTAATTATCCGATCATTATCTATAGGATAATCCATAGGTAGGCTTATAAAAGTTCCCCTTCCCCTTACTGTATGGATAATCTTTTGCCTTTCTAACTCTTGATATGCTTTACTGACTGTATTTGGATTAACAGAGAGCATACTAGCCATTTCCCGAACTGAAGGTAATTTATCATCAGGCTTTAATATATTCTTTAATGATAATTCTTTTATATTATCTATAATCTGTTCGTAAATTGGTTTATCACTAGTAGTATTTATGTTAAACATGGATTTCCTCCTTTCCGTGTATTAAGTGTATTATATATAATAGTACACTCATTGTAAAGTATATATACCAAATTTTTCAAAAATAAAGAATATGTTTGACATTGGTATTTAAATACTTTTTTATATAAAAAAACTGCTGACAAATTTTATAATTTATCAACAGTCTAGATTATTATGTTCTTTCTTTTTGTATCTTCAATTTTACTTCTTTTTCAAATTCCTTTTTACCAAATAGAGCTTTATATAATTCTCCTATTATTAAAGGGAAAAGGGAAAAGCTCATTATAACTCCCCAATCAATTAACTTTAATGGTACCGTATGAAATATTGGTTGAAAAATTGGTATATATATAACCACTAATAAAAGACAGAAAGAGAATGTAGTTGCATATATCATAGTTGGATTTGAAAATATCCCTATTTCAAAAAGAATATGTCTTTCTGATCTACTGGAATATGCCCTAAGAAGTTCAGCCATTATTAGTGTTGAAAATGCTATGGTTCTAGCTTTTACTAAACTATCTGGAAATACTTTAAGCCCCCACATATAAGAAATTAACGAAGTAACACCTATAGCTATACTTTGTACAATAATATTTATCGTCATGGCTCTATCAATTATAGGCGCATCTGGATTCCTAGGTTTTATCTTCATTATATCTTCTTCACCTTTTTCTACTCCCAGTGCCAATGCCGGGAAGCTATCTGTCACTAAGTTTAACCATAATAATTGTATTGGTAAAAGTGGTATAGGTAAGTTCAGCAGTATACTGCTAAAAACTATTATGATTTCTCCAATGTTACAGGATAAGAGGAATAGCACAAATTTCTTAATATTACTATAAATTATCCTTCCCTCTTCAACGGCTGATACAATACTGGCAAAATTATCATCTGTAAGGATTACTTCAGCAGTATTCTTAGCTACATCAGTTCCAGTAATTCCCATGGAAATTCCTATATCTGATTTTTTAAGTGCCATGGAATCATTAACACCATCTCCTGTCATTGCAACGATTTCACCATTGGCTTTAAGGGCAGAAACTATTCTAACTTTATGTTCTGGTGACACTCTAGCATAGACTGTTGTATTCTTCACTATTTTTTTAAGGTCTATATCTGAAATTCTATCTAATTCTTCCCCTACCATGACTTCATTTATGGATTTAGCAATACCTAATTCTTTAGCAATTGCATAGGCAGTTTCCTTATAATCACCAGTTATCATAACAGCTCTTATACCTGCCTCTTTACACTTAATAATAGCTTCCTTAGCTTCAGGCCTAGATGGATCTATCATACCTACTAAACCAACAAATATCATTTCTTTTTCAATATTATCTGAAGAAATATCCTTTGGAAGGTTATTATATTCTCTATAGGATAGTGCCAACACCCTTAAGGCATCTTTAGCAAAAAAGTTGTTAACATCTAAAGATTTTTTTCTTAATGTTTCATCCAATTCTTTTATTTCTCCATTTATATTAATATATTTACATCTTTTAATAATTACATCTGGTGCTCCTTTAGTAAAGGATACTATTTTCCCTGGAATATAATTTTTATGAAATGTAGTCATCATCTTTCGGTCAGAATCAAAGGGTATTTCTTCAATTCTAGGATATTCCTTATTCATATTGCCTTTAGTCATATTTCCTTTTTGAGCCAGAGTAATTAATGCTCCCTCTGTTGGATCTCCTATTACACTGAATATTCCATTGGCTCCATTTATATCTGCATCATTGGCCAATACACCTATGGACAGTAGTGTTTCCAAACCAACTATTTCATTTGGGTCTACTTTTTTTCCATCTATTTTAAATTCTCCTACAGGATTATATCCTACTCCTGTAGAATTATAAATCCTATTACCTGTGAAAATTCTCACTGCTGTCATCTCGTTTTGAGTTAAGGTACCAGTCTTATCTGAGCATATGACTGTTATACTTCCAAGAGTTTCTACGGCTAAAAGTTTTTTGACTATGGCATTCCTCTTAACCATCTTATTCATTCCTAGGGCTAATACAATTGTTACAATGGCTGGTAAACCTTCAGGAATAGCTGCAACAGCCAAACTGATTGCTACCATAAACATTTCTATTACTTTCCGCCCTTGTAATATGCCTACAGTAAATACTATTATACATACTGCTATAGTTATTATACCTAAGTACTTTCCTAGCTCATTTAACTTTTTCTGTAATGGAGTTAGTTCTTCTTCAAAGGATTGAATTTGAGTTGCTATTCTTCCAATTTCTGTATTATGTCCTGTTTCTACTACTATACCTCTAGCCCTGCCATAGGTTGCAATAGTGCTCATAAACACCATATTATCCCTATCTCCTAAACTCATATTATCTTCATAGACCTTATGGCATTTCTTTTCTACAGGTACTGATTCTCCTGTTAAAGATGCTTCATCAATTTTCAGATTAAAACTTTCAACTAATCTTATATCTGCTGGAACTATATCTCCTGCATCAAGAACAACTAAATCGCCAGGCACTAAATTAGATGCAGGAACTATATCTAAATGCCCATTTCTAATAACCTTAGCCGTTGGAGATGTGATTTTTTGAAGAGCTTCCAAGGCCCTTTCTGCTCGTCCCTCTTGATAAATCCCCAAAGCTGCATTGACTATTACAATCGATAAAATAACTATGGAGTCCTTAGTCTCTCCAATAAAGATAGATATTAGAGCTGCAGCAATTAAAATTAAAACTAGAAAATCAGAAAACTGAGCAATAATCTTAGAAAGCAGTCCTTCTTTTTGCTTTTCTTTCAGCTCGTTTGTTCCATATTTTTCTAATCTTTTTTGGATTTCTAAATCTGTTAAGCCTTTGTCTATACTTGTCCCAAGGTTTTTTACCACTTCATCTTTCCCCTGTTTATACCAATTCATTTTTCTCCTCCATTCTATTTATTTACTGCTTTTCATTTGCTAGTCCTTATATTTATATAGTTTGTCCTTATGTTTTATGACATTTTTTAAAAATAAAAATACTTATTAGAATTGTATACAATTCTAATAAGTATTTTAGAGTTTACATAATTTTATCCTTCCAAATAAGCCTTTTTTAATCTTTCATCTGATAAAATTTTCTTTGAATTGCCTTCCATTTCTATTTCACCATTTCTAATTATATATGCTCTATCTGCCACATTAAGAGCCATATTGGCGTTTTGTTCTACTAAGAGAACCGTAGTTCCAGATTTATTTATATCTTTTATGATGGAAAATATTTCTTTTACTATAATTGGAGCAAGTCCCATAGAAGGTTCATCTAATAATATCAACTTAGGTCTTGACATTAAAGCTCTACCTATGGCAAGCATTTGTTGTTCTCCACCTGATAATGTACCTGCCATTTGATTTTTTCTTTCAAGAAGCCTTGGAAACAAAGAAAATATATTTTCAAAATCCCTTTTAATGTCTTCCTTATGATCTCTTATATATGCTCCCATTTCTAAGTTTTCCATTACACTCATTTTAGAAAATATTCTTCTTCCTTCTGGAACATGAGATATTCCCAATTTAACTATACTTGGAACATTTAGAGAGTTTATATTCTCTCCATTAAATTTTATTTCTCCACTTCTAAGCTTTTCCATTCCTGATATAGCTTTTAAAGTTGTACTTTTTCCTGCTCCATTTGCTCCTATTAAAGTAACTATTTCCCCTTCCTTTATTTGAACACTTATATTTTTAAGTGCATGGACTCCTCCATAATATACATTTATATTTGAAAGTTCTAACATTGTGAAGCCTCCTCACCTAAATATGCCTTAATTACCCTTTCATTTCTTTGTATTTCTAAAGGAGTTCCACTGGCAACTAAATATCCATAATCAAATACAAATATTCTTTCACAGATATTCATAACCAAAGACATATCATGCTCTATAAGGATTATAGTAAGGTCAAAGGTTTCTCTTATCCATTGAATTAGAAAGTTTAATTCCTTGGTTTCCTTAGGATTCATTCCTGCAGCAGGTTCATCTAATAATAGTATCTTAGGTTTTGCAGCTAAAGCTCTTGCTATTTCTAGTCTTCTTTGATCTCCATAGGAAAGATTTTTAGCCAGCTCATTTTTCTTATCTAATAAATTAAACTTAATTAGAAGCTCTAAAGCTTCATCATAAGTACTTTTTTCAGTCTTATAATATGAAGGTAACCTAAAAAATGCAGAGACTATACTATATTTTGGTCCACTATGAAATCCAATAAGTACATTATCTAATACCGTCATATTTTGGAAAAGTCGTATATTTTGAAATGTCCTGGCGATTCCATAATGGGTTATTTTATGAGGTTTTAAATCTTTAGTATATGCTTTTTTATCTAAATCATAAATTATTTCCCCTGATGTAGGAGTATATATTCCAGTTAATAAGTTAAAAAATGTAGTTTTTCCAGCACCATTAGGCCCTATCAAACCTATGATTTCACCTTTTTCTATATTTAAACTAACTTCAGTAACTGCCTTAATACCACCAAAGCTTTTTGATAGATTATTTACTTTCAATACTGACATTTCTCTTAGCTCCTTTCTTCCATAATTTAAATTCACCTTTACCTAAAAGTCCTGCTGGTTTATAAACCATTATTGCAAAAAGAACTACTGAATAAACAACCATTCTCAGTTCAGGAATACCTTGAAGGAATAATGAAATTATGGATAATAAAATTGCTCCCAAAATTGAACCTTCTATACTTCCCATCCCACCAAATACAACGATTACTAATATATCAATAGATTTCATAAATCCAAAAGAGTCTGGCTTTATAAAGTAAAAATAATTAGCATAAAGTGAACCTGCGACACCTGCAAAGAATGCACCAATGGCAAAGGCTAAAACCTTATAAAACGTAGTATTTATTCCCATGGCCTCAGCTGCAATTTCATCTTCTCTTATGGCTATACATGCTCTTCCATGGTATGAATTAATAAAATGTTTAATTAAAAATACCGTAGCTACTGTAATCATAAATATCCAGGTCCAATTTGTATATTGAGGAATATCATTGAATCCAATAGCTCCACCTATATAATCTATATTTAAAGCTATAATCCTTACAATCTCACCAAATCCAAGAGTTGCTATAGCAAGATAATCTCCCTTTAATCTTAATGTTGGTATGCCAATAAGAATACCTGCAAAGGCGGCAATAACTCCTGATACTAATATGGATACTATAAAAGGTTGTCCAAGCTTTGCAGTAAATACTGCTGATGTATAAGCACCTATTGACATAAATGCTGCATGACCTAAGGAAAATTGACCAGTGAACCCTGTAATTAAGTTTAATCCAACAGCTAGTATAATATTGATTCCAATAAGAAATATATTTAATTGTAAATAAGAATCTATTATTCCTATATCTAGTAATATCTTTATCAGAAAATAAATTATAGTTAATATACTAAAACTTATAATATTCTTTTTCATGTCTCTATCCTCCTATACCTTTTCTTTTATAGTCTTTCCTAAAAGTCCATTAGGCTTAATTAGCAAAACTATAATTAATATTGAAAAGGCAACAGCATCTTTGAATACTGAGCCACCATAAGCAGATACAAGAGTTTCTGTCATTCCTAAGAAAAATCCTCCAAATACTGCTCCAGGAATAATTCCAATTCCCCCTAATACTGCTGCAACAAAGGCCTTTAATCCTGGGACTACTCCCATTAGAGGATTTATAGTATTATAATATACTCCTACAAGAACTCCAGCTGCCCCTGCTAAGGAAGAACCGATGGCAAAAGTATAAGATATGGTCTTGTTCACATCTACTCCCATAAGTTCTGCTGCATCCTTGTCTAATGATACTGCTCTCATGGCTTTTCCTACCTTAGTTTTATGAACTACATACTGAAGTCCTGCCATTAATAAAACAGTAATTAAAATAATGTAAATATTCTTCAAATCTATTATAATTTTCCCATTAAATAATGTAAGTATTTTATTCTGTAATACCTCTGGAAATGTTCTTGTATCAGGCTTTACAAAGTATACCATAGTATATTCTAAAAATAAGGATACGGATATAGCAGTAATAAGAGCTGCAATTCTTGTAGAATTTCTTATGGGCTTATATGCCACTTTTTCTATTATCATACCTAGAATACTGCAAACCAACATTGATATTAGCAATGATGGAAAAAATCCTAGTCCTAGAAAGGTAGTTAAAGCAAATCCCACATAGGCTCCTATCATATAAATATCTCCATGAGCAAAGTTAATTAAATTTATGATTCCATATACCATAGTGTAACCTAAAGCTATTAACGCATATATGCTTCCAAGAGATATTCCATTTATTAATTGTTGTAATAATTGTTCCATTTTTTAACTTCCTTTCTGTAAGTTTTTATGAACAATGTCTTTAAAAGAAGATTCTTAAAGACATTGTTCAATTTATATTATTTTGGATCCAATTTCTTTAAGAATGTTGGAACTCCATCTTTCATTTCTATTATTGTTACAGATTTTATTGGGTTATGATTTTCATCTATGGAAACTGTTCCTGTTACACCTTTAAAATCTTTAGTTGAAGCAAAGGCATCTTTTAGTTTCTCTGAATTTACTTCTCCTGCTCTTTCTAAAGCATCTTTGAAGAAATAACCTAAATCATATCCTAAAGCGTTGAAAGCATCAGCTTCTTTACCATATCTTGCCTTAAAATCTTTTTTAAATTTAACTACTTCTTCTGCATCATCCATTGGAGAATAGTGACTTGAATAATATACATCATTTAAAACACCTTTTCCTGCAATTTCAGTAAGTTTTGGAGATTCATATCCATCAGCACCAAGGATTGGTACATTTAACCCTAATTCTCTTGCCTGTCTAACAATTAAGCCAACTTCTTCATAATATCCAGGAACAAATAACACCTCTGGATTTAGCCCTTTAAGACTTGTTAGTACTGCTTTAAAATCTGTATCTTTAGCTTGATAGGCTTCTTCCGATAAAATTTTTCCTCCTTGACTTGTAAAAGTTTCTTTAAAAGCCTTTGAAAGTCCTTTAGCATAATCAGATGTACTGTCAGCTAATATTGCTGCATTTTTAAAGTTTAAATCATTTAAAGCAAATTCTGCCATCATAACTCCTTGAAATGAATCACTAAAACAAGTTTTAAATATATATTCTCTAACATTTCCATTGCTATCAACAGTGACATCATCTGCTGTAGCTGAAGCAGATACTAGAGGAATTTTATTTTGTGTAGCCGCTGGTATGGCAGCCTTTGTATTTCCTGATGTGGCAGGTCCAAGTAATGCAACAACCTTATCTCTAGTTGCTAATCTTGTGGAAACATTAGCTGATTCTGTGTCTTCTGATTTATTGTCAACTTTTATAGGTACTATTTGCTTTCCAAATACTCCTCCATTTTTATTTATTTCTTCAATGGCTAATAATACTCCATCACTTAAATTTTGACCATAGGTAGCAACATCCCCTGATAATTCATAGTTTACTCCAACTTTTATTGTATCTCCATTATCTTGATTTCCTGTAGTTTTTGCTGCACATCCTGATATAAAACTTAATATAAGCACTAATGATAATGTTCCTAATAATTTTTTATTCATTTAAAACACCTCTCCAATATTATTTTTTATAAAAATGGTTTTAAAAAAGCCCCTACATGTATATCAAATACACGTAGAGGCCATTAAGCGTTACCACTCCACTTTATAATTATCTCACGATAATTAACTTATTAGGTTCTATCAAACCCTGATTTTATAACGGAATCTCCCGATAAAGCCTACTTTATTTTCAGCCTTATAACTCTAAAGTGATTGTTCCCTATTTTATCAATACTGGTTCTCAGCTAATCCAGTTCTCTGTAATTGATTTCTTAAATAGTTCACTCTTTATCTTAGTCTTTATATTTAATTAACTTACTCGATTGCAATCGAAATTATATTTAAAAACTACTATAGCACCATAAAGCAACAGTGTCAATAGTTAATTGAAACTTTTTTAAAAAATAATTTCAATTAACTAAATTTTCAACTTTATCTTTAAACCTTGATATTTTATTTTTTATTTGATATTATTAAACAAACACATACCCTAGGGAGGTTTATTTATGAAGGAAAAATTTCTTAGTATATTATCAATTTTCACGGCTTTCGGTGCAGCCTTTTGCTGAAGTGGTGGATTAATATTAGCATCCCTAGGTCTAGGGACAATAGGTACAGCATATTTATCCAACCTTACGAAATACAAACCTGTTTTAGTAATAACCACTGCAATTTTAATGTATTGGTCCTATAGCCTAATTGAAAAAAGAAATTCTAGCAAAGGAACCAAAATATTTTTTTGGATTTCTGCTATAATTTCAATTTTAATTTTGTATCTTCCTACAATTTTAAGATTTTTTTAAATTATTAAAAACTTAAAGCCCCTTTATAATACCTATAACTACACTATACTCAAATACAGTTACTATAATACAAAGCATAATAAAAAATCCTAATTTAATCTCTCCACCTCTATCTTTCCAATATTCTCCCCTAAATAGAGATATAATATCTGGAGTAAATGAGTATCTCACAGATTTATTAAAATCATCTTTATCTATAAAAATAATATTAAATAAAAATTTGTAAATTGTAAAACTATTTATTATTATTAAAGCTATTATAACAATGGTCTCCATGCTCCCCCTCCTTTTATTTATATTCCTATCTCTTTATAATAATATATCTTTTTCTGTATATAGTTAATATATTTCATATGAAAGATCTAAATCCTTTTTAATATAAAAAAGAAAACACTCTTAATTGTATTTCTTTCATACAATTAAGAGTGTTTTGTACATGATAACTACTCCTCTTCTTCAAGTTTAGATGTAATTCAGTTTTTGCAGTTATTTCTATTATTTTGTTAAAGTATTAATCAATATCTTCAGGAATCTTTTTATCATAATAATACTTAGTATATCTAGTATAGATTGATATATTTTCTTTTAAATCTTGCATCCATCTTCCTCTCTGTATCTAAATATATTTCATTATGATGGAACCCTTACCTTTACTATATTTCACTGTCGCATATGCACCATTCACCAAAATATTTTGTGGGGGTGTATGACCAACATCAGCATCTAGAATAACAGGGATATTAAAACTTTCAAAAACATCCTTCAAGGCATCAGTTAATGTAAAATCACCTATATCTTTATATTCACTGGTTCGTCCAAAAACCACACCTTTAATATTGGAAAACCAATGATTTTGTTTCATTTGCCATAAAGCTCTATAAATTTCTGCTGCATCCATTCCAACCGTTTCAAGATACCAAATGACACCTTCTTCATGACAGTATTGATTCACAAAATTATTAACATTATCGAATGGAGTGCCCACCAAAACTTGTAAAGTATTTAAACATCCTCCAATCAATCTCCCTGAAAATGTCACTTCATCTTCTTTGTTTAAAGTTTTCCATTCAGTTTGTGAATCGAGATAAAATCCTTTAGCAGGATTTGAATACACCTTATCCCAACTGGATTGATATTTTTCAGATGAGTATTGTGTAATTTCTTCATTTTCATTACAACTGAGCACATCCATCCACATACTAGATAGCCCATCCCATTCAGGAGCTGATAGTTCAGTGAAATTTACACCATGAGCAGAAGCATGACCTGTTATTGTAGTGTAAGCAAAAATTAATGTACTTATATCTGAGTAACCTAATATCCATTTCGGATTCAATTCTTTTAGTTTATTCCAATCGATAAATGGTAAGATTTCCATTGTAAAATTACCTCCCCAAGGAGGCATTATTACGCTAATACTAGGATCTTGAAGAAAATCCATTAATTCTTCTACTCTTTTTTCTTTAGAAGCACTTCTCCCTTTGTGTTGGGTCAGTACAGTTTCGCCGATTAAGACTTTAAAACCCTTTTTCTCTACTTGTAGCTTTGCTTCATCTACAAGTATATGTAATGTTTCTTCAACGCCACTTGAGGGAGCAGTTACACCTATCAAGCTGTCTGGCTTTAGGGATGTTGGGTATTTAATTTTCATAAAATTCTCCTTTCAAATACTTGTTTAATATTTAATAGATTCTACATTACTGAGAATCATTCCTTCTTCAACTAACCTGCACCTTTAGTTTAAGTCTATTTTTTCACAATCTCTTCTCCATATTAATCTAAATATCCATAAACTTCATCATGAAATTTATCTAAAACCACCATTTTGGGTTTCACAAAAGGAGCCTTCCTAAAAAACTCAAAATCTACTAAAATACATAACCAAAAATATAACCAAAATGTATCTACTAATATACACATTTCAAATCTCCTTTTGGTATAGTGAATGTATGATGAAAGGGGACATTTACCTTGAAATCTGGATATGCAAGGGTGAGGCAAGACTGATAGTAAAGATATAAATATTATTGATTTGTGGAAAATTGATTAAGATAGAAATTTTAGTTATTTTGAGGTTAGAAAAGCTATTTAACAGTATATAAATTTAAATAACACTTTCTATATTGAAAAATAGAGTTAAGTGTGTATAAAGTTGTTACTTAAAAATAGTATGAAGGTTTATTCTCACTTAACAGCTGGAATGGAAGATAAAACAGTCCAAATTCTAGAATCATATATTTCTAATTTGCCTACGACTTAATTCTATGTTGGCAAACCGTAGGCAAATTAAAATACTTTATAAAAAACAAACATCAAAACCTTACTAATCGTTGAAAATACGCTATCTTATTCTTCAGGCATCTCCCAATTATGGTATACTTCCTGAACATCGTCATTATCTTCAAGCATATCTATTAATTTTTCCATATTTTTTATATCTTCTGGAGTAGTTAATTCTATTGTGTTTTGTGGAATGTAAGTAAGTTCTGCCATGGCGAAAGTATATCCTTTTTCAGATAATCCGTCCCTTACACCATTAAAATCTTCTGGAGCTGTTATTATTTCAAATCCTTCATCTTCTGCTGCAAAATCCTCAGCACCTAAATCTATTGCAAGCATAGTTAGTTCATCTTCATCTATGGAATCGGTTCTTTCTATGGCAAGCATTCCTTTTCTATCAAACATAAATGTAACGCATCCTGATTGACCCATATTTCCACCACATTTGTCAAAAGCATGGCGTACATCTGGTGCCGTTCTATTTCTATTGTCTGTTAAGCAAGTTGCAAATACTGCTATTCCTCCCGGACCATATCCTTCATAAATAATCTCTTCAAAGTTATCTGCTCCTAATTCACCTGAACCTTTTTTAATAGCTCTTTCTATATTATCATTTGGCATATTTTCTGCCTTTGCTTTTTCTATAGCCGCCTTTAATGCTGGGTTATAGTCTGGGTCAGCTCCACCTTCCTTTGCTGCAACCATAATATATCTACCTAACTTTGTAAAGACTTTAGCTCTTTTAGCATCTTCTTTACCTTTTTTATTTTTAATATTATTCCACTTTGAATGTCCTGCCATTCATTTTCACTCCCTTTATAGTATTGCCTTATTTATTTTAGCATAATATTATATTTATTGCATTACATTTATTTAAATTTAAATATTGGTGGATAAATCCTTTTATGTTCACTAATAGCATTCATTCTTTCTATCTTTTCTATTATTTCTTTAGGTCCTTCACCAGTCTTTATATAATTATCTAGTACATCATAGGAAAATCCCATTTCCTTCTCATCTGTCTGATCTTCCCATAGTCCTGCTGTAGGTGGTTTTTCTATTATTATATCGGGTATATTTAAGCTCCTTGCCAATTCTCTAATTTGAGATTTCACAAAGGAGGCTAAGGGCAATAAATCTACTCCACTATCTCCATGCTTAGTGAAATATCCTACTGTATACTCAGATTTATTACTTGAACCTATTACTAAATAATTATTATTTTGAGCAAAATAATATAGAGTCGTCATTCTAAGTCTTGGTTTTAAATTAGATATTGCCATCTTATTCTTATTTTCTACTTTTATAGAATCTATTAATACATCAAAAGAATTAGATAGATCTACTTTTTCAGTGTGTAAATTTAATTTTTTTGCTACTAATATACCATGTTCTTCATCTATTGGGTCACTATGACACGGCATAATAATCCCTAGAGAATTATTGGGAAATGCCTTTTTAGCAAGACCAGCCATTACTGCTGAATCTATTCCACCACTTAAACCAAAAACTAATCCCTCTGCCTTTGCTTCTTGAACCTTTTCTTGTAACCATCTTACTATTTCATCTACAACTAAGTTTACATTTTCCATATTTCCCCTCCAACTTTTCTCACTTTTGTTTATATGTATATCTTCTCTATTATTGGTAAGATTAATCATAATGATTATAACATAAAGGAGTATTTTATGGAAAAAAATAAGGTTAAATTATTATCCATAGGTTTAATTACTGGATTAGTCAATGGTTTATTTGGCTCTGGAGGCGGAACTATAGTTGTGCCTTTTCTAGTGTTTTTACTCCATCTAGATGACCACAAAGCTCATGCTACAGCCATATCTATAATTTTGCCTTTATCTATTATAAGTACCATTATATATTTTATGAAAGGTTCTATACATTTTAAAGTCGCCCTTCCTGTAGTTTTAGGAGGAGTAGTAGGTTCTTATATTGGGGCAAAGGTTTTAAATAAAATCCCTGTTAATATACTTAGAAAAATATTCGGTAGTGTTATTGTATATACTGCCATAAGGATGATTTGGAAATGATTCTAACTTTAATTGGCTTTTTATCTGGAATAATCAGTGGAATGGGCATAGGTGGAGGTACAATTCTTATTCCATCTCTAGTAATATTTTATGGTATTCAACAACAAGAAGCTCAGGGCGTAAACTTGATGGTCTTTCTTCCCGTAGCCACAGTGGCTTTAATAACCCACTATAAAAAAGGTAATCTGGACTTTTCCATTGCAAAATTAATCATACTTGGTGGAATAGTTGGTGCTATTATAGGCTCTCTTATAGCTGTTAAAATTGATCCTTTAAAATTAAGAAAATACTTTGGTTTCTTCTTATTATTTGTAGGTTTTTATGAGCTAATCAAAAAGAAAGAAAAAGAATAGGTAGATATTACCTATTCTCTCTTAGCACCTTATACACACAATCATTATACAATATCTTAAATCCTAATTCCTTAGCCTTTTCTATAACTTCATCATTATATGTTCCAGGTTGGAACCATATATATTCAATACCTACTTCCTTCGCCTCTTCCAATGTAGGAATGGCAATCTTTGGAGGTACCACCATATCAAGAACTTCTACTTTCTTTGGTATATCTTTAACTGAGTGATAGATTTTATCTCCTTCTATTTCATCATAGTTTGGATTTACTCCATAGGTCTCATAATTATTTTCCTTTAATATTTTCCATATTTTATAGCCAAATTTATCTTGCTTTTCTGTTACACCTGCCACTGCCCAAGTCTTCTTTTTTAACATAGTTTCCACATTATCACCTCTTTAAAATTATACCCCGATTATTTTTTATTAACCCAATTTAATTTAGTTTTTTACCGTCTTTAATAGGAATATATTCTTTATCTATTTCTTCAAATACAGCAGTGCCATTTGTTAAATCTGTTATTACATTATAAAAGTTTTCTTTATCTGTATCTTCTATATAAACAAAAATATTGACACCATCATCAAAATTAGATCCATCAACTATATATCCTTCATTCATAAGGTAATTTTCCATTTTCCCATATAGAGTGTAATCAATTCTTATTTTAATTTTAGCATAAAGAACCATATCAACTATTATACCTGCATCAAGCCCGATCTTAGCTCCCCTTGTATATGCTCTAATTAAACCCCCTGTTCCTAGTTTAACTCCACCAAAATATCTAGTTACAACAACTACTACATTTCTTAGATCCTCTTTCTTAATTACTTCTAATACTGGTATACCTGCAGTACCTGAAGGCTCTCCATCATCGCTAAATCTTTGTATATTACTATCTTTTCCTAGAACATATGCATATACATTATGAGTTGCATCTCTATGTTTTGTTTTTATATCTTCTATGAAATCTAAGGCTTCTTCCTCAGTTTCTATAGGCATTGCATATCCAATAAATCTAGATTTATTGATTATAGTTTCATCTTCACCATAACTATTTATAGTTTTATAAATATTATCCATAAAGTCCTCCTTAGTTAAATCTTACTAAAAAAATAAGGAGATTTAATCTCCTCTTATATTTCTTAAAAAATTTATGGAACAACTCAAAAACCTTATACTATCAGTTAATAATATATTGACTATATTTCTCCCTATCGATTTGATTAATAGTTAATTCTAGTTTTGTTCCATCTTCAATATATTCCAAATTATCTATTTGATAATTTTTACAGAAATAATTTACTATATTTTGATTATCATATGGTATCTTTAGGGTCACAGTTTTATATTGCTGAGGTAATGAATCCTCAACATTTTTTAGTAGATTTTCTAGGTTTTCTCCAGATTTTGCTGAGATAAATATTTTTTCATCAATATATTTATGATCATAAAATAAATTGTGTATATCGACTTTATCCATTTTATTAAATACAGTTATAATAGGCTTATCTAGTACCTCTAAATCTTTTAATATATTATAAGTAGTTTGAATTTGTATATCTAAATCTTTATTTGAAGCATCTACAACATGAAGCAATAAGTCTGCATATTTTACTTCTTCTAAAGTACCCTTAAAAGCTTCTATTAATCTTGTAGGCAGCTTCGATACAAAACCTACCGTATCTGTCAGTAAAAATATTTGCCCATTTGGTAGCTTCCCACGTCTCAAAGATGTGTCCAATGTGGCAAATAACATATCCTTTACAAATACTTCCTTAGACTCTGTGTATTCATCATTAAATTCTATTAACTTGTTTAATAAAGTTGACTTACCAGCATTAGTATAACCTACTAAGGCAACTATTGGAAGGTTTGAATCTTCTCTTTTTCTTCTTTTTATATCTCTGTTTTTCTCTACTTCTTTTAATTGCCTTTCTATATTATCAACTTCTCTTAATACATGTCTTCTATCTGTTTCAAGCTTTTGCTCTCCTGGTCCCCTTGTTCCTATACCTCCCCCTTCCCTAGATAAATAATCTCTAAATCCAATTAGTCTAGGAAGTCTATATTTAAGTTGAGCCAGCTTTACCTGCAGTTTTCCTTCTTTAGAATTTGCCCTATTGGCAAATATATCTAAGATTAAATTAGTTCTATCTACAATTTTTTTATCTATAATTTTTTCTAAATTCCTAAGTTGAGCCCCTGATAATTCATCATTAAAAACAACAGTTGTAATATCTAATTCCTCACAATAGTTTTTGATTTCTTCTGCTTTTCCCTTTCCTATAAAATAAGCAGGGTTTATACTTTCCTTTCTTTGAATCACTCTAGTGACTACTACACCACCTGCTGCCTTTACCAATTCTTCTAATTCATCTAATGATATTTCAATGTCTATTTCATCACGATCTAGTTCTACACCAATTATTAAAACTCTTTCCATGTTTGTTGTTTCTTGGTTCAATTTATCAACTCCCACTATTCCTTTGAAATATTTTCCTATCTAATATTATTATACCATTATTATAAAAACTTATCTAATTATATCTATAGTATCTTCCTTCGGTACAGAAATATATTGTTCCGGCACCTCTCCTACTATGACAGTCTCTGCAATAGGTATATTGGTAGTTACCCTTAAGGTTTCTGAAGTCAATGGGATAATCATTCTTATATCTGTCATCACAATTAGATATATTCTATGACGGGTTTGATTTATTCCTGCCTCCTCAAATTCTGTAGAAAAGTCTACATTGACAGAGCCTTGGGGCTGTATTTCTAATTTTATGCTTGGGAGGCGTATCATTTGTCTATTAAAGGCGTTACCTAAGGGAACATCTACTTTATTTGCAGATAGTTTTCCCAGTTGTTCCTGAACTTCCAATGCCACATCTGCAGCTATGGTATTCATCATCATCATATTTGCTTGAACTAATGTTGCCCTTCCATTGTTATCGTATTTTATAAGGATTAAATCATCATAACTGATATTGTTTTTTAGTCTTGATTTTATTGTATCATTTATCGCCGTTGTAGTTACTGCCTTAGCTTTTATTTCCGACAGTGCTATTAAAGTGGGCTTAATATTATTATCTATATAAAAATACACATATATAGCAAATAAAATAATAATAACTATTGAAATTATAAGTTTCTTTTCTTTCCATCTATGTATTGTTCTGCCCATCATTTTTTTCATTTTAATCACCCCTTATAATAATATATGATACGAATTAATATTATTGTTACTTTCGTCACCATATTGTAATAATTATTTAAGGTCTAGAAATATTAACATTATCATATTTCTATGGTATAATTAATTAGTTCAAGCCTTTTCTTAACTAAGGAGGTAATTTAATGGATAGTAATAACGATAATCAAAAGAAGAAGCCATCAACTAAGAAAACTATTTTTAAATCTTTAAAGATATTTCTAATTGTAATTCTAACTTTATCAGTTGTAGCTGGTGGTGCTGTAGTGGGTGTAGTGCTTTCTATTTTAAAGGATGCACCAGATATAGATCCTACAAAAATCAATGCATCTTTAGATCTTACTTCAACCATATATGATTCTTCTGGCAATCTTATAGAAAAAATTCAAGCACCAGAGTTTAGAACTATAGTAAAAATAAACCAAATGCCTGAATATCTTAAAGACGCATTTATCTCAATAGAAGATGAAAGATTTATAAAACATATTGGTGTAGACCCTAAGGGTATAATTTCTGCTGTCATGGATAATTTAAAGGCTGGCTCAACTGTAAGAGGTGCTAGTACTATTACTCAGCAATTAGCTAGAAACGTTTACTTGACTTTAGAAAAATCTTGGGACAGAAAAATTAAAGAGGCTTATCTTGCTCTACAAATTGAAAAGGTTTTAACAAAAGATCAAATACTTGAAGCATATTTAAATAGAGTAAATTTAGGTCAAGGTGCTTATGGGGTTCAAGAAGCTTCACAAACATATTTCTCTAAAAATATAGAAGACCTTACTCTTGCAGAATCTGCTTTATTTGCAGGTATTGTAAAATCTCCAACTAGGTATGCTCCTTATCACACCATAAGACCTGAAAACTTTGATCCAAATAAACATCACGAAGTTGGAAGAGTTGAAATATTAGGAGAAAAGTATATAACAGTTTATAATGAAGAGGCAGTGAAAAGACAAAAGATTATACTTAAAAAAATGTTGGAATTAGAAAAAATTAGTGAATCTGAATATCAAAGTGCTTTAAATGAGAATATTAAAGAAAATTTGAAACCTGGACAAAAGAAAATAGAAGGTATTTCTTCTTATTTTACAGACTATGTAAAAACACAAACTGTAAACGCACTTATGGAAAGATTCGGATACACTAAGGAACAAGCTCAAGATCAACTATTTACAGGTGGATTAAAAATTTATGCTACTATAGATGTAAAACTTCAAAGAGAACTTGAAAATATTTATAATAATTTTACTGAAATCTTAGTAGGAAATCCTAGTAAAGTCAAGGGACCTATATTAGTAGACTGGAAGCTAAATAAAGCAAAAGATGTTATTAATGATAAAGGAAGTATTATATTTTATCAACGAAATAACTTGGTCAATGAAGTATTTGAATTGATATTAGAAAAGGGAACTTATGAACTAAGGGATAATGATTTATATATTAAAAACAAGAAGCTTACTCCTTATCCAAAACATATAGATGTGGCGGATTACTATACTATAGATGATAGAAAAAATTTAGTAACTCATACCGTTGGATCTATAGTCATACCTGAAGATCAATTCAGCGTATCAGATAGTAAGGAAATAAGAATAGGTCAAACTTATTTAAATGATAATAAGGATTTCTATAGAATTGATGATAATGGAAATCTATTAATCAATGAAAAATATTTTTATATATCTAAAGATGGTATTGTTCAACCTCAAGCAGCTACTGTTCTACTTGATTATAGAACAGGTCAGATTAAGGCTCTTGTTGGAGGCAGAGATATCGAAGGTACTAGTATACTAAATAGAGCTACTGCATCTCAAAGGCAACCTGGTTCTGCTATGAAACCAATAGCCGCTTATTTACCAGCATTGGATAATGGTTATACAGCTGCATCTCCTATAGATGATATTCCTTTTTATGCTAATGGAAAATTATGGCCTAGAAACTGGAATCGAGTATATAAAGGTATTAATACTTTAAGATATTCTGTAGAGCAATCAGTAAACGTAAGCTCTGTTAAAACTGTGGAATCTATTGGAATTAAAACTTCCATGTCCTATTTAGAAAAGCTAGGTATTATAAGTAAAACTAAGCCAGAAAATGATAGCTTCGTTACATCTCAAGAAAGTGGAACTAGTGATGAGAACTTATCTGCCTTAGGATTAGGTGGTATGACTAAGGGTGTAACTCCTCTAGAACTTACTGCAGCCTATGGAGCCATAGCAAATGATGGTGTTTATATAGAACCTATAGCCTTCACTAAAATAGAAGATAAAAACGGAAATATACTAATTGACAATACACCAAAGGAAACTGTAGTTGTTTCTCCTCAAATTGCATATATAATGGGAGATATACTAAGAACAACTGTATCTAATGGTATAGCTAGAAGAGCAAAATTATCTAATATGGCTGTAGCTGGTAAAACAGGTACAACAACAGATCAAGCTGATATTTGGTTTGTTGGATATACTCCCTACTATGTTTCAGCTACATGGATAGGAAATGATTCTCCTAAAATTACTCTTACACAAAGCAGTCGTACTGCTACACAATTATGGCAGCATATAATGACAAAAATGCACGAAGGTTTAGAAGGTAAAACTTCTTTTAATAAGCCTAATAATATAGTTAGTGTCAATGTATGTACAATATCTGGAAAACTTCCTACAGAACTTTGTGCTCGTGATCCAAGAGGCAGTACTGTGAGAAGTGAAATCTTTGCAAAAGGCACTGAGCCTACTGAGTACTGTGATGTTCACGTGGAATTAACTATAGATAGTGCTACTGGAAAGATTGCCAATCCGTATTGTCCAGAGGAAAATCTAGTTACTAAAGTATTTATTGAACGTACACCACCATATTCTCCAGCACAACATAACGGAATAGTTCCATCTGATTACCAATATACTGCACCAACAGCAATTTGTGATGAACATGATTTAAATAGTGCAATAGAGACTCCTGAGGAGGATGATGATGGTATCCTCCCACCATTCCCTGGTTGGGGAGACGATAATGACCAAGATGGTGAGGATTATTATGAAGAGGATGAAAACGAAAACTAAGGATTAATCCTTAGTTTTTCGTTTTTGGTTTGGATACTAATGCCATTATATAGCCAAAAAGTATGGCGGCAGCTATTCCACCTGCTGCTGCAGTTACTCCTCCTGTAAAAGCACCTATTATTCCACTTTTCTTTACACCTTCTATTGCTCCTTCTGCTAAAGCATTTCCAAATCCGACTATGGGAACAGTAGCTCCTGCTCCAGCAAACTTAACAATAGGTTCATATAGTCCCAAACCACCTAATATAACTCCTGCCGTTACAAATGATACCAATATATGTGCTGGAGTTAATTTTGTATTATCTAATATAATCTGCCCTACCACACATATTAGACCACCTACTATAAACGCTTTAATATATTCCATTTAATCACTCCTAATTCTTATTTACATCTATAGTAATTGCATGAGCTATTCCTGGGATAGATTCACCCTGTTGATTTATAGTGGTAGAATGAAGAGCTCCAGTTGCCATCATAAGTACTCTATTGAATTTTCCCTTCATTATTTCCTTATATATATATCCATTTAATACAACAGCTGCACATCCACATCCAGATCCTCCTGCATGAGTATCTTGCTGGTTATCAAAGATTTCTACACCACAATCTGTATATATATCTGTTAGATCATATCCCTCTTTTTTCATTAATTCTAAAACTATGGCCTTTCCCACTTTTCCTAAGTCTCCAGATATTATTAAATCATAATCCTTTGGAGAATAGCCTGTATCTTTAAAATGGGTAATCAAAGTATCTATGGCAGCAGGTGCCATGGCTGCTCCCATATTGTCTGCTTCTTTTATACCCATATCTACAATTTTTCCTGTAGTTGCATAAGTTATATAGGGTCCATTACCATTTGCTGATAGTACTGTTGCACCTGAACCAGTAACTGTCCACTGGGCAGAGAATTTTCTTTGATTACCATATTCCAATGGAAATCTAAATTGCCTTTCTGCAGAACTAAAATGACTAGATGTAGCACATACTAAATTATCTGCAAAACCACCATCTATTAGCATTGCCCCAAGAGATAAGGACTCTGTCATAGTGGAGCAAGCTCCAAATAAGCCGTAATAAGGTATTTGTAACGTCCTTGCAGAATATGTTGATGATATTATTTGATTTAATAAATCTCCAGCTAATAAATAATCCATATCTTGATTTGTTAATTTCCCATTTGAAATAGCCGCTTTTATAGCTTCTTCTTGTATTTTTGCCTCAGATTTTTCAAATGATTCTTGCCCCCACATATCATCCTCTAAAATCATGTCAAAATAATCTTTAAGGGGTCCATCACCTTCTTTTGGTCCTACTATTGTATAGGTACTTATTATTGAAGGTGGATTTTGAAACTTTACTGTCTGTAAACCAAGTTTTTTTATTGCCATGAATTATCTTCCCTTCGTAAATAATAAATGCAGTATTCCAACAACTATAGAACTTCCTATTCCATAGACTAGTACTGGTCCTGCTATTGTAAACATCTTTGCTGCTACACCAAATATTAACCCTTCTGTTTTAAACTCCATAGCAGGAGATACCATTGCGTTAGAAAATCCTGTAATAGGAACTGCCGCTCCTGCTCCTCCAACTTTTCCAATCTTATCATAGACTCCAAGACCTGTTAAAAATGCCCCTATGAAAACCATTATAACGGCTGTTCCCGATGCAACAGATTTTTCATCTAATCCATTTTTAGTTAACCATGCTCGCACCATCTGTCCTACGGTACAAATTGCTCCACCTACTAAAAATGCTAATATTATATTTTTGAAATAGGTTGGTTTCGGAATTTTTCTTTCTGCATAATTTTGATAATCTTTTTTATTCATATTTTCCATTTAAATCATCTCCTATTTAAGAAATAACCAAAATATTAAGGCTCCTGCTACCTTTCCACCTAATAAGGCCCATACTGTATATTTCAAACTATCTTTTATTTTGATTTTTTTAGATAATACTGGAATTACATTTAGCACTTCTGCTAGAGAAGAGGATAATAATCCAACGAAAATTCCATATATAAGCCCAATTGGTGCAACCGCAAATTTAGGTAATTTTAAGCTTAAATCTGAAAAATAGACTATTACAGAGCAAATAAATGAAACTATAATTGTGCCTTGATAGAGTTTAATTCGATTCCATGTCTCTGTAATTTGGACTAATCTAGGTACAATCTTCAGTATAGTAAGAAAAGCTGTTATTGCACCACCAACTGTTACACCACCACCAAAGGCAATTAATACTAAGGCTAATAATCTAAAAAACATATTACACCTCTTTTGCTAACTCTTTTTTTTCTTTACATTGTTTAATATATCTTTTTCTAAATCTTCATCATATAATAATAATTCAATCTCCATAGGCCCAGGCTCTTGCTGCCTTCTTTTACTAGAGCTGAGAACTCTAGAAAAAAATGTAATTACTCCAATTCCAATGCCAAAACAATAGGGAATTACCATTAGTAAAGGATTTTTCTTCTTTTCTCCAGTAAAAGTATAATATAATTCTTCCATGGACTTTCTAGTATTTACGTCTTCATGGAAGTTAATTATGGCTAGGCTGGCTCCAAAAAATAAAACAATACATACTGCAGCTACTTTAATAAATTCCCAAAAAGGCCTTTCTTTCCCCCTAGATTTATACTCTATTAAAGTCTCTACTTCACCTAATAAATCTAAATCAATATTGGGATATTTACTTAACACCTTTTCTACTACATCTTTAGCAGTTATGTAATCCCAATCCTCTTCCACGTTCTTTTTCTTTAATCTAAGAATTTCAATATCTTTTTTTATACTTTCATTTTCACTATATACTTCTGCTATATCTTCTACTAATAAATCTTTCTCTGGATCTATAGTTGCTTTTTTACTAATAATTATATATACTTTTTCTTTATCCACTTGATTCACCTGACTCTATTATATTTAGTACAAAATTAGCCCTCTTAGGAGCTTCTTTATTAGTGGTTTGTTCTTTATACACAATAATTCCCCCTATAACTACTAATACTAGTATCAATAATGTAATAAACTTTTTATAGGTAAATTTGTATGTCATGTAATCACCCCATTCTAAAATTATTATTCGCTATATTTAAAATTTCATACAAAAAAAGGCATATATTATGCCTTTGCTAAATTTTTCCTCATTTCTTCTATTATTTTTTTCTCTATTCTTGAAACCTGTACTTGAGATATACCTAATTGATTTGCCACTTCTGTCTGAGTTTGATCTCTAAAATATCTTAAAATAATTACTTGTCTATCTCTAGGTTTTAATTTTTCTAACATTTCTTTTAACACTATATTATCTACAATATCTCTGCTTTCTTCTGGTTCATTGCTGATCTTATCTATTAGATATAATGGAGAGCCATCATTTTGATGTACAACATCATAAAGATAATCCGGATGATATGAGGATTCTAAAGCCATTACTATGTCTTCCTTAGGAATTTGAATTTCATCAGAAATTTCTTGGATAGTAGGCTCTCTTCCTAATTCCATAAGTAGTCTTTCTTCTGCACCCTTAGCTTTTGCTGCTGTTTGCTTTAAAGACCTACTTACCTTTACCAATCCATCATCTCTTAAAAATCTTTTTATTTCTCCCATTATCATTGGAACTGCATAGGTGGAAAACCTAACATCAAAAGAAGTGTCAAATTTATCAATAGCTTTTAATAATCCAATACTTCCTATTTGAAACAAATCGTCTACATCATATCCTCTATTCATAAAACCTCTTAATACAGATCTAATCAGACCTAAATTATGAGATACTAATATATCCTTAGCCTCCATACTGCCTTCTTGAGCCTCTTTAATAAGCTCCATAGTTTCTTCATGGGATAATAAAGCCTTAGTTTCACCACTAATGTTCATAATATCTACTCCTTATTTGGAAGGCTCTGAAATCTCTTAGTCATCTTTACTTTTGTTCCATGACCTTTAATACTCTCTACCTGAAGGCTATCCATAAAAGTTTCCATAACTGTAAATCCCATACCTGATCTCTCCATATTAGGTTTAGACGTATAAAAAGGTTCTCTTGCCTGATCTATATTTAGTATTCCCATTCCCTTATCTTCAATTATTATCTCTATCTCATTATCTTCAATTTTTGATTCAACTATTACTATTCCTTGTCCATATTCATATCCATGTATAATGGCATTAGTTACAGCTTCAGATACGGCAGTTTTAATGTCTGATAATTCTTCTAATGTAGGATCCAATTGAGACGCAAATGCTGCCACTACAACCCTTGCAAAGGATTCATTATTAGACCTACTTAGAAACTCCAATTTCATATAATTCTTTTCCACTTTCTTCATCTCCTTTATAAGTTTTCAATTGCTGCTTCAATTGTTGGATATACATTAATTATCTTAAGGAGTCCAGACATTTTCAACATCTTCTCTACATAGGAATTATCACTTACTATTGCCATAATGCCAGTTTTTTCTATACAATTTTTATATCTCCCCATAATAAGTCCAATACCTGAGCTATCCATAAAGGTCAATCCCCTTAAATCAAGTATTATATTTTTGAGCCTTAGATCATTATACTTCTGATCTATTTTCTCCCTTACATTCTCTGTAGTGTGGTGATCTAGTTCACCTTTAAATTGTACCAATAAATTATTGTTATGTTCTTCTACTGATAGATACAAAATACCCCCTCCTGTCTTTTCTTCTGTACTATTATATATTCTCTACGGATATTCAAATCTCCTTCAAAGAATATTGACTATTTTTGTACTAAAATGAAAAAAAGAGTCAATGTTGACTCTTTTTTTTCGATTTATATTTACATTTTTTTACAAGCATCAACTACATGGGATAATAAAATAGATGTAGTTACTGAACCAACACCACCAGGAACTGGTGTTATCATAGATACCATTTCTGATACCTCTGGATAATCAATATCTCCGCTTAGTTTTCCTTCACTATCTAAACTAACTCCAACATCTATACATACTGACTTCTCATTAAAATACTTTTTATCAAAGAATTTCGCCTTACCTAAAGCAGTTACTACTACATCTGCTTTACTGGTTATTTCATGTAAATCTTTAGTTCTAGAATGACAAATAGTTACAGTTGCATTTTTTTCAAGTAACATCATTACTAGAGGCTTTCCAAGTACCATAGATCTATTAACAACTACTACATTTTTACCTTCTAATGGTACATTATTATATAATAATACTTCTAGAGCTGCCTTTGCAGTACAAGGTCCGAATCCCGTCATATCTCCTTCGAATATCTTTGCTAAATTCATTGGGTGCATACAATCTACGTCTTTAGCTGGTGACAAAGCTTCTCTTACCTTAGTCTCATCAATATGTTTAGGTAAAGGTCTAAATACAAGAACTCCAGATATAGAGTCATCATTATTTAATTCTTCCATTAAAGCTACTAATTCTTCTGTTGACATATCTAAGTTTTTTTCAAAAACCTTAGATTGTATACCTATGGTATCACAATTTTTGATTATACTTCTTTCATAGGAAACATCATCAGGATTATCTCCTAATCTTACAATACCTAATGTAGGCACTTTTCCTATTTTAGCAAGTTCCTCAATATCTTGCTTCATCTTTTCTTTAATTCCAGTCGCAACAACATTTCCTTTTAAAACCTCAGCCAATTAACAACACCTCTTTCATCTATTATCTATAACTAATATTTGTGTAACTACTCAGATTATAACATATTAGGCTTTTTATTCAAGAATCCCTTTGCAAAAAGGCACCTAAAATTTAGGTGCCTTATAATTATTTCGCTTTTACAGATTTATGCTTTTTTAGTTTTACATTTGGCTCAGTTGGCAAACCAAACAGAGGAACAAATCTGTCCCAGCCAGTTAAAGTTAATAATAATATTGAACCTACGGCTACAAATGCCATAAAATTATATTTAACAAATTCTGTCCATTTAAATACTTTTATTGGATATACGGCATTGGCAATACCTATAAAAAATCCAATATATACGTGCCATGGAATAAGTTGTGAACCAAATACTCCTAGAGCATCAGAGAAGGTAGCATTTCTCAAGCGAAGTTTATACATATCCTCTTCACTTGCCTCCACATTTTCATCAGTCAATTCTTTTATAATAGGTCCAATAGTTACTATTTGAGCCATTTCATCTGCTAATGTAGCATTACCTATAATAGACAAGATACCATTAGCAAACATTAATTGTCTCACATTTCTTACTAGCCTTGAAACTAAATTTGATATAGGTTTAAAGGCATTCATCCTATTCATTATTCCACCAAAGGCTCCAACCCACATCATCATAACTATTACCCATTTTCCCGCTTCTGCAAAACCCGTTTCAATCATTCCTAAAAATTGGGTAGTATTTTCAACAGTACCAGCAAACATACCAAATATATAAGAAGAAATAAGTCCAAGCCCTAAGCAAGCCAAAGTAGGAATTCCCTTTATTGCAGCTATTAAAACAAGTACCAGAGGCACAACCATATAAAACGGTACACCTTCTTTTACTTGATTAAGTAAATCTACTGCTGCAGGTCTTTCTTCAGCCAATGTAGTCCATACTTCCTCTGGAATTTGATTTATTGCATCGGCTGCACTACCAACTTCACCTGGTAATCCTAAACTTGCTACAACAAATAAAATTGCTGCTACAATTAAACATAGGCCAGACCATACACCTTGATGCCTAATTCTATGAATAACTTCTACCTCTTGAATTCCTGAACTAACTACAGTAGTATCTGATATAAGTCCTATATTATCTCCAAAACATGCCCCACCTGCTATTGCTCCAAAAGTAATTAATGCATTACCATCTACTATATGGCTTAGCCATAAGAAAATAGGTGCACAAGCTGCAAAAGTTCCCCATGATGTTCCAGTTGCAATTGATAGTATTGCTGAAATAATAAATGCTATTACTGCTACAGTCTTACCTGTGATTCCAAGCCCTAATGCCATATTAATGATTGCGGCTCCAACTCCAGTTGACATAAATGCTTCTGCCATAGCATAAGCAAGCATAAGAATAAAAAATACCAACTGCATCTCCTTCACATTATCCACTGCTGCATCTACGATTTCATTTAGTTTGTATTTCTCAGTTATGGCAGCTATTATTGCTGCATATACAGTTGCAATAGGCGCTATAACTAAAATGTCTAAACTAATTCCTAAAAAACCTAAAGCTTCAATATTGCTTACCATCATAAGTCCTGCTAGTAAAAATATTGGTGAAAACTTTAGCAATGCAATCATTTTCCCATCCTCCCTTTTTTTAAAAACAGCTTGTTAAATTTTAACTAGAGTATAACATATTACTATTTTGTACACAACATTAATTTGAGTTTGGCAGAAATTTCCGAATTATCTCTATTTTATTTTGCTAACAAAAAATGCATTAAAAATTATTATAACTTTTAATGCATTTACTTCTAGCTAATTATTTATAATTCTTCTTGCTGTTATATATCTCTGCTTATAATAAGCTTCATCTAGAGATGATATCATAATCTGCCTTCTGCCTGAAGATGCGTGTATCATATTGTTATCTCCAATATATAGTCCTACATGACCTATACCTGTCCCTGATGTTCTAAAAAATACTAAATCTCCAGGTACAAGCTCCTCTTTTTTCACTTCTACTCCGTTGGATGATTGAGAAGTCGAAGATCTATTAAGTTTTATTCCTAATGTATTTAAATAAATAGAGTATGTGAGTCCTGAGCAATCATATCCTCTTTTTCCAGTATCTCCTGCTACATAAGGTTTTCCTAGTTCTTCATGGGCAGCCTGAACTACCTTAGTAACAGCAGTTCCTCTTCTAGATATGCTTCCTCTAGTGGCTCTTTCTCTTGACCTTCTTAAATCAATATAGCTTTCATTAGCCTTAAACTCATTTCCATTTTCGTCTATAATAATATAAGTATTATCTTTGAAGTCCTTTATAGAGACAGTCTCACCTTTAATTAAGGTGTAAAATAAATTATTGTCTTTTAGTACCTTATCAACTTTTGAAACTCCATAAGAAATATTCTCTTCTACACTTGCCTCTAAATCCGATAGTTTTACATATCCATCAATACCATCTTCTGTATTAAATAATCCATAGGTGTCATCTTCAAATTTAAGAATTTGTAAAATCTCATTTTCTTTTAATACCCTAATAGGTCCTTCTTCTGGCTTGTCCAGAATATATGTATCAACAGTTACTCTATATTTCTGTGAAGTTTTAGTAGTCCTTATTGTTTCATTTCTTGCTATTTCGTATATTGCATCTTGTTTTTCTCCAATAATAGTTACTTTTTCTTCATTAAATGCAACTTGAGTAGCATCATCTATACTAACATATTCCCTAACAAATATTCCTGTATCCTTAAATCCGATTAAACCAATAAGACATATACCTGCAATTGTTACTGGTAGCTTGTGTTTTCTATTATTCAATATGAACACTCCCCATATTAGATTTCAAATATAAGATTATTATATTCTATTATATTCAATGATGCAACCAAATTATTACAAAATTATTACAATTTTTGTTAACTCTCTTGAAAAGGTTCAATATGAACCATGCAATGTTTAATATCCTCAATATCTTTTTCTAATTGGTCATGGACTATTTCAGAAATATCATGCCCCTCCTTCACTGTAATATAAGGGTCTACAAAAATTTCTACATCAACATAAATTTTATTTCCAAATATCCTAGTTTTTAATTCTTTTACTCCTCTTACTCCATCGATGAATTGAATTTTATTTTTGATTATTTCTATAGTTTCTTCGCTTGCAGATTCATCAACTAATTCTTTAACAGATTTTATATATAGATCTACACCCACTTTAATTACAAAAATAGATACTATTATTCCCGCAATTGGGTCTAAAGCAGGAAAACCTAGCCTAGCTCCAAGCACACCTGCAAATGTACCAATAGAGGAAAAAGCATCAGATCTATGGTGCCAAGCATCTGCTTCCATAGATATACTCTTTATTTTCTTAGCTACTTTAATTGTATACCAATACATTCCTTCCTTAATTAGGATAGATAATAAAGCTGCCACAAGTGCAATTAGTTTTGGTGCTTTAATCTCACCATTAATTAAAATCTTAATGGACTCATATCCTATAAATATTCCAGTTAATAGTAATAGCATACTTAAAATTTTTGCAAACACGGACTCATATTTCTCATGTCCATAGGGATGATCTTTATCTGCCTCTTTAGAGGATATTTTTAGTCCTATTAAAACCACAAAGGTAGTTAAAATATCTGATAAAGTATGTATTCCATCTGCAATCATAGCACTACTATTTCCTATTATTCCTGCAATGACCTTAAATGCAGCTAAAATAATATTGATTATAGCCGTTATCCAAGAAGTTTTCACACCTAATTTATAATTTTCCATGTTTTTCAGACCTTTCTTAATTTTATATTGATAATGATAATTTAATTATACATAGATATTATAGATAATTCAATAGTATTACCAAGATAGAAAGCATTATCAATTGATAACTGATTTAAATATAATTCTAATTTTTATTATTCCCTATATTATTTTATTCACAAAATAAAATTTTATTTACAAATTATATAACTTTTAAATTATTTGTTTTCTTAATAGGATAAATCATTTTTATAATATTTATCTATAATTGAACTTATGACTTATTTTTATGGTATAGTACTTATATTAGAAGTTTTGGAGGAATATTTATGATTATAGATACTCATATACATGAAAACAAATATTCATTTGACAGCTTTCTTGATTTTAAGGAATCTATCGAATTAGGTAAGCTTATGGGCTTAGATTCCATGTGTATTACAAATCACGATAATAATCATTTACGAAATGAACTAGGTGATTCTGCTAAGATAAACGATGTTTTAGTAATAGTAGGTGCGGAGATACTTACTTTTGAAGGAGATATACTTGTATTTGGATTAAAAGATATCCCAAAAGAAATGATAAGTGCAGAGGAACTTTTAACACTTGTTAAAAAACATAAGGGTGCTGCCATTGCCGCACATCCCTTTAGAAATAATAATCGTGGTATGGGAGAAAATATTAGAAAACTTAAACATCTCCTTACAGGCGTAGAATCTTTTAATGGTAGTACTTATTCATACCACAATCTACAGGCTTATGCCTTAGCTACAGAATTAAACATACCATCTTTAGGTGCAAGTGATGCTCATAAACTTCCTAAGCTTGGGTCCTACGCTACAAAATTTTATGATACTATACGAGATCATAAAGACTTTATTGAGGCTCTTAAAGTTGGGAACTACCACCCTGTTATGAGGAAAAATGGTAAATATGAAAATATCAATTATTATTATGAAGATCATATAGTATCAGAAGAAAAAACCATATAATTTACAGCAAATTCATTCTCTCTTATTAATATAAAAAAAGAACTTCAATTTTAACTAGAAGTTCTTTTTTTTACATTACATAGTATATATAATTTTTTTGATATAAATATTATTTTTTACTTGCAATTATTTAAATTATGTGTTAACATGATAATAGTTGAAAAGTTAATAAGCGAATGAAGATTATTGGAAATATCTAATAGATAACCGTAGGAGCAAAAAGTAAGCATATCACTAAACTTACTTTGAAACTCTCAGGTTCTTAACAATAATCTGACGCGTTCCCTGGAGAGACTTGTTAAATCAAGCATCGAAGAAGCAATTCATATATGTATATTATGAGGAAACTTTCAGATAAAAAGACAGGGAGATAAGGTGATATTACTTTAATATATGTCACTTTATCTCCCTGTCTTTTTATGTTTTTGTAAATTAGATATTTTCTCCCTATCGAGGAGTTGTTAAGTATATATTAATTTTATGACACACACACACAAATAAAGCCATGATAATATCATGGCTTTATTTGTTTATATAGTTATTTATTATTTCATAATCTAATTCATCTAATTCAAAATATTCTCCTATAATTTCATCTATATTTTTTTCTAAATCATATATCTTTTTCTGAATTTCTGCATCACCTTTACTTTTTAACTTCATTATCTCATTAACATTTTCGCTTATATCATCTACTATTTCCTCCATAATTATTTTTAAATCCAATATTGAATTAGGATAATAATCATAAATTCCTTTTCCCATTTTCTTAGCAAATAGTTTAAAGTAAAATTCATAAATACTTGAATTAAGTAATCCAACTAAATATTCCAGGGATATTCTATCTTTAAATTCATCTCTAACAACTAAAGAATATATGTCTGCACTATAATATAGATTATTATAATCTATTGTAAATCTATTGCTTCTAGATTTATAAGGAAATATTATTTTAGGCTGTTCAAATAAGTTTCTATCTCTACCCCATTGTAGCTCATACCATTTTCTACTGCCTGTTTTACATTCTCTTCTCTTTTCTAGTCTTGTTTTATATTCTTTAATAAATTTTATACTTCTTGGATAATCCCCCTCTTCTTCTATTAAGTCAGAATATATTAAGAATAGATCATTGTCTAAGGTATTATATCTCTCTATATTACTATTTTTTATCCATCTTTTAAGTAAGTCTTTTTCTATATTTTTTGACATTACTTCTTCTCCATTTAATACAAATGCCTTATCACATCCAGTTATAATTCCTTGGAAAGAGTTTGCTATATCTCCTAATCTATATCTCGTCTTTCTTTCTATTTTTTTATAGATATTTAAACTTCTTTCAGATATAAGTATCCATCTTTCTAGTTCTAAGCTATCCTGTTCTACTTGAAAACTACTAAATAAATCAGACTCTATCTTTGATCTCAAATCCTTTAAATCATTAAATTTATACTTATCATTAATTAATTTATGTACCTTTATTTTATTACCTATTAGTCTATGTTTTTTAAATAAGTATATGGCAGTCGCAACTTTAACATCCTTAAAAATTTCAGCTCCATAGAAATCTACTATTTCAAAAATATCTGTATTTTCCTTTAAATACAATCGTAACTCTTTCCCCGTAGGGCTTTCCATGAAATATCTAGAAGTTATTATTCCAGATATTCCTTTAGGACTTAAAATCTCAAGTATTCTTTGGAAAAAGCAGAAGGAAATATCTGATTTATCTTTGAACACATCCTTATATTCTTCCAATAACCATTCCTTATACTCTATACTCAATTGTTTATGTCCAATATATGGCGGATTGCCTATGGAAATATCATATTTTTTACTCCAGAACTCCTTCAGTTGGTTATAATCCTTTGAATCTATAACATTGTTCTCCCATCTTACTAGACTATCACATTCTACAATATTTAAGTCTATTATATAGTCTATTTCTTCTTTAGATAATAAAGCCAATTTAGTTAAATCAACAGCTACCCCATCTTTATCAGCACCATAGATACAATGTTTCAGTATATGATAGTGAATATTTTCTTTCTGCCAATAATCTATTCCCTTTACTTTTACTATTTTCTCATACTTTTCTATGGTGTATATATTATCTTTATATTTATCTCGTATTTCCTCTAGTTTTAGTAAAAATTTTTCCTTTAAAATATCATAAGAGGCAGTCAAAAAATATCCTGCACCACAAGAAATATCTATTATACTAATAAAAGGATTTTGAATTATATCTACTTTTTCAACTGTATTTTCCAATATATATTTAATAACAAAATTTGGTGTATAATATTGCCCTATTGATTTTCTAATTTCATTATCTGTATTTTGTTGGTAAATCTCACCTAATATATTATCTCCCATATTCCACCTCGGTTTTCCCATCTTTTCTCACTATATTATACAAAGTTTACACTTAGTATATCAATATAAAACTAAAAAATAACTTTATGAGACATATATTAAATATATGTCTCATAAAGTTAAATCATTTTTGAAATTTTATTTGTTTTATTATTCAATTTAATAGCTCCTTAACAAAGCATTGCTCTTTATTACTTATTATTTAACTTTATCAGGATTTTTCAGAAAAATTTCTTGCCCTGTAGAGTTTACCAATTTAAACTCTCCTGTACTACATTTGATATCTGATAAATGTGGAATATTAAAATATCCATCTTCATTCATGTGATATTCATTTCCTCCAATAATCCATTTAGCATCTTTTGGAACTCCATATTCAATATGGTTTCTTGAGTTGATACCATCTATGTTATCATTAAAAGTTTTTTCATTAATTATGCCACCACTATCTTTATAAAAATATTTGTAAGTTTTATTTGCTGTTAAACCCACTTCTAAAGTTCCTGGTTTAAAACCTAACTCCTTTAGTAAATATTCAGTACTTTTTTTTGATCCATTTATATAATTCTGGTTTCTCAATAAGTCATTTATTATATCTGAAGTGTTGTCTAATACTTCATCAAAAGAATTATTTTGATCATTATAGATGTTATCAACGAATTTAATTGTTTGAAACCCTCTATTTGTTGCTCCGTAAATCCTATCTATACCATCATTATGACTAAATCTATAATAAGAGTTGGATTTTAAAATCAATCTGTTATCATTAACTTTTAAAGTTTCTACATTATCCAAATCTATAACTGGTGACACATCACTAATTGGTATCTCTATTATTGTACTACCACTACCAATACAAAAATTATTTGTATTGTATTCAAAAGAAACAACTTCATCTGAAAAGTCTATCATCTTTCTGTTCTCTATCATTTTAGGTGTTATTTTTTTGAAATTAATATATTTAGTTATATTCACATTTTTATCACTCCTAATATAAGAATCTATATTCTTATTATTAGTTAGACTTAATGTGTTGTTTTTTTTACTTATATTTCCAAACAAAAAATTATTATTCTTACTAAAGAGATTATTTATATACATTTATTTCTCTCCTTAATTTTAAAATTATTTTAAAACAGGATGTACATATTTAAAGACTATAATTGAAAAAGTATAACTTTTTTTCATTAAATAATCATACTTTCTTTTAAAAAACTTATATTATAAGTACTATCGACAATATTTATGATAAATATAGTAATATTACTATATTTATATATTTTATATTATATTAGCTATACTAATCGAACTCAATAACACTTCACATAACAAAAGCATCCCTAGGGATGCTTTTGTTAAAATACTAATTTTCCATCTAATACAACATTTTTAATATTTATATCCTTATCAAAAATAATTAAATCAGCTTTTTTACCTATTTCAATACTTCCCAACTGGTCATCTACATTTATGGCTTTTGCAGCGTTTAAACTAGCCGTTTTTACTGATTCATAAATAGGAATGTTTAAAAATTTTACCATATTGTATACAGCCTTTTGCATATTAAGAGTGGAACCAGCTAAACTTCCTGATTCTAGCCTTGCTGCTCCTTTTGAAACATCAACCCTTTGCCCACCTAGTTCGTATTCTCCATCTTCAAGTCCAGCTGCTCTCATGGCATCTGAAACCAATACTATTTTATCATACCCCTTCATCTTTAAGGCAATATTTACAGCTCCATCATGTAAATGGATTCTGTCATAGATTATCTCACAGTATACTCTATCATCCTCAAGGGAAGCTCCTATGACTCCAGGCTCCCTATGACTAAAGGCTCTCATGCCATTGTATAAATGAGTAGCGACAGTTACTCCACAGTCTATGCCCTTTTTAGTCTCTTCAAAGGTTGCATTTGTATGAGCCATGGCTATTGTTATATTTCTTGCTTTTAAATATTTTATTATATCTAAGGCACCTTCCAACTCTGGAGCTATGGATACCATTTTCATTTTATCCTTTGCTATATCTACTATTGATTTTATCTTATCTAAATCTGGAGTTTTAATATGTTCTTCTGGCTGAGCACCTTTTTTACCTAAATCAAAAAATGGCCCTTCTAAGTGTACCCCTATAATACGGGATATATCATGTTTATTTGTATAATTATTTATATTTTCTATTGCATTCATTATATTATCATAGGAGGAAGTAATTACAGTACCTAAATAAGATGTTACACCATTGGAAATATGGTATTTCCCAATTTCATCTAAGGCTTCCTCACTACTATCCATTATATCAAATCCTTTGTTTCCATGGTTATGAATATCTATAAATCCTGGACTAAGATAATTTCCATCTCCATCAATTATTTCATGTTTTCCATTACTAAACTTTTCTTCCAAATCTATATCTACTATTTGTCCATTTTCTACTAAAACCCCGTATCCCTTTAAAACTTCATAAGGAGTAATAATATCTACGTTTTTTATTAACATAAACTCGCCTCCATATAATCCTAAATAATTACCTCTAATATAACTCTTTACCTCTTTTATCTAAACTTAATCATATATCTATATAATTTTAGATAAAAAATGCCTATAACCAATTTAGCTATAAGCATTTTAACTTGTATTTTGTATAATTATAATTATATTTTTATTTTTTCAATTTTTATCCTATTGATTAACTTATCTACATTGTCTAAGTCTACCTTACCTGTTTCCAACTCCATGGCATTTGCAGTTCCACAGGCAGAAGATAATCTTAACATACTTTCAAAATCATATCCCCTCAATAAGGATACTGCAAATCCTGCAACCATAGAATCTCCAGATCCTACAGTATTCATAACCTCCACCTTGGGAATATCTACTCTATACATATATTCATTATTAAATACTAATGCTCCCTTATCTCCTAATGATATACATATTACTTCTATGCCATTTTCAATAAAACCCTTTACTCCCCTAATAATATCTTCTTCAGAGTTAATATTTCTGCCTATGAGTTTACTTAGCTCCTCTTTATTAGGTTTTATTAAATATGGTCTTTCCATTATACCTTTTGCTAAATGCTCACCACTGGTATCTAAAATAAATTTTTTCTCTTTTTTATTGGCTCTTTTTATTAGTTCATTATATATATCTACTGGTAATCCATTAGGCAAACTTCCAGATGCACATATTATATTATATTTATCCAATAGACTATCATATAGCTGGTAGAACTTATTTAATTCTTCTTCATCTATAGTAGGGCCAGATTCAAGTATTTCTGTATTACTTCCATCACTTGATGCTATATTAATACAAGACCTAGTCTCTCCATTAATAAATATAAAATCATTTTCTATATTGATTTTAGCCAGTTTATCTATTATATATGTTCCATTTCTGCCACCTAAAAATCCTGTAGCTAAAACTGGATCTCCAAAGGTATTTATTACCTTAGTAACATTGATACCTTTTCCACCAGCTGTATATTGATATTCATTAGTTCTAAATATTTTTCCTTTTTCAAAATCCTTTACATCATATCTTCTATCAATAGAAGGATTTAAAGTAATAGTTAAAATCAACTATATTCCTCCTTATAAGTTTTAATATCTATTTGCACTTCCACAGACTTTTATTTTTTCCATGGCTATTTTCTTTACCATATCCTTAGCCGGAGTTAAATAATATCTTGGATCATTTGCAGATGGATTTTCTTTAAAATATTCCTTAATAGCTTCAGCAAATGGTATTTTTAGTTCTGTTGCTATATTTACTTTACTAATTCCATTTTCTACTGCTTTTATTACACTTTCGTGAGGTACACCAGATGCACCATGTAATACAAGAGGTATGCTTACCATACTATTGATTTTACTTAATCTTTCAAAGTCTAATTTAGGTTCAGATTTATAGACGCCATGAGCAGTTCCTATGGCAACAGCTAAGGAATCTACATTTGTCTTTTGTATAAAATCTAAGGCGATATGTGGCTCTGTAAGGGTAGTATCCTTTTCATCTATATCTCTATCATCTTCTTGTCCACCTACTAGTCCTAATTCTGCCTCTACACTAACTTCATATCTATGGGAATACTTAACTACTTCCCTTGTAATACTTATATTTTCTTCATAAGACTTTAGAGAAGCATCTATCATTACTGATTTATATCCTGCTTGAATACATTGCTTTAATAATTCTACATCTGTACAGTGATCTAAGTGTAGTGCTATGGGAATATCATATTTTTTAGCTGCTGCTCTAGCCATAGCAACTATAAATTCTAATCCAGCATATTTTACAGTTCCTGGAGTTGTGGCAATCATCAGAGGAGACCTAAGTTCATAAGCTGCTTCTATTACTCCCTTCATAGTTTCTAGATTATGAATATTAAAAGCAGGAACAGCATATTTGTTTTTTCTCGCTTCTATTAACATTTCTCTATTTGATACAATATCCATGGATTTACCTCTCCCAGTTATTAATTTATTTTATTGCTAATTCCGTATCTTTATCAAAAAAGTGTAGCTTTCTTTCGTCAAAGTATATTTTTATATCTTTATGATTTTCTATATTTATATCTGAATCTATTATTGAAATCAATTGATATTTTCCTAATTTAATATATACATATTTCTCAGAGCCTAACATTTCAATTAATTCTACAAAACCATTTAATTCTATTTGAGTTTTTCTTGTTTCGTTATAAATATGTTCAGGTCTTATACCTATGATTATAGCCTTATTTAAATATCCTTTATCAGCTAATCCTTTACCTACTTCTTTGGAAATATTAAGTCTAATATCATCTATCTTAATACTATAGTTATCCCCTTCAGAGATTAATACTCCTTCCATAAAATTCATTTGAGGACTTCCTATAAACCCAGCTACAAAAACATTTGCTGGATTTTGATATACGCTTTGTGGTGTATCTACCTGTTGTATTACACCATCTTTCATTATTACAATTCTATCTCCCATGGTCATGGCTTCTGTCTGGTCATGGGTCACATATATAAAAGTAGTCTCTAATCTTTCGTGGAGCTTTATTATTTCTGCCCTAGTTTGGACTCTAAGCTTTGCATCTAAATTAGATAGGGGCTCGTCCATAAGAAATACTTGTGGATCTCTAACAATGGCCCTTCCAAGGGCTACCCTTTGTTTTTGTCCTCCAGAAAGTGCCTTAGGTTTTCTGTCTAAATATTCTTCAATTCCTAGTATCTTCGCTGCTTCTGTAATTCTAGCATTGATTTCATCTTTAGGATATTTTTTTAATTTAAGGGCGAAGGCCATATTATCATAAACTGTCATATGAGGATAAAGGGCATAGTTTTGAAATACCATAGCAATATCTCTATCTTTCGGGGGAACATCATTAACTAAAGTATCTCCAATATATATTTCTCCCTTTGAAATTTCCTCAAGTCCTGCAAGCATTCTTAAAGTTGTAGATTTACCACATCCTGAAGGTCCTACGAATACTACAAATTCCTTATCTTTAACTTCTAAGTTAAATTCCTTAACAGCTTCTACATCTCCTGGATATATCTTATATACATTTTTAAAAACTAATCCTGCCATTCTTATCCACCCTTCTCAATATCTTAGGTTAAATCTTCCATTTTATTTCTTCTTCTTTTAAGGTAACTACTACAGATTCTTCATACTTATTTGAATCTATCATCTTTGCATATAATGCTGCACCAGTTATTGGCTGCAAAATAGGTTTCATTAATTTAACCTTTCCATGTTCCTCTAAGTATTTTTTTAAAGGTTCTAATACAAAACTATCTGCATTAAATACACCACCTGAATAGGAAATGAGTATTTCCTCATCCTGTAGATTTAACTGATTGATTACAGATTTTATAGTAAGGTAGTGTTCAAAAGCTGCTTCTTCAAAGACCTTAATAGCTTCATTATCATTTTCTAAGGCAGCCTTATATATTATCTTTGAAAATTTTGCAATTTCATCTCTTTTCATAGATAGCTTAGTAATAACAATATCTATTAGGTCAAAATCATTTTCTATATCTAATTCTTCTCTTAATATATTATAAAGAGGAGTCTTACTAATTCTCCCATCAGATTCCTTACTAAATATTTCTATGGTTTTTTTTCCTATCCAATAAGCTGATCCCTCATCACCACAGAAGTGTCCCCATCCACCTGCTCTAGTAGAATGTCCTTCTTTATCCATTCCAAATGCAATAGTACCTGTACCTGCGACCATATTTATTCCAGCCTTACAAGCCAATGATCCTGCCCAAGCAGCGACTGCATCATTGTCACAAGTAAATGGAACATCATTTAGCATCTCTTTTATAATGTTTAATAGTAGAGGAATATCCTTTTTAATTTCACCAAAGCCAGGAATTCCTAAAAATGCATAATTGATTTCTTCAATAGATATTTTAGCTTCATTACAAATATCTTTTATCCCTTCTCTTATTACATTTTCAAAGTTCTTAAGTGATGATTGCTTATAGTGGCAAGTCGGCTTTATATTATAGGCTAATATCTTGCCCTTATCATTTATTAAGACAAATGCAGTTTTGGTTCCTCCACCATCAACTCCTAAATATAACAAGTCCAAACCCCCAATTAAAATCCATTAGTATAATCTTTTGTATTTATTACTTTCTTAGTTTTTCTAGCTTCTTCTGCTGCAAAGGCCATCATATGACTTTGTACTGAAATACTTGCAGAAGTTAAACCAGTTTCTGAATTTGCATCAGATTTTACCAGTGCTATAAAGTCTTCCATAATACCAGTGTCTCCACCACCATGACCACCTGATACTACTTTTGGTGTTATGACCTTCTTCTCATTTGAAGTAAATAATTGTACTTCAATTTCATTTTTAACATCATCGCCTATGATTTCTCCCATAGTACCCATTATCTTAATATTTCTATGAACTTTATTTGTAAATGCAGAAAGATTAAATACAACAGTTACTCCGTTTTCAAAGTTTAACACAGTTCCTTGATGATCAACTACGTTATTATCACAGCCTCCAAAAACACATCTGCCATAAGGTCCTTCCTCTAAAGCCTTATCAACATTTTCCTTAGTTTGAATTTCTGTTATTACAGAAGTTGGCCATCTGCCGATATTATCATAATATAGTTTTAATGCTGAATAAGGGCATTCATTCTCAACCTTACAAGTTACGCAACGATCAGATGCCCCTTTTGGTCTGTTTTCCAATTTAAAATGACTTAATTCTCCAAAGGATGCTATATCTGTACAATCGCTATTAACTAGCCATAAAAGTATATCCATATCATGACAGCTCTTTTGTAATATTAAAGGACTTGATTCATCACTATTTCTCCAGTTTCCTCTAACAAAGCTATGGGCAAAATGATAATACCCTATATTTTCATTATGTTGAATAGATATAACTTTACCAATTACTCCACTATTAATCAATTCCTTAAGTTTAGAATAAAAAGTAGTATATCTTAAAACATGGCATATCATAAATACTTTATTATTTTGTTTAGCAAGTTTTCCAAGTTCTGCAACTTCTTCTGGTTTATTTGACATTGGTTTTTCAAGTAATATATGATATTGTTTTTCTAAGGCTAATTTCGCCGGTACAAAGTGAGTATTGTCTGGCGTAGCTATTACTACTGCATCACAGCATTTTTCCTTGCTAAAAAACTCTTCATAGGATTCAAAAGCCCATTCATCACTTATATTATGTTTTTTACAAAATTCTTCTCTTTTTAATTTATTGGGTTCTGCAACTGCTACAAACTCTATATTTTCTGGATGTAAAAGAGCGTAATTTCCATATATATCCTTTCCACGTTGACCTGCACCTATTAAAGCTACTCTTATCTTTGACATATTTTTTCTTCCTCCTAACATATATTAAACTCTTAACCTTTCGAACCGGTAGATGCCATTCCTTCAACAAAGTGTTTTTGGAAGATAGCGAATAATACTATCATAGGCCATACTGCCAGTACAGTACCTGCCATTGCAACAGGGAAGTTTGTTCCGTGCTGACCACTCAAAGTTGATAATCCTGCTGATAATGTCATTTTATCTATAGATGTATTTACTATTAAAGGCCACATCAATGAGTTCCAACAATATAAACAAGCTGTAATAGCAAGGGCTGCTATTCCTGGCTTCACCAATGGAGTCATTATTTTCCAAAATATTGTAAAATGATTACATCCATCTAAACGAGCTGCCTCTTCCAATTCTTTTGGAATTCCCATATAAAATTGTCTCATAAGAAAAGTTCCATAGGCACTAAATAGACCTGGAAGCACTAGTGCAGTAATAGAGTTTAGTAATCCTAGCTTTTTCATAATCATAAACTGTGGTATTAAAAATATTTGTCCTGGTACCATTAATACAGATAAAATCAATACAAATATAAAGTTCTTACCTTTAAAATTAATTCTTGCAAAGGCATATCCTGCCATGGAACAAAATACAATTTGTCCTATAGTTGTCAGCATTGTATAAACAATAGTGTTGAAATAAAACTTTCCATAAGGTAAAGTTCTCATAGCCTCCTTATAGTTTTCCCATTGCATTTGTTTAGGAAATATTGTAGGAGGAATAATTGTTGATTCACCTAAAGTTTTAAATGATGTTAAAATCATCCAAACAAATGGTATTATAGTTATAATCGCACCTAAAATAAGTAACAGATGTATAATTATTTTGTTGATTTGCATTCTTTTTTTATTAGATGAAATTTCCTTCATATTCCTACTCCCTTCACTTCTAGTAGTTTACCCATTTTTTCTGTAGCCTTAATTGAATTGCAGTAATAACCAAGATTATCATAAATAATACAATTGATATGGCAGAAGCATATCCTTTTTCTTGGAATTCAAATGCATATTTATAAAATAAATATACTATTGACATGGTACTATCTACGGCTAAACTAGTTTTACTAATCATTAAAAATATTAAATCAAACATTTGAAGTGCACCAATTAGTGAAGTTATCATTACAAAAAATATAGTTGGTGTTAAAGAAGGAAGCGTTATAGAAAAAAATTGTCTAATAGGACCTGCTCCATCTATGGTTGCCGCTTCGTAATATGCCTTAGGTATGCCTTGTAATCCAGCTAAGAAATATATAATCTTCATTCCTAATGAACTCCATATTCCTACAATAATTAACGCTCCCATGGCAAATTTAGGGTCTGCAATCCAAGCCTGTCCTTCAATTCCTACTTTAGCTAGTAGTTGATTAAGTAATCCATACTGTCCGTTATATAACCATTTCCACATCATGGCAATAGCTGCCGGCATAGTAACAGCTGGTAAAAAGTATAAAGTTCTATATAATGATAGTCCCTTTATTTTTGAATTTAATAATGTAGCTATAAATAAAGATATGATAATACTAATAGGTACACTAATAACTGTAAATTTAACAGTATTTATTAGGGCCTGTGGCACCTTAGGATCAGAAAACACATTTATATAGTTTTCCATTCCAATCCACTTATATTTACCGAAAGCTCCCAGGTTTGTAAAACTATAGTATAAATTTTGAAAAAATGCAGCTATATAAAATACTGCTAGTCCCAGCACTGTTGGTAAAATCAATAAATATCCCCAAAAAAGATCATTAAGCTTTCTTTTTCCAGATGCCTTTGAGGCCTTATTGTTCTGGTTGTCTTTAATATCAGTAATAGCTTTCATGTGATCCTCCTTCTATAATAAGCCCCCGCAGGGTGTAGTTCAAGTTGTCCTGTAAGGGCTTTTACAATCTAAGAGTCAATTAGCCCTGTTTATTATAAGGCTAATTGACAGAATTCAAACTATTATTGTTCTTTAGTTAAAGCCTCATTCATTAACTCAGATATTTTCTTTAATCCTTCTTCTACAGTTATACCTCTATTCCATATTTGTTTAATATACTCATTTTCTACGTCATTCCATTTTGAAGTATTCAGTGAAACTGGATACATAACTGCATAATCTAATTCATCAACGAAAGCTTTTAAGTTAATCTCTGGATGAGCAGCTTCCCAGATATCTAATACTTCTTTATGAGCTGGAATTACTACTCCTGACTTAGCCCATACTTCGTTTGCTTCTTTACTTCCTAAGAACTTTACAAAATCCCATGCTTCATCCTTATGTTTAGAATTAGCAGCTATGGCATTTGATAATCCATGAATAGTTGCAGCACGCTCTTTTATTAAAGGCATTATAGTTAAATCTATATGGTCTTTAATAACTTCATTTTGCATAAATACTGGTACATTCCATGATGCTGCGTACACCATAGCTACTTTTTCACCTTTAAATAATTCTATGGCATTTGTGTCAGCTTGTTCTTCAAGGGTTGGTGACAATCCTTCTTCTAAAAGATCTATCCAAATTTTTGTTCCTTCTAAAGCTTCTTTTGTATCATATCCTGAAGTTTTTCTATCTTCAGAAATTATATATCCTCCCGCTTGAGGAATAGTATCATATATACCTTCTTGTGTGTCAGGTCTTGCAGCTATACCATATATTCCTTTTTCTTTATCTGTTAGTTTTCTTGCCGCTTCAACCATATCATCCCAAGTCCAGTTTTCATTTGGATATTCTACGCCCTTTTCATCGAAAAGTTTTTTATTATACCAAAGTGCTGTAAGATCCCAGTCTTTTGGTATACCATATAATTTACCATCTACAGTATAAAGATCTATTAATCCTTCTGGATAAACGCTAAGATCAATATTATTAGATTCAACTAATTCATCTAATGGAACTAGCATATCATTTGCAGCATATTTAACTATATTAGGTCCATTAATCCAAAATATATCTGGAAGTACTTCCCCAGTTGCAGCTGTTTCAAGCTTTGTCCAATATTGTCCATATGGAGTTAATTGTATGTCAATTTTTATATTTTCGTTTTTAGCTTCATACATATCTGCTAGTTCTCTCATAATTGGCTCTTGATATTTATCCCATAGACCAAAAGTTAATGTTGTCTTACCATCTGCCGAGCCATCTGAATCTTTTTTTGTGCACCCTGCTACTATAGCAACAAGCATCATCACTACTAATAAAATTGATAAACTTCTTTTAATTTTCATTTTCTTCCCCCTAACAATTTTAATAAAGTCCTTTAAGATTCATATATACCTTCAAATGTATTAATATTTATATATAGTAACCCCCTTTACTACTCTATTTACTAATCCACTTGGATTTGGATTATCTGGTTCAACTTCCGATTTTACAGAAGAAAGCAAAGAAAAAACTTGAGCATATATTGCATACAATAAGGATATAAATCCAACATTAGTTATTCCACTATTGTCTTTAGCTAAATATAGATACTCATCTGTAATATCTTCTATTTCTTCATAATAATTATTTGATATTGCTATTAATTTATGGTTACCTGCATCATGATAAATTTCCTTCAATATATCGATTTCATATTTACGTGTATAGTCATTATCAGATATATAAACTATGATAATAGAATCATCATTTACTATAGATTTAGGACCATGTCTAAACCCTAATACAGTTTCACTTTGAGAAACAATTTGACCCCTAGTTAACTCTAAAAGTTTTAATGAACTTTCCTTTGTCAATCCTCTAAAATTACTAGAACCTAAATATATGACTCTGCTATAATTAACATCAATAGTTGATTGTATCCCTTTATAATCCTCATCTAATATTCTTTTGCCAGTTGATATAAGTTTTGCAACTTGCTTTTCATTTTCTTTTAAATTTTCTAAATCAAATATCAATAATGATGTCAGGGTCATACATGAAAAGCTACTTGTCATGGCAAAACCTTTATCATTTGATTCCTCTGGCATAGTTAATAATAAAATATTCTCCTTGTCCTTAGATATCTCTGCAAGTTTTCCTTTGCTATTGCAAGTTATGAAAATATGAGATATATCTGATACTAATTCGTTAGCAAGATTATATGCTGCAACACTTTCTGGACTATTTCCTGATCGAGCAAAAGATACTAATATTGTAGGTATATCTTTCTTTAAATAAAGCCCTGGATTATCTACTATATCAGTTGTAGCTATGGCCTCATAAATATTTTCTTGGCCTGCATTTAATTTAGCAGCTACTATTTCACCAACGTAAGCCGAAGTACCAGCTCCTGTTAAGATTACTCTAATATCCTTTTTATTTAATCTTTCCTTTAAGTAATTCCCTATTTCTTTTATATTTGACTTTACTATTTCTAGTACTTCACCCCATAGTTCAGGCTGTTGATATATTTCACTGGCTGTATTCAGTCCATTTATCTGAGTCCAGTTTTCCTTAGTGTATCCAAACATTTGATCATTCCTTTCTTTAACATCTACTCATAATGACGTTATGATGTTATGATGTCATTACCAGTTAGTTTAAATTTTTACTTGTTTAATACTACTTGATATTTAAATTTATCTCCTCTTGCAACCCCCTTTGTATATTCTATTATAGAATCATTTTCATAAGTAACCCTTTCTATCATCATACTAGGAAATCCAGCCTTATATTCTAGAAGATCAGCTTCTAATTCTCTCGTTAATACTGGCTGAAGTGTCTCTTCTGCTTTTGTAAAATTAGCATTATGTTTTTTCATAAATATATCATACATTGGAGTGGACTCTAACTCTTCTTTAGTTAGGCCTGGAAATCTATCACAAGGTACAAAACTTGTTTCTAACATCATTGGTTTAAGATCTGCTAATCTTAGTCTTGTAAAGCAATACACCTTATCTCCTTGTTTTAACTTCATTTTTCTAGATAGCTTTTCATCGCAAGTTATTATATCGAAAGATAACACCTTAGAACTAGGTATTTTTCCTAATTTCTTCATTTCCTCTGTAAAACTATAGAATTTTAATAGGTTCTGTTTAAAAATTTCCGGAGATATGAAAGTTCCTTTTCCATGGACTCTATAAATATATCCTTCGTTTTCTAATTCTTGTATTGCTTGCCTTACTGTAGATCTACTGATATTATAATTGTTACATAATTCTCTCTCCGATGGAAGTTGGTCATGGGCCTCTAAGTTACCTTCTTCAATCATTCTAATTATTTCATCCATTAACTGATAGTACAAAGGTATTATGCCACTTCTATCCATTATCTCTTCCCTCCATAAAGTTTCTCCTAGTTATATTTGCTGCGTAATTATCATTGTTCTATAATCTGGTTAGTACCACTTTATATTATCATATAGTATGGCGTATTAAATGTCAATAATATTCTAAAAATAGTTATATAGCATAATAAAGTGTTATATATTTTGCAATATAATATATCTAAACAACAAAATTTCTCCTAAACTCATAATCTAAAATTTAGGAGAAATTTAAACTAATATACAAATATAAATCTTATTCAATCATAGATAAAATAGATTTTCTATAGTTCTTTACCACAAAGATATATCCTATGGTTTGAATTATAAAAAATATAATAAAGCTAATAAAGATTATTTCAGAATAAATAAAACCTAATCTTGAAACTAAAATACCTCTCTGTAAAAATAAAAATATAGAAGCTATAGTGAATGGTACATACATTAATATTGCTATATTTTTATAAATTATTGTTGAAAACTCTTTTTTAGACAATCCTATTTTCATTAAATTCTTAAATTTTATAGCTTCTCTTTCTTTTTCTGTAACTAATCTGAAATAGATCATACTGGCGGAAGCTAATATAAAGATTACGCTTAGTGCACCGCCAATATATAGTGATAGATTTTTTGTCATCTTTTCTACTTCATAAAGACTGCCGGCAGTAAAGAATCCTACTGGATTTTTCCCATTGTCTGTTACTATCTGCTCTAGACTACTAGTTGTATCTAAATCTTCCTTCCAATCATAAACATTAAAAATATTGACTTGGTTTATCTTAAATTCGCTTTTATTTAAGCCATTATAAAGCCCATCTTCTACTACTAAAATGTTTTTAAAATATCCTTCAGGTGTAATTAACTTTTTACCCTCTCCTATAACTTCTAACTCTAGAGTAGACTCATTCTCTAAGACTTTAAAACTTTCATTGTTATCTAGATCGAAATTCAAATTCTTATTTCCAGGTACTATAAATATTTGATTTTTAGCTAGATTTAAGAGATCTATATCTAATATTTTTGCAGATTTATTATAATCACTTTCAGAAATAATACCTGTACCTAAATAAATAGTATCCTTTAACGTAAGAACATCAAATTTTGAATTTATATATTCATCTTTTTTAGACAATATATTTTTCAATGTTTCTAGTTTTTCTTCTGGATTTACTGTATTTTCATCAACAATGTATATATAATTAAATGGATAGCTTTCTAATGTCTTAGCCTCTACATCTTTTCTCATTCCATATAAAAGTGTAGTTGTAGAAAAAGCTGATATCAGCAAAATAGTCAGCATAAATATCATATTTATATTAGTTCTAAATTTTGATTTAAACTCGGATATTAGAAGCATATTGATTTTCTTATAATAATGTCTACTTTTAATAAATAATCCTAGAGCTAATTTAGTAATCAATATAATTGAAAAATATAGACTCATTAATCCCAATAAAAAGACTCCAAATATTCCTATGATATTACTTAATGCTAATTCCATTTTTCCTAGAAGAATTAGAGTTATTAGAATAGAAATAGATATAATTCCTAAAGATATAAAAAGTGGCGATAATCTTACATCTTTTTCATCCTTTTTATGAGACTTTAGTAAATTTAAGGTTTTCTCTTTTCTTATAAATCTAGGTGATATAGTAGATACTAAGGCAAATAATCCGAAAAACATAACGGATGTTAATATCATGGCTTTTATGGGAAAATACATATTGAAACCCTCTATTCCTAAAGCATAACTAGAAACCATAAGGGCAAGGGGACTAAGAGCTACTCCTAAAATAATTGCCACTATAATTGCAGCAATACCAATTATCATGTTTTCTATAAATATCATTCTGTTGATATGTTTTTTACTTGCACCATTTAATATAAAAATCCCCAATGTCCTTTCCCTATTTTTTAAAAAAGCGCCTATAGAATAAGATATAAAGAAAAAAGAAAATAGATAGATCAATATATTCCCAGCTGCCATAGACAGAGATAGAGACGACCCATGAGCAATTACACTTAAATCTGGATGAAACATAGAAACTGAAAATAAGAAAAATAGTAAAACTGAAAATATGCTACTTAAAAAATATGCTAAATAAGTCCATTTGTCTCTCCATACATTATTAAAAGCTAACTTTCTAAATGTCATCTCTATTCCCTCCTAGGAAACTTAACATATCTATTATTTTCTTATAAAAAATTGATTTATTATCTCCTTTATAAATTTCATTATATAAGTTTCCATCTTTTATAAAGATAACTCTATCACAAAAACTTGCTATATAAGGATCATGGGTGACCATTAAAATAGATGTATTTAATTCTGAATTGATAGTAGTAAATATATTCATTACATCTTTTGCAGCTTTAGTATCTAAGTTACCAGTTGGCTCATCTGCCAATAATATAGATGGATTATGGATAATTGCCCTTGCTATGGAAACTCTCTGTGCTTGACCTCCTGAGATTTCAAAAACTCTTTTATCTAATATGGTTTCAATTTCTAGAAATTTAATAGTCTTATCTAATCTCTCTTCCATAACCTTCAAATTTATATTATCTAATACTAATGGCAGAATTATATTTTCTTTTACTGTTAAAGTATTCACTAAATTAAAATCTTGAAAAACAAAACCTAGCTCTTCTCTACGAAATTTAGCTAACTCTTCTTCTTTTAATTTATGTGGGTTTTTATCATTTATTAAGACTTCGCCACTTGAAGGTTCATCAATAGTTGAAATGCAGTTTAATAAAGTAGTTTTTCCACTTCCAGAAGGTCCCATAACCCCTACAAACTCTCCTTCTTTTAAATTAAAGGTAATATTTTCTAATGCTGTATAATTAATCTTTCCCAAGTAAATCTTCGATAGCTCTTTTACTTCTAATATATTCATATATATTTCCTCCTCTTTTTTCCTCTAGATTAATTATAGTTTACGTTATAAAATCTTGCTATTTAGATAGATTACAACTTCATTACATATTTGTAATAAAACAAAAAACCATGAATAGTTCATGATTTTTAAAAATATATGCTAAATGTAGTTTTTCCATTTGGAATAGATTTTACCATAATATTATGAGATAAGAGGTCTAGTGTTTTCTTTACTATATAAAGTCCCACACCACTAGATTCTCCATATATTCTTCCATTGTCTCCAGTATAAAAAATATCAAATATCCTATCTTTATCACTAGGAGTTATTCCAATTCCTTCATTTGTTATATTTAATACAGTATCCTCAGTTTTATTTTCTACCCTAAAGTCTAATTTACTGTTTTTCTTACCATACTTTATTCCATTAGTTACTATCTGATAGATAACATTTTTGATTTGCTTTCTATCTGTGAAAATAAATATACTTTCATCCATATTTATAGAAGGATAAATAGAATTTAATATAAAGAAATCTCTTAATTCATTAATAATCTCTACGATTAAAACTCTTAGATTTATTTTTTCAATTTGTATATCCTTTGCAATATCACTTAATCTTAAAAAGCTTAAAGTCTGTGATAAATAATAATCTAAGCTATTTACTTGAGTTAACAACTTTTTGAAATCTCCATTTTCTCTATTGTTTTGAGAAATCATACTTATTACTGATAGAGGTGTTTTCATCTGATGGATGTTCTGATCTATGAATATCTTATATTCCTTCTGAATATTTTCTAATTCCCGTATCTTGTTATTAAACAGTTTAAAGCATTCTCTTTGATTTCTAGAAAACTCCTCTTCTAAAACTGACCTAGGATTGTCCAATAAAATATCTTCAAGTTCTTTGGGCTCACTTGATAAGATGTTATAAATTCTATAATTATTAAGATATCTAATAATAAGAAATATAAGTAACTGAAAGAAGCCTAAAAATATAAAGTACTTAAAATTATTTTCAATTCCTCCTAGACTTTCAATTATAAATCCTAAGCCTATAAATACAAATATAAACAAGATTATGAAAGAAATATGATGTTTTATAAATAACTTCATTTATTCTACCTCCACAAGTCTATATCCTACCCCTCTTACAGATTCAATTAAAAATTCCAAATCTACCTCTGCTAATCTTTTTCTAATTCTTGTTATATTCACATTTAAAGTGTTTTCTTCTACAAATATTTCATCATCCCATAAAGTCCTTAGTAAATCTTCTCTAGAAATTACCCTAGGATAGTTTTCTATAAATAAAGATAATAATTCTACTTCCTTTTTAGTCAACCTTACTTCCCTATCTCTATTTCTTAATAGAAAGGATTCACAGTATAGAGTTAAATCCTTTAGTTTTAGTATTCTTTCTTTATTTAAATTGCTGTAACTTCCATAGGCTCTTCTAATATTTGCATTTATCTTTGCAATGACTATATCTAATGAAAAAGGTTTGACAATATAATCATCAGCACCATTATCCATGGCATATATTTGCTCTAAATCACCTGCTCGAGCAGATATAAATATTATAGGTAGATTGGATACATTTCTAATTTCTCTACACCAGAAAAAGCCATCATATACAGGTAAATTCACATCTAAAAGGATCAAATCAGGTTTATATCTATTAAACTCATCTATTATATTTTTGAATTCCTTTACTATAAAAACCTCGTAGTTATATTTTTCAATATAGGATTTTAAATTTTCAGCTATAGAAATATCGTCTTCTATAATCATAATCTTATACATAATCTTCCTCCGTATTTATAATAATCTCCATAGAAAAACTATAACCTATATAGCCTCAACATACCACTCTAAAATTCAACATATTTTATTTTATATCAAATTGTTTTTTATAGCATACTATTGTATATTTCCTCAAATAGACTTTTTTCTTATTATTATCTTTCACCAATTTAATAAAATTTATCATATATAAAGATGCCACAACATTTTTATATTAATAAATAAAGCACTTATTTATTAATATGGTTTTCTAAATGATAGACAATACATCAGCCCTTTACAAACTTCTCTATAGTTTATATCTAGCATTTCCTTTGGGATTAATTCTATAGGTGCAGATATATCATATTCTTCATCATAATACTTTTTAGTTATTGGAGTCTTTTTGTAAGTTCCATTGACTAGCTTTTCAGTTTCATCTACTATTACAATCTTAGTTCCACTTTTAGCTATCCTTATCATTTCATTAATTGCCTTATCTTTATGGTTAAAGTAATTTATTCCTCCAACATGATATACAACGTCAAAACTGCCATCTTTAAAAGGTAAACTTTCTGCTGCTCCCTGGAAAAGTTGTGCATTTATGTTCCATTTATTCAAATGTTTCTTAGCTTGCTTTAACATTCCCAATGAAATATCAAGACCATATAGATCTATATTCTTAGGTAGAAATGGAAAATTATCAGCTGTTCCAACTGAAATTTCTATAACTTTATCCTTATCTTTTATTTCAAGTTCAGATAAAAATTCTTTTCTATAATTTTCTTCACTTCCAAACTTAAAAATAAAGTAAAGTTTATTGGCAAAATTATAAAATGGTGCAATCTTATTATAAAATTCAAGGTATTTTTTATTATTTCCTGTGATTTCATCATCTTCCATAAACCTTACAATATTTTTTTCAATCCCATAGGTATTTCTATTATAGGTGTTTACAATACAATTATCCTTTGTTGTAAGATCTTCAAATGTATAGGGGTCCCTTAGTATCTTTATTGTATCAATATCCATTTTGATCTCCTTCCTCTAGAGTTTTGTATTATTCTAATTTACCAATATGTCTTTAATATAATTAAACTGCTCATCTATTAGCTCATCTGTAATGTTCATTACTTCCGATGAAACTCTTATTCCTTCAAGTAACAAAATAATATTTTTTGCCGCAATCTCTTTGTTTACGGAGTTAAATTCTCCTCTGTCCATGCCATATTGAATTAACTCAGATAATATTTTTACTGCTGAATCAAATTGTTCCTTTAAAATATTTTCTTCAATATTACCAATGTTTAGAAAGAAGAATTCATAGATAGCAACTGCCAAATTTTGATCTTTATTTAGTAATTCCTCTTTCTGTTCTTGTAAAAAATCTTCAAGTATTTCTACTCCTGAAATTCCATTCTTCATTCCATCTAAAAATCCAAATCCTACTCCCTCTTGATCTATACGCAATACTTCTAGAAATATTTCATGTGTGCTCTTATAATACATGTAAAGACCTCCACGGCTGATTTCACAGGCTTCTACAATATCTGTCATAGTAACTTTTTTGTATCCCTTTTCTATAAATATCTTTCTTGATTTTTCCAATATAAGTCTTTTTTTAAGTTCTGATTTAGTAAGCATAATAAGCCTCCAATTAAAAATGATATTATTATGATTTAATTATATGACACTAATGTCATATTGTCAATTATTTATATAATTCTTTATCTTATTTTAAATCCAACAAATCAAAAATTTGCAAAATATTAACTAATAATGCGACTTTTTTTCTATATAAAAGAGAGACTCTAGGACTTAAAGTTTCCCTTGTCCATTTGGGTCTCTCTTCATTATTTTCAACAAAAGCCGAAGCGTACTCAGTACCTTTTCTTTCTTAAGCTTACTCCAATTTTTCTATTTTCTATTATCTAGGATTTCTTTTTTCTCCCAAGTGTTCATATCAATAGTGTTTCCTTAGAATCAACTGCTCTATCTTCCATAGTTTTAACATTAACAGGTCTTAATTCTAATTTGTGTACCCCTGTATAAATCCCAAAATCATAGATTTCATCAGAACCTTGGACATAGTATATAATATCTTTTCTTTTCCCAAGAATATTAGCTACACCCTTTTTATCAACTAAAATTCTTGTTTTCCCTGTTTTAGTATTTCTTTCCTTTATCCTTAAATAGTTTATATTGTAGTCTGCTGTTACGTAATATATGTAATCGGCCTCTATTATCATTTGTGGTACAGAGTTATCAATTCCATATTCTGCTGTAATTCCTTCCTCATAGGATTTTATCTCTGGATTCATATTAATCTTATCTTTATTATATTTATAGTATTCTCTCTCGGATACTATCTCATATCTAAGTCCCTTTTCTTTTAAAGAATAAGAGTTAAGAAGATCTTTTTCAGCTAATTTTTCTGCTAAAATAATATTTTCTTCTCCTCCGGGAACTAGTAAAAAAGCATTATATATTAAATAAAGAGCATCCTTAATTTAAAATTCCTTTAACTCTTTTAAATTTTCGGCCTCTTCAAAATCTAAAAGATAGATATCTTGGGCTAAAGTATATATATCTTTACCATTTGTATCATTCCCTCTTTTTTGAGTATTCTACTGTAATTAATCTCTCTAACCCTTCACGATAATTTAAAAATCTTATAACCTATCATATATATTTTCAATGTCTATTCTAGATTCTTTCAATACTTTCTCTGTATTTTTTATATCAACTAACTCATATTTAAGAACTTCTATTTGTGCAAATCTAGGTAAATGTTTATAAAATTTAGAATGACTTTCAAAGTTAGAAGATATTAGTGCCTTCTCAATTATTTCTTCTATTTTATCTGTATCTATTTTATATCTATTGAAAATATCTAAAATATGTTTTTCAGTAATATCTTTTTCTACTTCTCTAACCTTAAGTTTGTCATAAGAAACACTAAATTCAAGCTCAAGTTCATATTGAAATATTAATCCAAGGGTAAAATTCACCTTTTGTCCTGCGTAAGTATATATATCAAATCCATCTTTTATTACATCAATGAGAACTTCATCTAAATCTAAAGAAAATGCAGAATGCTCTAATCGTATACTCTTTAATACAGACTTAGATTTCATATCAATGTATGGATAGTCACTGTTACTATTAAGTACTTTTAGCATTTGCTTGGCTATCTCATAAGATATAACCATTCCACTACCCATCCATGTGGCAAGTCCACCTTCTTTAGATATTTTCACATATATTCTATATCTATCATAATCTATCTTATCTATCTGCCATGTATTTCCTGCTAATACAAATTTAGATGTCTTGTTTTCCTTTAATAGTGAATAGATGAACCAAGATTGTAAAGTTCCAATTTCCTTATTTTTATGTATAATTGAAAATTCAGATACCGTTTCAAATACAGATATAAAGTTCATTAAAAAATTATAGCCATATTCCTTCTCAATTTCCTTGCCAAGCAGATATTCACCATTACTAAATTCCAGATAGTTTTCATCTATAAGATATTGAATAAAGCCTAATAACTTATCCTCGTTAATATCTTTAAATGAATTTGATTTCTCCACAATTTCTTTTAAATATGGCTGATTTAGCCCAAATTTTTGTTGGATCATAGAAAATAATTGTTGAAATAGTACAGTATATGCTGCTAATGGAGTTGGAGTAGACTCTATCCACTTTTGTCTTGCTAATTCAACAATTGCAATGGCATTAATTAGGAAGAATTCTTGGCTAACACAGAACTCATAATGAGATATAGTTCCTTGCCTTCTACCCGTCCTCCCCATTCTTTGTCTAAATGAAGCCACTGTTGAAGGACTGTTTAATTGCATAACAACATCTAGTTCGCCTACATCTATTCCTAATTCCATAGTAGAAGTGCAGCATAAACACATTTCACTTGGAGTATTTTTTAATTTATCCTCAGATATTTCTCTTAAATTCTTACTAATGGAAGAATGATGAACTTTTGCATTTAACCCTAAGTTCTTTAGGATTCTAGACATCATTTCGCTATTGGTTCTACTATTACAGAAAAATAATGCCTTTTTGTCTCTTAACTCAGGTAGGAGACAACTAACGGTATCTTCACTAAACTCATCAAAGTATCTAATAAATATTCTAGATTTATTACCTTTGTTTTCTGGCTTAATAACAGATTTTCTTCTTTTACTAGATCCAGATATCCAATTTAAAATTTCTTCTGGATTACCTACTGTTGCAGATAAACCTATCCTTTGAATATCATACTTTGAATAAGACTGTATCCTTTCAATGATACTCATTAGTTGAGCCCCTCTATAGTTTTCTGCAAAATAATGTACTTCATCTATTACTATGAATCTTATATTTGAAAACAATTCCTCTGAGTCATATGAATCTGACATTAGTATAACCTCTAGTGATTCCGGAGTAGTGGCTATAATATGTTTTGGTTCTATCTTAAACTTTCTCTTATTGCTATAATCAACTTCTCCATGCCATTTAAAAGCATCTATGGATCCAATTTTCCCAAGTTTTTTCAATCTAAATTCTTGATTATTAAGGAGCGCCCTAATTGGAGATACATAGATTACAGAAATAGGTTTCAAATTTTCTTTATAAATTTCAGATATAATGGGTAAAAATGCTGCTTCTGTTTTCCCTCCAGCAGTTTGTGCAATTAGGATACAGTTATCTCCATTTAGAAGACATGGAATAGTCTTTTCTTGTATAGGTGTTAAACTATTCCACTTTAAAATATCTTTGATTCCATTCTGAATTTTACCATCCAGTAAGAAATAACTAGATTCCATCATAGTTCCATCTCCATGGCCATTTCTCTACCATATAGTTCGATCTGCTTATTGACTTCTTCAATTTCTTTTTCAGAAATGTTTAGAAGTGATTTTATTTTACTCATAGGTTCTCTTTTTGCTGCTTCCAAGATGAATATAAAGTTTCGTAAAAAAGTCCTCGGTAATATACTTACTTCCTTTCCAAATGCATTGGTAAAACTTTGAACATAATCTCTAATAAACTCGTCTGATATTTTACTTTCAGGATTCCATTCATGGACAATTCCATGAATGTATCTTACTTTTCTAGAAACTTCTATCAATTGACTTGAATCAAATCTTGACAATTTAATAAGAGGTTGTTCTAATATTCGAATATCACCTAGTTTAATTGGTTCTATTCTGGTATATAAAGCATCATGCTCCTTTATACCTTTTTCTTCGTCTTCTATCAATTCTTCTGTACCAGTTAGAAGAAGATAGCAACCGGGCAGGTTATCTTTACTAACCATATCTATAAGTAATCTTAAATTTTCATAAGCCTGATATCTTATATCTTTTCTCTCTTTTCTTACAGTCTCAACTTCATCTATTATTACTAATAAACCTGCATACCCAGATTTTTCTATGATATAAAGTAATGTTTTAAGAAACTCAAATACATTTCCCTTATCTACTGATCCTTTAACCCCTATGCTCTTCTTTATATCGGCAGGTATATTTGTATCACCAGCAAACCAAGCAAGAGACTTTCGTGCCAATGTATTGTCGCCACTTAATAGCCCCGTACAAAATGATATAACTGCATTTACAATAGAAACATTAGTTGTATTTGCTTTCGCTAGTTCTAATGATATCTTATCTCTAAGCCTTACTATAAGTTTTTCTTCGTCCTCCTCATTATCATCAGGATCTAAATTGTATTTACTTATAATCTCAGATTTTTCTTTTTCAATCCAACTTTCAATTATAATTCTAAAAGCAGAGAACTCTCTAAACTCATTTGTTCGCATCCCAACCATTATTTTATTATATATTGTTTCAAAATTATGAAGTTGAGTATTTTTAGATATTACTATTTCTGAGATAACAAAATTATCCTTCAGTGCTTCCTCTTTTAATACTTCGCATAAAAAAGATTTACCACTTCCATATGGGCCATATATCATTTTGAATCCTGAATGTGCGTTACCATTCGATTTGAATCTTATATAGTTCAAATCTTCTAGTATTGCATCTCTCTCTTCTTCATGACCACACATAATATGTTTAGCACCTTCATATGCTGGTACACTTCCATTGTGTAAAGCCCTTAAAATTTGTTGTCCTTCGTTTATATTCATCCTATGAATTCCCCCCTATTTCAGATAGTACTCGTATGTTGACATACCTACAACCTTAAAACCTATCCAATCATATCCTTCATTGTTAAGTTTTGAGATGAAATCTTGCATAAATGCCATTACTGATTGAGATATAAACCTAATACCATTCTCATTACATATTTCTTGTATCTCAGAATCTGTATAAGAAGATGCTCTTAAGAATAACTCTAGTATTCTTTTCTCTTTCTTACTTAAACCATTACTGTCTATATAGTTTTCTATTTGTTCTTTAACTGATTTAGGAATTTCCCTTGCCTCATTTTGAGCAATATCCATATTTAAGCCAACATCATCCAAACTAATTTGTTCTACTACCTCAGGAGTATATTTCTTTATTACTTTTTCATCATTTTTCTCTATAACTATTACAGGTACTAGTAATTCTTGAAGCGATATTCCTCCATGGTGAAATTTAGTACCTCCACTAACTGGAAACACATTTATTCCCCTTGGAAAATTAAAATATAAATCTCCATCATAATTAGAGGAGTAGGCACTCTTAGTTATATAGTTTCCGTCTACCTTTTTTCTTGAAATAGTATATCTTCGTTTCTTTACAACATTATCCATATCCTTTGAAATATCAACCTTCATCCATTCCTCTAGCCCAGAAGTTAATATGAAGCCATGATCTGCAACAACAACTATTTTTTCAATATCAATCTGTACCAATTTCTTTATTGCACTTTGTATCTTATTGAGCAATCCGGGAAACATCTGAATGTTGCTATCTTCAATGTGACCAGCCTCATCGATTTCATTTGAAAAAATTAATATTCTATCCTTTTTTTCAAATTCATTCTTTAAACTATTTATTGGAATATCTACAATTTCATTTAAGTTCTTAACTACTCCATCGCCATCAGATATTTCTAAGAAATACTTTACACGTTCCGATTTATTATTTAATGGATAATTAAGGTTTCCGTCTGTTATTTTAACCGAATCATTCTCTTCATTTAGGCTAAGTTTTGTATAACCGTTAGGTAACAAACTAGCCATTCCGAATTCCGTAACTGTTGGTATAGAAGAAATAATTGGTGTGATTGTTTTATGTTTAATTTCATTAAGCATTGAGAATATTTCTTTTCCCATTTCATATCTTAAAGCATCTACTATTACTACTGCTGTCTTCTTATCAGAGTTTGATACATATTTAGACCAAAAATCTAATTGTATATCTGTCTTAAATTCATAATCGTGTTTACTCTCAATAATATTAGATATTTCTTCATTTAAGGGTTTAAGATATTGGTAATAATATCTCTTGTCCACAAAGTTTAGAAGTTGAGATATAAAATCATCAATCAAAGTGTAATCTTCTTGAATTTTCCTATACAATAAGTCTATCTTCCACCAACTTTTAGTTTCATAAAGAGAAATTATATTATCTATGTTATTATCTATTATTTTAAACTCTTCTTCAAATATATAAATCATGTTTATTAACTGAAATATATTATTAAGGATATTCCATTTATTAAATATCTTTGATTTAGAAAAATAGTATCTTCTCCTAATATCTACAAATACATTTAGATCTTTTAATTGGCTCCTCAGTGATTCTATATCTATACCATTTTCACTTTCGCTATATTGATAACTTTTTTGCTCTTCCTTCACATATAAACCATTTAAATATCCCAATAAATCTTCTTTTATTAAATGTGGATCCTGAACCCCTTTAAATATCTGAATCTCTAATTTTTTATATAAAATTTCCTCTATACCATATAGATATTCAATAGCAAATAACTCGTCAACTTCCATTTCATTAAGTACATCAATCATATGTTTTTCAGAAACCTTTTTAGAGTACTCAACAAACTTTTCTCTATAAACTTCATGATTAGCCCATGTTTCTAGAAGTTGAACACAATTCATTATTTTATTAGTATTTGATAATCTAATTCCAAAAGGTCTTATATCTTTATTTCTACTTTTCTGGATCAACTCACTTTGGAATAAACTATCTGCAATGTATTCAACAACTTTAGCCTTTGACTCAAAGTTTGATACGTTAATACCATACTCTAAAGAGAGGAACTCAAAAAATTTATCTTTAATTCTTGCCTCTTCAAGAATAGATTCATACTTATCTGTTTCACAAATATATTTAAGTATTGTATATTCTTTACTAATATCAACATATCCAAATCCATTAGTTAAGACAATGTCATCTAGTGTTTCTTGATTAAGGCTTCTAATGACACTTTCAGGTATTACATCCCATAATCTTTTCAATATATTTAGGCGTTCTTCCAGTGTTGATATGTCAAATTGTCCAAAATCTATCCTGTGATTTTTTTCTAAGATATCTTTTACTGACGCAATATATGTGTCTCCAAAATATTCAAACTCAGTTAAAAAACCCTGCTTATTCTCTACATTAGAATATATAAGCCACTTTTTTGTAAGTTCACTATCAGCCAATAGGATTTTGTAGCGGAGTTCAATAAAACTGCCTTCATAGGCAATTTTATTGACTCCTTGTTCATCAAATAAATTAAACTCTTGTAAAAATTCATTCTGCCAATCATACCATATAACAATATTAGAGTTCTTAAATTTTTCCCTTATCTCTGCTTGAATCAATTTATAAAATGGTGTTTTCATTACGTTCCTACCTCTTCATAGTAGTTATCTCTTTCTCTCTTAGTTGCTACTGGGGCTGATAGTATAGGTTCTATAGGTATTATATTGTACAATACCCCTTCATCTATATTGGGTTTGTATGGCAATATCTCCATTATCTTCTTATCTAAAATGCTTAGATCTTCTAATTTTGCTTCTAAGTCACTACATTTATCTTTGACATCTTTTTCTTTACTCTTATCACCGTTAGTCCTTGCCTCAATTAATTGATTGGTATAATACTCTAAATCTTCCTCGTATCTATCAATCATTTGACTTAAATAGATGCTCTTAACTTTATATAAAGTATCATCGTCTAGTTTATGATAGTATACAAAACAATTAAAAGTTTTCTTAGGGCTACAAATATGCCAGTATATTGGACGTTTTTTATAACTTCTAGAATGATTTTTAAAGAAATCATTAATAATATATTTTTCAAGAGTTGTACCAAGAATCTCTTCAATTTCTTCAAAAGTATTATCAGAATTTTCTACACCAAAATATTTCCCAATAATAATATATATCTGTTCTATAATATCTTTTTCTAAATAGATCGAAGAATTGACTGGAACAATACCATCATCTATAGACTTTATATCATTATTCCATCTATCAAATATGCATCCAATTAAAATACTTATAATGTTTTCTAGTTCCTTCTTTATTGCCTTATCTCCATATAATTTTTCTTCTATTCTTTTTTTGATTAAAATATCCTTTCTTAAATTTAACTTTTTACTTACTAGATTATAATTTGGATTATTGTCTTCATTTATCAATTTGATGTAATCAGACTTATCTACATCGATATTATTATTTACTCCATTTTCCTCTTCAATAAATTCAACTTCATCTTCGCTTATCTTGTATGTATCATAGACTAATCTATTAATTATTTCATCCCTATTGTATACATCTAAATCAATCTTATCTTTTATATTAAGAAAATTTAAAATAGTCATCTCCATAGAGTCAGAAAGTAACTTTATTATATTTTCAAAATTGAAATATCTAGATATTTCTATAAGAGAGTATTTATGCCTTAAATCCTCAATGTTTTCTAATACATTTTTTTTAATTATATTATTGTTTTCCAAACTAAACTTCTTAATAGGCAACCGATTTACATCTCCAACTTGACAATGATTAGTCGGATTTATAACATTTAAAAAGTAGATTATTAAGTTTGAATTCATTAAGCCTAATAAAAAGAAATTATCAACACCTTTTTTAGGAAATATACCTGGTTTATCATCTTCGATTATAGTGTTTTCGTGAAGATATTTGGCACTAAAATTGGCACCGTATGGTGATCTGGGATAATACATGCCTTCAGTATTAAAGTAGTTTATACCTGTATAACCTCCCTTGCTTTTATAAAATTCTATAGCATTTTCAGAAAAATCTACCACTGTATTATCTAAAGATACATATCTGTCTCCACCAGGTATTTGGTTAATCCATTTCCATTTTTCGTAGTTATTAACTTCCCAATAAAATCTAATATATTTATAATTAGCATATGTACTTATCCCTCTTTGGACGTGTGCATATTCTTTGTAGTTAGATTTTAAAAAATAATTTAATATATTCTCAGATAATTTATAGGTAAAAGGATACCCTTTTATTATTTTAAACTTTTCTTGATTTATTTGATATTCTTTTATCCCTTCTGTTATATTTGGATAGTCTGCCCGATTTTCACAACTAGTTATATCCACAAACTCAGACTTTAAATTTTCTTGTTTAGTTTTATTTAGTGTAAACATTACACTATTAACCTTCTCACCTGTAAGTTCTTCAAATATTCCAGTTCCTAGATGAACAACCTTTTCTATTTGATTAAATTCTAATATGTTTTTTCTAAGATCTTTATACTTAGGAGTAAACATAAATCCATGTTGAACAATCATACCTAATATCCCATTTTCATTCAAAAATTCTTCGCATCTCATTATAAATGCCGAATATAAATCTTCACTGCCTGCATTATAATTACTTATTATAAAGTTCTTTAATTTTATATCCATATTTCCAATACCCATATACGGAGGGTTAGTAACTACTACATCATAGCCTGTTTTTTGCATGAATATATTTACAAGTTTGATTGATTTTGTAGCCTCAGTGGCAAATAGTTGTCTTGATATATCATTGGCTTTAATTGCCTCACTATAAATGGCATTCAAACTGTCCATAAGTTCTCTTTCTTCCTTGGTAAAGTCTCGCTGAGATTTATACTCGTCAAAAGAAATGGTTTGGTCTTCTAGTAAATTTTCTTGACCTTTAGTTTGCTTCTTCTTTGTTCTTTTCGCTTTACTTAATTCCTTCCTTGCAATTCTGTTCTTAAATTCCTCAAACAATGGAAATAATTTCTTTTCTGGTTGAATAAGGCTCCCTTTAAGCCTTACATCTTCAAATTCTTCATAAATAATTTCTATCATTTTTAATATTGTCTTATTGTTTTTATGTTTTTCTTTTAAATCTTCCAATCTACTTCCGTTTAACAAAATTGCATCAGCACATACCAAATTAACTGAAAGTTTACCTTTAGTATTTGTGTTATAACCATTTTCTTTTAGATAAGTCTTAGTTTTTATAAATAATATTAACCCTGTCAATTGAACTGCTCTTAAATCTATATCTATACCATGAATGTTATTTTCTAATATTTTATAAGGTATTTCCTCTATTGTATATTTTCCTTCTTCTAAATACATCTCAAAAAATACATCGTATGCTCTTACTAAGAAGTGTCCACTTCCACAACAAGGATCTATAAGTTTAATGTCTTCAACATTTTTTTTGTCCCTTAATCCATTCTTCATTTCAGAATATACTTTATAAAGAGAATTATCTATTATCCAATTCACAACCCAATCTGGAGTAAATATTTGAGTTGTTGCTGGAACTTCATCTACGCTGATGAAAAAGTCTTTTTGATCCTGCCTTGTATAGATCTCACTTTTTTCTATGGAATTAAAATATTGATAAATCCAACCTATGATTTCATCCTGTCTCCATGATTCCTCATCAATATTGGAGCATAAAAGTTCTATTACTTTTAATAAACTTGTACTTGATGGAGTTACGAAGGAATATTCATCCTCCGTATTAAACAACATCTTTATCTCCTCACTGATTTCTTCAAACATTATATTTAAGAGATAGGCTAATCCTCCATCCATTTCATACTTACAATATTCTCTTGCAACTTCATAGAATCTTGACCCAATAAATGATCTATTACCATATTCACCTCTAGGTATTAAAATTTCATCAATAAGACCTCTGACTTCCATTACCCTAAGTGCTGCTAAACGATTAAGATAGGTGTATGAAACTTCCTTTATATACTCTATAACGGCTTTGTCTTTCTCAAATCCACCTTTTTTAAGTTTTTCAATTGCTTTTTCTATATTCTTTCTGTTCTTCTCTTGTTTCTCAGTTAAATTTTTTAAATCCCTTAAATTAACCCAGTCTTTATTAATATAAATACCATAATTTATTAAAACCTGTTCTATATCTTCTTCTAATATGTCTCTACACTCAAGAATAGTAGACTTAATAGACTTCTTTTGTTCTGCATTCAACGAACTCCCCCCTATTCAATCATTATGCTGTTTCCAGCACTAATCTCTTCCATTAATTGTTTCTCAATTTTTTTCAGATAGTCTTTAAGAGACTTCGGACTTTGAATAAGTACGTTTTTAGGAAAATTGCTTGTACTTAGATACTTAATTACTGGTTTTGGAACTTCAACCTCATCTTCTTCCATTTCTTCTTCAATTTGCTTGTTAAGATACTCATATAACTTATCTATGGCTTTTTCATTATAAACATCTACTGCATCTATAATTGTTTTCATATCCCTAATAAATGTTCTACAACTAGGACATGGAATCTCTAATTTAGAAATATTATGAGAACATAATTTGTCAGAAAATGTACTTAATATGTCTCCTTTTGCTATTTCACTTTTCAGATTTAAGAAACTCTTATTCTTGCTCATTTCTTCTATTTTCTCATTATAAAGTTTATATAGAGTTTCATGAGTTTCTATATATTCTTTTACATATGGATCATAGAGTTTATAAAAATCATCTCTAACAGTAGGCCATGAATCTATAAATGCTTCACTTTTTAAATCCTTCATTATTTGGGCATATATTTTTTCTTTAATTTCTATATCCTCATCATTGCGATCTAGTTCTATTATCCATACATTGTTTAAGAAATACTTCATTTTCTTATATTCTTTTAAGTTCCCATTATCAATAAAATTCTTTAATTTCTCATATTTTGATAAGAAGGTTCCATATTCTGAGGCTTTTTGAACAAAGTTGTTTATAGTTTCACCTTGTGTCTTTGACTTTAATATAGTGTTGAAAATCTCATCTAACTTATCTATTGAATCTTTAAATGCTAAATTATTGCTAGATATTATTTCTTTTATTGCTGAAATATCATTTCTATAGTCAATTAATATATTTCTCGTATTGCTATATAACTCAACTAAGGTATCTTCAGATCTTTTGTCAAACATATTCATTAAAATATCCTGACATTTTTGTCTAGTGGATGCGTCAACTACTACTGCTAATTTGAATATTGCTTTTCTAAAATTAGGCTCATTTTCAAATATATCTCTTACTCCTGATTGATTGTAGTCAAGAAAATCTTTGCCTTCGTAATTAAGTTCTATATTTCCATTTTTAAATAGTAAGGCCGTAAAAAGCCGTACTGCATCTGAGGCCCAGCCATATGGCTCATTATCAAATACACTTAATAAATCCTTACCAATACATTGTCCATATTTATTTTTCAAGGTTTTTATTTCATTTAAAACTTCTTTTAATACAGCAGATTCTGCATTTACATTGGTGTCCTGTATTAGATTTAATCCACTTAAATCTATAGATAATTGATTTCCTTTAAATACACTCTGTATATCTTCTTTTGTTATCTTAACACCTACTGTATCAAATCTATGATAGACTTTTGGTATTGCTAGATTAGCAATATCTTCAAATATGGATTTTAAATCATTTTTATCTGGTGTAGGAAATTCCTTTCCTTGATATATATAGGTACCATCAATAAAAGACTTTTTAATCTTCTCTTTTATATCTTCATCTAACTTTATATTCTTTTGTTCTTCTTTTCTTAAAAAATAACTCTTATCTTCGTCCGAACTCCATTTTCTTCTATATTCATCTATTATTTTATTAAAGATCAAATATTGCTGCATATCTTCATCAATTGAATTATCATACTTTGCATACCAATATATATTTCTACTATCTCCAATACTTTTCATTAGATGCTGTTGTTTTCTCAATTCATCTGAAGATTGCATCACACTATTTAAATTAAGACTTACTAGACCCCTACTATTCCTTACCTCATCATCTATAGTTAGTTGTATATCAAATGGTCTAATATTTTTGTAATTTATTCTTGTTATGGTAAATATGCCATCGATTACTTCTTTTACTTTTTTATTTATATCTCTAACTCCAATTTCATTTAATCTAGAAATTGCTTCTTGCCTAAAACTCTGCTCCTCAGGCGCTATGAACTTATAGTTTCCATGGGCATCTTTTTCCACATATCCATGCCTGTATAATATATCTAGACTTGATTTAACCTCTTCTAAAATATCAATAAAGTCTGCATCTACATTGTTTATAAGTAATTTTGCAATAGTATCTATGTCTTTTTGTAATTTATCATCATTGTCTAATAGATAAAGCACTTTTAAAATCTTTACTAATAATTCTCCATTATTTGGGTCCAGTTGTTCCGCTTCTTTAATACTTATTTGAATTTGATCATCTATAAATTCTTTTGCCTGTTCAAAGAACATATCTAAAGTAACTAATTCACCAATATTCTTCTCTTTCACATTAACATTACTGTCAATAAGTATCCCTTGAGTTGCTTTAATCATACTTCTGTTAGTTCCACCTAGTTTCTTGTTAACTTTTGAATTTGAGATTACATTATAGTAAATAGGCTGAATTAGTCTTATATGATAAGGAAGAAAAGGATAAGTATCTATAAAATCTTCTTTATTTAGTTTAGGCATATACCTTTTAAAATCTTTGAACTCTAAGATAGATGATAACTTTCCTTTATTACTCTCATATAATCTATCAATATCTTTTACTACGTCTGACTTTTTCTTTAAGACTCTTTCATTTATAACCTTATCTAAGTTTTCTGGAGTTAAATGTATTCTTACTTCAAATCTATCTATTACTTTATTTACCTCATCCTCAGTCTTTAAATACTGCTCTGTTATTTGTTCTAATTTGTTTTGTGAAGATACTGCAAACCATAGTTTGCCTTTACCTTTTCTTGCAAATGTACTTTCTATGGCTTGTAAATATCCTATTACCTCTGGATTTGCTGAAATGTATTGACCTATTTCATCTACGATTACAAATAATCTATTATTTAGCCCATTCTGTTTGTCTAGTTCGTCAACATACTTACATAACTCATCTGCCAAAATAGACGCAGAAATACTTTTACTTCTCTTAAGGTCTTCTATATAATCTTTTGCTATTGATTCCGTGGGAATTTGCTCCGGTAATACCCTAACTAGTGCTCTTTGGATATAGTTTTGACCTATTCTTGTTGGCCTTATATCCTCCCATTTTCTATTACTCATTTCTTCAATGGTTTGTACAAATTCTTCATACTTTCCTTCATCAGATAGTTCTTTTTCCATCTCTGCTACCCAAAGTTTCCCAGTATAAAATCCTCTCTTGCTTAGCCATTGTTTATAAATAGTTTGCTCTATAGGCTCAACTTTGCCTTCTAATTTTGCTGCTTCTTCTAAGATGTCGAACATTACTACAGTAGTTTTATAAGTTTCATTTATTTTTTCTATATAGTTTTTTAAAGTATTTGTTTCGTCTCTTCTAATAAAAATATCTGCAGCAGAAGAATCATCAAATTGATGGTTTTCTAGTAAGTAACCAAATATCTTTAAGAAATGTGATTTACCTGAGCCAAACCATCCTGATATCCAATATCCAACTTTGTTTTTATCATTAAGATATTTATCCAAACACTTCTTAAAATGTTCTCTTAATTGGTCTGTAATAACGTACTCCTGTAATTCTTGTTTAGCCACATTTACATCGTCTTCTTGTACCTTAATTACCGGATTTATGTATCTTTCTATAGGATCCCTAAATAAATCTTTAATTATTATCATACTCTTGACCCCTTTCTATATTATTAAAGCCCTAAGGGCAGTTTCCTTATATTCGTCCAATAGTGTTACTGAGAATCTGTCATAACTCCCCGGATAAAAGAATACGACTGGAATTTGAACTCTTCCTTCTAAATAAGATAGTAATCTTATAAAGTTAAAGTATATAGCCGTTGCCCCTACTCTAGTCACCAATATTCTTCCTTTAGGACCTATTTCTTTTGCCTTGGATATGAAGTGAGACCTTACTTTTTCTAATAAAAATTCTCCTAATTCCTCTACCATGTCAATGTCTTCTTCTATCTTTTCTAATTGGATAATGCCCTCTATAGTCTCGTATTCCTCTATAATATCAAATAAAAGTTGCTCCATATTTATCAATTCTATATGAAACGCTTCTATTTCCTGTTGCAATTTGTTTATTATATACATAACATCCTTATGTTCCTCTTTTTCATATGGACAAATGACAAAAGGAACTCCTGAATGTCGTACCCAAGCAAGGCTATCATTATTGATTAACTCTGTTATCTTAGTGTATTTCTCCATTAACGTAGCCATCTATTATCTCCTTCATAGTTTTATATTTATATATTAAAGTTTTAGGTTCTTCTCTTCCAAAGTCTAAAACTCCATTTCTATATGCTTCTTCAAGTAACATATGAATGTCGCTTTCTAATAACAAAAACAAATGTAAATCCTTGCATTTATATACATCTTCTGTAGTTTTAATATTATCTTTATTCATATATAAAACATAGTAAAAAATTATTGATGGAATAAATGGTTTATTAAATGTAGGTCTTTTTCTACTATCAATAAAACCAAATTCCTTTAATACTCCCATCATACCTGAACGTACATCGTTAATGGTCCTTTCTGACCATTTAGATACATTTTCATCTTTATCAGCAAGACCTAAAATAAACTCTGTAGTGTCCGCTGAAGATATCCCTAAAAAGCCATCTGTATATTTTTCATATACTAGATTTGCTATATATTCGTATATGATTCTTTCTTCCTTGCATAAATAGTAGTATAAAAGGAGGTTGATAATACTATCTGAATCAATCTTTTTCAAAGAATAGATAAACGAAGTTTCTTTATAGCCATCTAATTGATTGTATAAATATCTTTTTCTTAACTCGTAAAATATTGTCTCTGCTCTTCTTTTTGAAGTTTTCAAGATTAAATTATTATCGAGTACCTCTTTTCTTAAAAGTTCTACATCTTTTAATTCTAGATATTTTTTTAATATTAGTTTTGTGTCTGGTAGAACTGTACCTACCACTTTAATACTAGATCTGTAATCCTTTGATTCCATTATATAGCCATCCTTCTCATATAGTATGGAGTTACAACGCTTCCTAGCGTGCATAAATCATAAATTGATATAAATGATTTTATTACATCTTCAAAGTTTTCTTTATTTTTGTAAAAAGTTTCGCTTATGCTACCTAATTCTATAGTCTTTTTATCATCTAAAGTATGAGTAGTTAATTTAGGTAGATTAAAAAATTCTCTAGCCCATGGGTCTGTAAACTTTTTGTCCTTGATATTTTCAATCATATCTAATACTTCTTGCCAACCATTAGAGTTTGATATTTCCCTTATAAATGGAGTAAATATCTTACTCTCAAACTCATATCCAAAATTAAACAACGTAGTGAATCTTTTTTTAGCAATTTCTCTATTTTCTTTTTGAATTATTATCTTTCTTGCAATATCATAACGTTGCTTATGAAAAGTATTAGGGAAAAACTTCTCTAAGTTTCTTCGTCCTACTTCACCTAAGATACTAGACTCCCACCACACATTATTATCCTCTTCTCCTAAACGGATAATAGTTAATCTATAAAAAAGTGTATCTGCTAATATTTCTGCATTAACTTCTGAGTTATGTTTCTTTGCTAATTCATGAATTTTATTCCTTATGGCTTGCATATGAATTCCTCCAATCTGTTATGTACTACTTATGATTATATCCTTTTTAGTGGAAAAAATAAAGAATTCCAGCAATCTTTTTTTTATTGCTGGAATTTCTTAAAATTTGTCTTAGTTCTACGTCATCATATATAGATATTTTACAAATTTTTACAGATAATCATTTATTTCTATTAAATTTAATTTATTTATAAAAATCTTTATTGGTCTATATTTATATATTAAAGCACTCCTGTATAAAAACTTAAATTTTATTATTTTCGGATATATATACTAACTTGTTTTATTCGGTCGAAAATAATGTCCCTATAGATGTCGGTAAATAGGGTAAATCTAATATTGTAAGTATAATATTTATTAAATCTTACTATTATATATTATATATTTTATTAGGGTTTAAGATCAAATATATATGATTAAAGAATATATTCTCTAATGTCAAATAATAAATCATTTAGTACCTAATATATTTAATATATCTGATATTAACTCCTAGTAAATTATAATAAATAATATATTAGATGTATTAAATATATTATATGATTTAAATATTGAAGTACCCTCAAAAATTAGACAATAATTTTAGCTTTTAGGCTATATATGGTCTAATAAAGTAAACACAAGGATAAGAGGAAAACATGAGTGGGTAGTATTTCATAAATAGCAAAAAACACCTGACTAAAATCAAGTGTTTTATATGTATTGTATGAGTAAGTCTATAAGCCGTGTTCTGTTTAAATGGTCATCTATCTAAGACCTATCGTTACCAATAGGTTCATGCGACCTACCTCTGGAACGGCAGCGGGCAACCGCCTTCTTATGTTCCCTTTTGGTCTTGCTCCAGATGGGGTTTACATAGCCATTTAGTCACCTAAATGCTGGTGAGCTCTTACCTCGCCTTTCCACCCTTACCTAGTAAATCTAGGCGGTATCTCTCTGTTGCACTATCCTTAGGGTCACCCCCACTGGACGTTATCCAGCATCCTGCCCTATGGAGCACGGACTTTCCTCATGTGTTTCCACACGCGACCACTCAACTTACTCATAATCTAGATATATAATATAACATAAATCGTCAAAATATGCAAAGGATATATTTTCTATGATTTACATAATCTCTCTTTCTTATCTTTATCTTATCCTTAAAATCATTAAATATTCAATTTAATATACTTTATAAAATGGACTTGGATTATCATATACCTCTATATATAAACTATTTTTTCTTTTCATCTCTAAATACTCTTTTATAGCCGGCAATATAACCTTTTCTGTATGATAATGGCCTGCATCTATTATGGTTAGACCTAGTTCATCACCTATTTGAGCTTCGTGATATTTTATATCTCCTGTTATATAAATATCTGCATTTTCTTTATATACATCATATATAAACTCAGCACCACTACCACCGCAGACTGCAACTCTTTTTATAGTTCTTTCTTGATTTCCATATACTATTAGATTTTCAGTCTCCAACTTTTCTTTTATAACCTTTATATAATCCATTAATTTTATTTCTTCTATATTTCCTATTCTCCCATATCCAGAGGGCTTTTCGAAACTTAAATTTGTTAAATGCAAGGGCTTAGCATCTTTTAGTTCAAGAATCTTTCCTAGTTGGTGATTCACTCCCCCTTCAGCTCTATCTAAGTTTGTATGGGCATTATATACCACTATTTCATTTTTAATTAAATTATATATAAGCTTCTCCTTATGATTTAACGTAGTTATCCTGTTCATAGGCTTAAATATAATAGGGTGATGGGTTATTATCATATGGAAGTTTTCTTCTACTGCCTTTTCATAAACCTTTTCACTTAAGTCCAAGGCAACTAATATTCTACTTACTTCTTTACTGTCATCACCTATTTGAAAACCAGTATTATCCCAGTGATCAATTAATTCAGGCGATGCCCAAGCATTCATCAAGTTGATTATTTCTTTAGCTTCCAATTTCCTTTAGCACCCCCTCATATTCTTCTAAGGAATTCTTTAGCTCTAAATATCTTTCCTGGGATTTTTCTGAATTTATACCCTTTATTTCTTCCATTATTTTTTTAGTTGCTGCTATCTTTTCTTCTATAAATTCTTTCAATAAAGGATGTTTTTCTTTAATTAATAATTGACTAATTTCATAATATATTTCTCTTTCTACAAAGGATAATCCCTTTCTTGCATGGATTATTTCATAGTACTTATTTTCTTCCTTTACTAAATCTTCTTCTATAATTTCAAATTTATTTTCTATTAAATATTGTCTTAGCTCCTTTGAAGCCACCATGGGCTGTAATATAAAGTCAACTATGGAATCTGACACTTTCTTATCTTTCTCGAGTATATCTCGAATTAATAACCCACCCATACCTGCAATAATTACTGTATCTATTTCATAAGGTTTTATGACTTGTAGCCCATCACCTAGTCTAGTATCTACCTTATGTTCTATTTCTAATTCTTTTATATAATCTATTATTTTTTCCAAAGATCCCTTTGATATATCTGTACCTATTATCTTTTTAGAAATATTATTTTGAATCAAATATGCTGGTATATATCCATGGTCTGTACCTATATCTGCTACTATTGAGTTATTAGGTACAAGGTTTGCTATGGCTTGTAATCTTTGCGATAATTTCATTGTTTCCTTCCTTTCTAAGTTGTAGATATAGTCACCACTACAATTATATTGAATATAATAAAGATTCGCCTTAGGCGAACCTTTTTATTCTAAGAAATCCTTTAATTTTTTAGATCTGCTTGGGTGACGTAACTTTCTTAGAGCCTTAGCTTCTATTTGTCTAATTCTCTCCCTTGTAACTTCAAACTCTTTACCTACTTCCTCTAAAGTTCTTGCTCTACCATCATCTAATCCAAATCTAAGCCTTAGAACTTTTTGTTCTCTAGGGGTTAAAGTATCTAATACGTCTATTAATTGTTCTCTTAACATAGTAAATGTAGCTGCCTCTGCCGGTGCTAGAACTTCATCATCAGGGATAAAATCTCCTAGGTGGCTATCTTCTTCTTCACCAATTGGAGTCTCCAATGAAACTGGTTCTTGGGCTATTTTCATTATTTCTCTAACTCTCTCAACTTCCATACCCATTTCCTTACCTATTTCTTCTGGGCTAGGATCTCTTCCTAACTCTTGAACTAGTTGTCTTTGCACCCTAACTAATTTATTTATTGTTTCAACCATATGAACTGGAATTCTTATGGTTCTAGCTTGGTCAGCTATGGCCCTTGTAATTGCTTGACGTATCCACCATGTAGCATAAGTACTAAACTTAAATCCTTTTTCGTAGTCGAATTTTTCTACTGCCTTCATCAGTCCTAAATTTCCTTCTTGGATTAAATCTAAGAAAAGCATACCTCTACCTACATATCTTTTAGCAATACTTACCACTAATCTAAGGTTAGCCTCTGCAAGTTTCTTTTTGGCTTCTTCGTCTCCATCTTGCATTCTCTTGGCTAGTTTAATTTCCTCATCTCCAGTTAGTAGTGGTATTTTTCCTATTTCTTTTAAATACATTCTAACAGGATCGTCTACATTTATTCCCTTAGGAACTGATAAGTCTTCCTTTACATCTGTATCTTCCAAATCTTCTTTATCTATATTATCCTCTAAGTCATCATCCACATCGTCTTTTTCCAATAATAGTTCTTCTTCCTTATCCCCAACTACTTCGATACCCATGCCTTCTAGATTTTGATATATCTCATCTATTTGCTCCGCATCTATATTAATATCTTCTAATACTTCTATTAATTCACTATATGTTAGCATTCCTTCTTTCTTTCCCTTGGCAATTAATTTTTTAACTGCCTCCATCTTAGCCACATTTATCTTTGCTTTATCTTTATCCTTATTTTGTTGATCCAACTGCCTTACCTCCCATCCTCATGTCTCATGAGGTTTAGTTCTTTGTTTAACTTAGTTAGCTCCATACATAGTAGAAGAAATTCTTCTTTCTCACTGGAATTCATCTCTGATTTATTTTCCAATTTTTCTATTTCTTCTTTCACTTCATTTCTCTTATCTCTTAATTTATTTACCTTAATTGTATTAATCAAATCTTTTATCATTTGCTCCACATCTTCTGGTGAAAATTTTATTCTTTTTTCAAATACTAAGTGGAGTAATTCTTCACTTATATTAGGTATCTCCTTTGACATTTTATATAGTAAATCTTCATTTAAAGTTTCATTTTCATTATATAAATCAATTATTATTTCAAGGATTTTCTTACACTCTATATTTGTGTATTCATCCAAAGAAATCTCATTAATTATCATATCAAAATAAATCTTATCAAAAATCATTAGTTTTATTAAATCAATTTCAGCTGTAAGACTAGCTGAAGGTAATATAATTTTAACTGGAGCTATATTCTCCCTTTTATATTTATCATCAACTTTAGGCTTTTCTCTAAAGTTGCTATTTCCTACGTGCTTTATAGTATTACCAAATACTTCCTTTTCTATTGCTTCTTTTGATATATTCATTTCTTTGGAAATTTTTTTTATATAAACATCCTTTTCTATAGGAGATTTTAGTCTTTTTATTATCTTTGCAATTTCAATTGTAAATTTTATTTTTCCTTCTGCTTCTTCTATATTATATTTTCTCTTATTAATATAAATTCTATAATCTATATGATTGAATGATTCATTTATTATTTTTTCAAATTCATTTATTGAATTTTCTTTTAAAAAATCATCTGGATCTTTATATTTTCCAAGACTTATTATCTTAGGGTCAATTCCTTCCTTCAATAAAACTTCTATGGCTCTATTAGTAGCATTTGTTCCTGCTTGATCTGAATCATAACAAATGTATACATTCTCTCCATATCTTTTCAATAATTTTGCTTGTCTATCAGTTAAAGCTGTTCCTAAACTGGCTACGGCGTAATCTATACCTTTGCTAAATAGCGTAATTACATCCATATATCCTTCTACTAATATTATTCTTTTTTTATCGGAAAACTTATTTACTAAATTTAGTCCGTAGAGATGTTCTCCTTTATTAAATACAGGAGTTTCTTGAGAATTTAAATATTTAGGCATGGAATTATCTAAGACCCTTCCACCAAAACCAATTACCCTACCTCTAGTATCGATTATGGGGAACATAATTCTATTTCGAAATTTATCATAATATCCATCATTATTTGATTTTTTACCTATTAATCCTAATTTTTCAATATCTGGTTCTTTATATCCCCTAAACTTAAGATATTTATATAAATCATCCCATTTATTTAAGGAATATCCTAAACCAAACTGCTTTATAATTTTATTGTTTATTTTTCTATTATATAAATAATTTAACCCTACTTCAGTTTTAGTTAAATTACCAAAGAAAAACCTTGCAGTTTCCTTATTAATTTCATATGCTTTGTTTTTTTCATCTATTACTTTTTGATTTTTGGAACTTGTTTCCTCTATGGCAATACCTAGCTTATTGGCTAAAAATTTAACTGCCTCTGGAAATTCTAGATTTTCTACTTTCATTATAAAAGATAAAGCATCCCCACCTTCTCCGCAGCCGAAGCAGTGGAAAAATTGCTTTGTATCTGATACTGAAAATGAAGGAGTTTTTTCATTATGAAAAGGACATAATCCCACATAGTTCCCACCTGTTCTTTTCAGCTGAACATATTCTGAAATAATATTAACTATATCAGAAGACTCACGTACCTTTTCAATTGTTTCATCATTTATATAACTTGTCATATTATCACCTAAATACCTCACCTACCATTATCTTTTCTAATGATTTTACCTCATAAGAATATATTCGACATAAAGTTTAAAAATCCTTCTTTTTTTTTAATATTTTTGCCATGGCTTAGGTAAAAATATATTATTAAATAAATTTACTACATATCTATCTGTTGTTCCTGCTATATAATCACATATAATATCCTCTATATCACAATCTATATTCTTATAAATTTTTAAATGTTCTTGTGGTAGTGCATCTATATTTTTAAAATAATATTTATATAACTGTTCTATAACATATTCTGCTTTATATTCTTCAGACTTTGCATTATTGTTAAGATATACATTTTGGAACATATAATCTCTCAAGGCATTTGTTGCCTCTCCTACATCGTCACTCATCTTTATAACATCTTTTTCTATACTATTCTTAATTATATCTAAAATCATGGTATTTATTCTTTCACCGTGACTTTTTCCCAAAATTTCTACAGAATTCTTTGGTAAACTCTCTCTTTTAATGACTCCTGCTCTTATGGCATCGTCTATATCGTGATTAATATAAGCTATTCTATCTGAATATTTGACTAATTGTCCCTCTAAAGTATTGGAGGTTTTTTTGCCAGAATGATTTATTATGCCTTCTCTTACTTCATAAGTTAGATTTAGTCCTATTTTATCATCCTTACGTTCTAAAAAATCTACTACTCGTATGGATTGCTCATTATGATTGAAGCCCCTAGGATGTAGTTCATTTAATACCCTTTCTCCTGTATGTCCAAAGGGTGTATGTCCTAAATCATGGCCTAGTGATATGGCTTCTACCAGGTCTTCATTTAATCTCAAGGCTCTTGCTAAAGTCCTTCCTATTTGTGCCACCTCAAGAGTATGGGTTAGTCTTGTTCTAAAGTGATCTCCCTCTGGTGCTATAAATACTTGTGTCTTATGTTTTAACCTGCGAAAAGATTTAGAGTGGATTATTCTATCCCTATCTCTTTGAAAGTCCGTTCGCATAGTACATTTTTCTTCAAAACTTTTTCTTCCCTTTGAGTTTTGGCTAAGCATGGCATATTGAGATAAATTATTTTTTTCTGCCTTTTCTATCCTTAATCTTATATTCATTATTTACCCCTCTAATACATCATTTATCTATAATATATATATACAACATAAGTTTCAATAATCCTTCTTTTTATATAAAATAAATTTTATTTTTAAATAAAATAGAAGTGTTTTTAAAACACTTCTATTGGAATATCTTATCTCCAAAGTTTTTCTTCATATATTCTATCACAAAACCTGCTGTTTCTTCAATAGCTTTATAGGATACATCTATTACCATACAACCAAGTTTATCCATTATTTCCCTAGAATATTCTAATTCTAAATTAATTCTATCTATATTGGCATAATTTGCATTGTCCCCTAGCCCTAATGATTTTAATCTTTCCTGCCTAATTTCATTTAGTTTGGCTGAATTTGCAATAAGTCCAATGATCCTTTTATTATCTTTTTGAAATAATTCATTTGGAGCTGGTACCTCTGGAACTAAAGGTACATTTGCTACCTTAAAGTTCTTATGTGCTAGATACATACTTAAAGGCGTTTTAGATGTTCTAGATATACCCACCAATACAATATCTGATTTCTTTATTCCCCTTGGGTCTTTCCCATCATCATATTTTACAGCAAACTCAACAGCTTCAACTTTTCTAAAGTAATTTTCATCTAATCTTCTAATTAATCCTGATTCACGCTTTGGCTGGTACTCAAGAATGGATTCAATTGCATTTAAAGTTGGAGTCATTAAGTCTACTGTTGGAATATTAAACTCCTGTCCCTTAAGTTTTATAAAGCTTTTTAACTCCTCTATTACTATTGTATAGACTATAACACTAGGTTCATTTTTAGCTTCCTCGAATATTTCCATTATCTGATCTTCTGCTGTAATAAAGGGGAATCTTCTAACTTCATATCTTCCTGAGTTAAATTGACTTAAAGCTGCACGTGCTAATAATTCCCCCGTTTCCCCTATGGAGTCTGACAGTACGTAAATTGTTAAGCTTTTGTCCATAATTATGCCCCCTTAATCATTATTACCTAATTCTACGAATAGCCTTGTTATTGTTGTTTTTGTTATTCTACCTAATACTTTATAACCTTTTGCTTCTACATTTTCTTCTATTACAGGCAAACTATCTATTTCATGATCTATTAACTTAATTGCTGCGTCTAAAACACTATCTTCTGGCTCAACATAAACTATATTAGGCATTCTTGTCATTATCATACCAATGGGCATTTTATTTAAATCAATACCACCTATGGCATTTCTTAAGAAATCTTTCCTTGATACTACACCTGACAACAAGCCTTTAGATGTAACATAAATAGAACCTACATCTTCTATAAACATCAGTACTATGGCATCATAGATGCTAATGGTTTCATCCACTATTACTGGCATGGATTTTATATCCGAAACTTTTATACTCTTTATCTTTTCTGAAATATAAGAAAGACTAGTTTTTCCCGTATAAAAATATCCTACCTTTGGCCTTGCATCCAGTATCCCAGACATGGTCAAAATAGCCAAATCTGGTCTTAAAGTTGATCTTGTAAGTTTTAACATACTAGCAATAGCCTCAGACGTAATAGGCTGATTTTCTTTAACTATGTCAATTATCTTTTCTTGTCTTTCACTTAATTGAATAATAGTATCCACCCCCAATATTTTTATTGTCTAAAAATATAAGTAAGGGTTATTTATTTACTATCTTTGATAAGTCACAAATTTGAACCATTGTATCGTATATTTTCTTTAATAATCCTAACCTATTATTTCTTAACTTTTCATCATCTACCATTACCATTACTCTTTCAAAAAAATTATCTATAGGCTCTTTTAATACTACTAATTGATCTAGTGCCTTATCATATTCTTTTTTAAGAAGTAAATTATTTACCTTTTCCTCTACATTATTAAATTTCTCATATAATTCGATTTCATCTTCTGTAAGTAAATTTCTCTGTACTTCATCTGAAATCGCCTTTTCAGCTAAATTCGATACTCTGTTAAATGCAGATAGTATTTCTGATAGTCCTTCTTTCTTCAACCACTCATTTAATTTATTGGCTCTTATTTTCATATCATAGACATCATCTATATTTGTTCCAATTACTGCATCTACAATATCATATCTAATACCAATATCTATAAACATATTTCTTATTCTTCCATTTAAAAATTCAATTATCTCTTGCTTCACCTTTTCATAATCAAAAGCCAATCCATTTATATCTACATAGAAATAAAGGGCTGTTTCCACTAATTCATTAATAGATATATTTAACTTTTTATCTAATATTATATTTATAATCCCAAGGGCTTGACGTCTTAATCCAAATGGATCCTGAGAACCTGTTGGATGAATTCCTATGGCAAATAATCCAGCTATAGTATCTACTTTATCTGCAATGCTTAAAATCGCACCTGCTGTAGTAGTTGGAAGTTCATCCCCTGCAAATCTAGGTAAATATTGTTCAAATATAGCTAAGCTAACTATTTCATTTTCTTCTGAGGTCTTAGCATATTCCATACCCATTTTACCTTGAAGCTCTGTAAACTCAGTTACCATCTTTGTAACTAGATCTGCCTTAGATAAATATCCCGCTCTTTCTATATTCTTTTCTGTTTCTTCTCCTACTTCTAAGTATTCTCCTACTTTTACACCTAAGCTTTGAATTCTCTTAGTCTTATCATACAATGTCCCTAATTTATCCTGGAAGGTTATTTTCTTAAGCTCCTCTACATAGGATTCTAACGGACTTTTAATATCCTCCATATAGAAAAACTTAGCATCTTCTAATCTAGCACCAAGCACCTTTTCATTTCCTTTTACAACTGTTTCTATATATTCTTCGTTTCCATTTCTCACAGTAATGAAATAAGGTAATAATCTATTTTTATCGTCTAATACCGGAAAAAATCTTAATTGTTCCTTCATAGGAGTTATGATTACATCTTTAGGCAGAGAAAGATATTCTTCTTTTATTCTTCCTATTATAGGAGTAGGATATTCTACTATATTAGTTACTTCATCCAAAAGACTTTCATCTTGTGGTAAATTACCACCTTTTTCTTTTACCAGCTTTTCAGACCCGTATTTAATAATATCTTTTCTTTCTTCTTGGTCTAATATTACAAAGTTTTTCCTTAAAATTTCCATGTACTCATCTACGCTAGGTACTTCTATTTTTCCACTTCCTAGGAATCTATGACCCTTTGTAATATTAGATGCTATTATTCCTTCTAAGTCAAAAGAAATTATCTTATCATCTAATAAAGAAACTAACCATCTAATAGGTCTAGCAAATCTTATATTCTTTCCTCCCCATCTCATGGATTTAGGAAAATTAATCATCTTTATTATATTAGGCATATTTAAATTTAAAATTTCTTCTATGGTTTTACCAGCCTTTACTACATCTGCATAAACATATTCTACACCGTTATATTCTTCAGTATATATTGCTCCTAAGTCTATTCCTTGGCCTCTCATGAATCCTAATAATGCCTTACTTGGACTATCGTTTTCATCAAATGCTATTTTCTTTGTTGGTCCTTTTACTTTTTCTTTTAAGTCCTCTTGTTTTGCATCTAATCCTTCAACTATTAAACTTAGTCTTCTAGGAGTGCAGTAAACATTTATATTTTCATAGTTTATTCTTTCATCTTTAAATAAATTTTCAGTATTAGTTTTTAATTGTTCTAAAGCATCTCCAACTAACCTTGCTGGTAATTCTTCTACGCCTATTTCTAACAAATATTTTTTACTCATTACTATGACCCTCCTTCTTCAGTAGAGGATAATCCATTTCTTTCCTTTGTTCAATATATTTGGCTGCAACTATTCTTGCTAGACTTCTTACTCTTCCTATATAATTTGTCCTTTCAGATACAGATATGGCCCCTCTTGCATCTAATATATTAAATGTATGGGAACATTTAAGAACATAGTCATAGCTTGGCAGAACAAGCCCTTCATCTAATACCCTTTGCGCTTCCGTTTCATAGGTATTAAATAATCCTTTTAGAGTATCAATATCTGCTTTTTCAAAACTATATACAGATTGCTCATATTCAGCTTTGTTGAATATATCTCCATAAGTATAATGTTCATTCCATTTTATATCGAATATATTGTCTACATCTTGTAAATACATGGCTATTCTTTCTAGTCCATAAGTCAATTCAGCTGATTCCAATTCACAGTTGATACTTCCTACCTGCTGAAAATATGTGAATTGAGTGATCTCCATACCATCTAGCCATACTTCCCATCCCAATCCCCATGCTCCTAGGGTTGGCGCTTCCCAGTTGTCCTCTACAAATCTAATGTCATGTTTAAGAGGATCAATTCCTATGGCTTTTAAGCTATCTAAATACATTTCTTGTACATCTTCAGGAGATGGCTTAAGAATTACCTGAAGTTGATGATGCTGATAAACTCTATGTGGGTTTTCTCCATATCTAGCATCGGCAGGTCTCCTTGAAGGCTCAACATATACAACCTTCCATGGCTCTGGTCCAAGTGCCCTTAAAAAAGTGTGCGGATTCATAGTTCCCGCTCCTTTTTCCACATCATACGGTTCTAATATTACACATCCTTTATTTCCCCAATAATTTAGTAATTTCAGCATTAAATCCTGAAAATACATACAAAACCCTCCTTAGTTTAACAATTTATGAAAACAAAAAAACCTTAGCATCCCTATAGGGACGAAAGGTCTACTTCCGCGGTTCCACCCTACTTAATACTCCCAAGGGAGTATTCTCTTTATAAAGTATACTCAGAAGTGCCTTATTCAATATTAATTATATCTAGCTCACACCATCCTAGACTCGCTTAGATAATCTCTATTGTCCCTTTCTTCATCATCGTATATAGATTTTATATGATTAATAATTTAGCAAAATTTGATTTTTTTGTCAAGTCCCTGATACTTAAATATGCTCCTCATCTAAAGAATTTATCAGATTTAAGGAATTAAATTTCTGTCTATCTATATTATATAGTATATATTCTACCATAATTTCATGTAATTTATAAAGAGAATCCTTTGAAATAATAACTTTGTCTACATCCTCAAGGGGACTATATAAAAGAGAGTTCATACCTTCGTACATCTCCTTATTTATATAAATACTTGGAGAATTAAAGGCAAAACAATTACTGCAAATTATTCCACCTTCTTGTATACTAAACTTTACATTATTTGTATTAGTTCTCCCACATAATACGCATTTATTTAGATATGGTTTATATCCTAAAAATGATATGAATTTTAACTCATAGGCTGTAATAAATTTAAAATATTCCCTATCTAGTTTAGATAATATAGTTAATCCCTTTAGTAGAAGGTCAAATATTTTATGATTTTCTTGCTCATCTGGTATGGATTTATCAATTAATTCAAGGAGATAGTATCCAAAGCCTACTCTCTCTATTTTTTCCCTTATGGAATAAAAAGATTCTATTATATCAGCTTGATTTAGATAAAAAAAGTTTTTTCCTCTATGAAGTTGATATTCATTATAAGAAAAAGCTTGAGTATTAGCTATGATTTGAGATTTAGGCCTGTAGGCCCCTCTAGCCATTACACTTATCTTTCCATATTTTTTCGTATAAATACTCAATATCTTAGATGTATCTTTGTATCTAATTTCTTTTAAAACTATACCTTCTGTTCTTATCATTTCTATTCCTAATTATTTATATCCAAAGTATTTTACTTTATTTTCTCTTTCTCTCCAGTTCTTTTCTACTTTAACCCAAAGTTGGAGATTTACCTTGCTTCCTAATAGAGCTTCTATATCCATTCTTGCATTTTGTCCTATTTCCTTTAGCTTTGATCCGTGTTTACCTATTACTATGCCCTTATGGGAGTCTTTTTCACAGTATATATTAGCAAAAACATCTATTATATCCTTGTTTTCCCTTTCCTTTACTCCATCTATAGAAACATAAATTCCATGGGGAACTTCTTCTTCCAAACTAAGTAATGCCTTCTCCCTTATGATTTCAGATATGACAAATCTTTCTGGTTGATCTGTTATCATATCTTCTGGAAAATATTGAGGTCCTTCTGGTAATTTACTTTTCAATACTTCTATATATCGTTCTATATTATTATTATTTAGGGCGGATATAGGTATTATATCTTCAAACATATCCATTTTATCATATTTATCTATTAATTGTAATACTTCTTCTTCCGTTAATCTATCTGTTTTATTGATTAATAAAACCATGGGAGTAGATATTTTCTTTAAATCCTCTATGATTAAGTTATCCATAGTACCAATTTCCATACTATCATCTACCATAAATGTAACTACATCTACTTCTTCTAAGGTGCTTTTTGAAATCTTTAACATATATTCGCCTAATTTGTTTTTAGGCATCTGAATACCTGGGGTATCAAGAAAGACTATCTGACTGTTTTCCTCTGTATATACTAATTGTATTTTATTTCTTGTAGTTTGAGGCTTGTCTGATATTATAGATATTTTTTCCCCTATGACTTGATTTAACAAAGTTGATTTTCCAACGTTTGGTCTTCCTATTACAGTTACAAATCCTGATTTATACATTATTTTCACTCCTGTTTTTCGCTTCCTCTAAATCATCTGGTCCAAAACTATGTGGTAATAGTTCTTCCAATGTATATTCTCTATACTCATCTTCAGATTTTGCTATAATTATTTTAGCATCCTTGCCAAATTCCCTAATTACTTGCCTACAGATTCCACAGGGATAAGTAAAATCTGTATCTCCTACAATGGCTATTGCCTTTATATTTTTATGTCCTTCAGATATTGCTTTAAATATGGCAGTTCTCTCTGCACATAATGTAGCTGAATATGATGCTACTTCTATATTGCATCCTGTAAATATTTCATCATCTTCAGTTAATAAAGCTGCTCCAACATGAAATTTTGAATATGGCACATATGCTCTTTTTTGAACCTCTAAGGCTTTCCTTATTAATCCTTTTATATCCAATGAAATACCTCCTTTTTTATCAATTAACACTACTCTATTTCAATCTCTGTTTTTGGTTCAACAACTTGAATCCATGTTACCCCTGGATTTAAAGTTATCTCTTCTCCTTCTAAATTTGTATATATGGTTTTATCATTTCTCGATGTCTTTGCCCATCTTATATCTATTACTTTACCATTGGTTATATATTTTCCTTCTCCTGCTCCTGTCAATTGAATATCTAGCCTACCTTCATTATCTAATACTTTTGTTTTTGCTTCTTGAATTATTATATTTTTAGCTACAATAGGGGTCTCATCTGATTCATCTATATGAAATTTATCATCTTTCTTTCTAGTATAAATTTTATTTTCAGTATCGTAATTATACTCTGTAGTATTATTCTTCCTATATTTAATAATAATATTATTGGCAATATTACCTTCTATTTCCATATCATCCTCATTAAATTTAAAAGGCTTATACTCTCCGTCTAATCTATACTTTCTTTCTTCTTGCGTTGTCCTTAAAACCTCCATACTTGAGTATAGATTATGAGGCATTTTTTTATGAGATTTTCTCCAAAACACTTTATTGGAACTACTTAATCCGTCTATATCTGCTATTTTTAAAGATTTAATATCTGTTTTTGCCTGTGCACTTCCACCTACATGAACATAAACAGCATCATATTCTAAAGCAGATGTTATAAAATAGGGTCTAGCTGATCTAATAGGTCCTATAGATTCTGGATCATTTATTAAATATATACCCATATATCTAGTGTAAGGAGCCTCAACTAAAGCTTCATATACTATTTCTGCATCCTTTAATCCAGATTGCCATCTAGCACCATTATGATTATCAAACATGATTGCTACAGGTCTTCTATTTATTTTTGATTCCTCTGCATATATTCCACTCAAAGGTGAAGGTACACCTACTTTTTCTGGTTCTTCCTCCTGAATTTCTTTTGCTTCATCATCTGGCGTTTCTAATCCTATTGATTCTTCTATTTTTTCCTTTTTACATCCAGTTGACACTAAAGCTATACAAACTGCTAATAAAATAATTTTTGTCTTTAGTTTCATTTTTGTCCCCCTTATCCTATGATTTGAAATACTAAAACTCCTATTAATATTCCTAATATTCCACCTAGTATTACCTCCATGAGGCTATGTATCTTTCCTTCAATTCTGCTTTCTCCCACTAAAATAGCTAGAGAAAAAGTTAGGGTAGTAATTAACATATTTTGTGCCAGAAATGCTATTATTGTGGCTATACAAAAGGATACTGCTGAGTGACCACTTACTGTTCCCCCTTGAAAATGTGTACCATGTCCTCTATAGAATTTGGCTTTAAGCCCTATGGTTAAAAGTATAACTACTAATAATGCCCCAAAAGTAAGATGAATAGGTGATCTCCTTATTTTAAATAATAATAAATTTGTATACTCACTTAATCTATCGAAGAAAAGTAAATATCCTACTATTATAGAGTTTATAGCTGCAATCAAGACTGCACCTGCTGCCACATCCTTTACTAAACGTGCCAAGGGGTGGTAGTCCTGTGTAATTAAATCTATTACTCTTTCTAATGCCGTATTTACCATTTCAGCAACGACAACTAAAGTTATGGAAAATAATAATAAAAGAAACTCCACCCTTGAAAAGTCAAAGAAAAGACTTAAAATTATAACTCCAATGGCAATGGCATAGTGTATTTTCATATTTTTCTCAGTCTTTAGGGCTATGATAATCCCTGAAACTGCAAAATTGAAACTATCAATTATGGACTTTCTCTTCATATTTTAATCCCCTTTGTTTTCTTTGAATATCTCTAATCTTTTCATTACTTCTTTTTCTTTTGTTCTCATTATACCTTTTTCATCCTCTTCCATATGATCATATCCCAGTAAGTGAAACATAGAATGAGCTGTTAAATATGCTATTTCCCTGTATAAAGAATGTCCAAAATCTTGTGATTGTTCCAGTGCCTTTTCCAAGGAAATAATTATGTCTCCTAATAAAGTAGGTCCTTCTTGAAAAAATTCATCTTCCATGGGAAAAGACAATACGTCTGTTTCTTTATCTACACCTCTGTATTCTCTATTTAAATCCCTTATTTCCTCATTGTCTACAAATGATAGACTGACCTCGCAATCTAGTGATTTTTCTTCTAAATCTAAGACTTCCTTTACTATATTCTCTATTATTTCTTCAATTCCATCTTCCAATTTTACTTTATTCTGTCTATTATCTATATATATTTCCATGGTTTATACCTCCATTTTTCTTCCATGATGGAATTTCGCTATAAAAAAAGATTGCTATAGCACTTATAAGCAATAACCTATTTTTTCTATCTTTTATTTCTATTATCCCAAAGTTTTTATTCCCATAGGTTCATCATTATACTTTTATTTATCTTTAGTATCTTCATATCTTTCATATGCATCTATTATTCTTTGAACTAAAGGATGTCTAACTATATCATGCTTAGTTAGATATATAAAATCTATTCCTCTAATATCTCTTAATATTTTTGTTATACCCTTAAGTCCCGATTCCTTTCCTTTAGCCAAGTCAATTTGAGTTATATCTCCAGTGATAATAGCCTTTGAACCAAATCCAAGTCGAGTTAGAAACATTTTCATTTGTTCATTGGTAGTATTTTGAGCCTCATCTAAGATAACGTAAGAGGAGTCCAGCGTTCTACCTCTCATATAGGCTAAAGGGGCTACTTCGATTACGCCTTTTTCAATATATCTAGCATAGGATTCTCCTCCTAAAATATCAAATAGAGCATCATAAATTGGTCTTAGATATGGGTCTACTTTTTCCTGCAAATCACCAGGTAAAAAACCTAAGCTTTCTCCAGCTTCAACGGCAGGTCTTGTAAGAATTATTCTGCTTACTTCTTTATTTTTGAAAGCTTGAACTGCCATGGCCATGGCTAAATAAGTCTTTCCTGTACCTGCTGGTCCAATTCCAAATACTATATCATTGGATTTAATTGCATCTAAATATTTTTTCTGCCCTATGGTTTTAGGCTTAATACTCTTTCCTGATGCTGTAACACAAACTACTTCATTTAATAGTTCCTTTACATATTCTCCTTGTCCCTCTAGTAAAAGTTTAATAGAGTATCTAAGCTCTTGTTTATCAAGTTTTCCCTGTTTTTTAATTATCTCAATTAAATTATAAATTAAGCTTTCTCCCAAATCTATAGATACTCTATCCCCATATAGTTTTATTTCATTTTCTCTAATTGCTATATTAATTCCCAATTCTTCTTTTATTATAGCAATATTTTCATCTAAATCTCCAAATAATTCTCTTGTGATTTCATTGTTTTCTATTACAATACTATTTTCTTCTATATTGTTTGTCAAACTTACTCCTCCTTGTTCTCTATCTTGCTCTCTATTATCTCTTTTCTTCCTATATCCTCTAAGACTTCTACTATTACTTGAGTAGTTAATATATTTCCATCTACTTGATGTCTAGTATTTTTTGACTGTATTTCTGCCTTTTCAGGTAACTGTTCATTTATTTCTTTTGTAGCCTTAATTTGAGAGTCTCTTTTTAAGAAATCTAGATTCTGTTTGATTTCTTTTATCTCCACTTCTCTATATTCATAGTCTACAGTTTTAATTGGAAAACTTATATTATATTTTTGAAGATTTATTAAATCTTTTTTTATTTCTATTTCTTTATAATTGGTAAAAGGAATATTTCCTTTCATAAAAACAATACCTTTATCTCCAACTTTAATTCCTTTTTCCTTATATACTTTTCCTGTTTCTCTTTCTTCATTTTTTACTATAGGCTCTTTTATAATACTACTATATCTAGTTAATGCCATTACTTCTCCTTCTGCATGAACTAAGGTCTGTTGCTCTATATTCTCATTAGCCATTATACCTGTTATAAGGATTTCTCCCTCATTAACTACTTGGCCTTTCTCCACGACCCCTTTACCATTCCTAGGTACAACTTTAACTATAACACCTTTCTTCTTTGCCACTACATGGCATGGATATGATTTATCTACTTTTTCAGGTGGCAAATCTTGTTCTTTTATTTCTATAGTCATTTTAGTTCCTTTTATATTTACAGAAACGAAGGAAAAATAATCATAATTATCTATTAGCATATATTTTATATCATCTTTATTCATATTAAATTTTAGTTTGCCTATATTTATATTGTTATCCTTAAGCAAAGAAATTATATGTTCCTTTGGTGTTTGTTCATTTCCTATTATTTCTATATTCCAAATAGTAGATGTTAGCCATATAATCATCATCCAAAACATTAAAAAACCTACGACTAACATTTTTCTTTCCTTTAATCTTATTATACTAAATGGAAGTCCTACCTTTTGTTTTATTTCTACTCTACAACCTACTTTTTTCACGATTTCCCTTAGTTCCTTAAATCCTCCAGTTGTGGATTTCATTTCCAATACAAGATTATTTTCTCTTTTTACATCCCAAAGATAGATATCATGTGTAGCTGCTAGATTTAACAATCTCTCTAATGTTAGCCCTTCAACCCTAATAATAACATATCCTCTAAAATAATTCCATATTTTTATAGCTAGCATATCAACACTCCTAGCCTACAATTTCTATATTTTCAATATTACCTGTAATAATAATTTCTTCAGATATTATAGTTTTTATTTCTAACTCTTCTCCCGTTATTTTAAATATTCCTGATTTTGTATTTATCCTTATGGTCTCTGTAGTATATTCTATTATTCCTTTGTGATTTAATAGAGATGCCTCCACATTACCTATTACCGTTAACCTTGGTAAATCCATCATAATATCTATGGGCAGTTCTAAAGCTTCTGAAATAGTATACTTTACATTTTCTAATGGTCTTTTCATATTAATCCCTCCGATAAATTCTATGCATTTTATAAAAAGACTATTCCATATAATAAAGAAGCCTGTAAAATTTACAAGCTTCTCCTTTGGTTTTGTATACTTTTAGGAGGAGATAAGATTTCAGAAAATATTATTCCTCTTAAAATATCTTCCCTTAACTCTTCTTTTTTATCATCAATGTTTGTTGAGTTTAATGATTCCATAGATCTGGGTGTCTCTAAAGTTCCAAGGTCTTCTGAAATATTCATACTATTTGATTCTTCAGAATACCTATCTCTTTTTAACCCTCTGTCTATATTACCAGCTTTTTCTCTAGTACTTACCCTAATATTCTTCTTTTCTATTGTTTTATCTTGTCTTTTAGAAAATCCTCTTTGCCTTTCCCTTTGAAGTTCTTCATCTAAAATCTTTTTTAAATCTCCTAAGGTTCTAGATTGTTGAGGTTGTCTATTCATTTCTGGCATTCTTTTCTTCTTGGATTCTTCTATTTTTTGCTTATCCTTTACAGATTTTAAAATTAAATCTGTTACGATAATAAAAATAAAGAATAGTATAGGACCGGACATAATATCCCTCCTTATTTCTGCTTCTTATCGTCTTCAGTCATTTTAGATATTGATGAACGCATATCTGTATCTGCTAGTATATTTCTCATATTATAATAATCCATAACTCCTAAATTACCTGATTTTAAAGCTGACGCTAAGGCCAATGGTACTTCTGCCTCTGATTCTACTACTTTAGCTCTCATGGCCTGTACTTCTGCCTTCATTTCCTGCTCTTTAGCTACTGCCATGGCTCTTCTTTCTTCCGCCTTAGCTTCTGCAATTTTCTTATCTGCCTCTGCTTGATCCATTTGAAGTGTAGCCCCTATATTTCTACCCACATCTACATCTGCTATATCTATGGAAAGTATTTCAAAAGCGGTTCCTGAATCTAACCCTTTATCAAGTACAGTTTTTGATATTCTATCAGGGTTTTCTAATACATCCTTATGAGAGTCTGAACTACCTACAGTAGTTACAATTCCTTCCCCTACTCTGGCTATGATGGTTTCTTCTCCTGCTCCCCCTACTAGCCTTTCAATATTAGCTCTCACAGTTACTCTTGCTTTAACTACTACCTCTATACCATCTTTAGCCACTGCAGCTATTTGTGGAGTCTCTATAACCTTAGGATTAACTGATACCTGAACTGCCTCTAATACATTTCTACCTGCTAAATCTATAGCAGCAGCTCTTTCAAACTCTAATGGAATATTTGCTCTTTGTGCTGCGATCAAGGCATCTACTAAAGTATTTACATTTCCTCCTGCTAAATAATGAGCCTCTAATTCGTTGATTCTAATAACTAATCCTGCTTTTGTAGCTTTAATCATTGGATTTACTAATCTAGATGGAGCTACCCTTCTAAGTCTCATACCTATAAGTGTAGACATGGATATTTTAACTCCTGAGAAAAATGCTGTAATCCAAAGTCCAACTGGCACAAATGAAAAGAAAAGCATTACAACAATTATAATAAATAATGCAAAACCTATTGGGAAAAATGCTGAACCCATATTAACCCCTCCTAACAAATATTTTTGAACCTTCTACCCTCGATACTTTTATAGCTACATTTTTGGGAATAAAACTACCATCTGATAGAGCATCTAATTTTATTCCATCTATTTCTATAAACCCAGCTGGGCGAAGTTCCGTTATACTAATTCCTTCTTTATCCATATATTGATCCATAGAATCTACCGATAAAAATCCTTTTTCATCTTTGTATTCTGTATCCAATATAATCTTATGAAGTGCATCACTTTTAAATCCCATTTTAATCAAAATTACAGTTACAATGGTAGTTATTATTATGGCAACACTTAATGATGCCAAGGCTATAACAAATGAATCCATAGCCAAAATTATACCTAACCCCACCAATATTATTCCACTTATACCTGGAAGTCCAAATCCTGGTACCATTGCTTCTAATACTAAAAGTATTAGTCCTATGACAAACAGAAGTAATGAGAACCAAGTTGAGTTTCCCGCTAAGGAATTTCCTCCAAAATATAGACCAAATCCTATTATACTGATTAAACCACCAATACCAAATCCTGGCGTCAAAATTTCAATTACCAATCCAACAAGCCCTATTGTTAGCAATAAGCTACTAATATAAGGATTGGAAATATAATTGGCCCATCTTATTTGAGCATCACTATCTGCATATACAAAGTTTGATAAAATTAAGATTATCAATAATACAAATACAACTATCCATTTATTTTTCATTACAACACCCCCTAATTATGTGTGCTAAAATACATATTATACAATACTATTACCCATAAATCTAAAAAATAACTCTCAAATTTAATATAAAATATTCCTTGCTATATAAATATTATATCATTAAAGAACTTATATGTGAAAAAACCTGGGTAAATACCCAGGTTAATTAAGAATTTTCTTTATCATTTTATTTACAATATTGCCATCAGTTCTACCTTTCACCTTTGGCATTACAGTTTTCATTATTAAACCTATATCTTTCATAGAAGTTGCATTTATTTCCTTGATAGCTTCAGCTACTATTTCTTCTACTTCTTCTTCTGAAAGTTGTTTAGGTAGATATTCTAAAAGAATATCTATTTCATTTTCTGTTAATTGAACTAAGTCTTCACGTTGTCCTTTTTTAAATTCTTCAATAGCCATTCTCTTTTCTTTTAATTGCTTAGATATGATTTCTAGTATGGCCTCTTCAGATACATCTATTCTTTCATCTACTTCTTTTTGCTTTATAGCTGCCCTTATCATAGTAATAGTATTCTTTTTAATTGTGTCTTTACTTCTCATGGAGTCTTTTAAATCCTCCATTAACTTTTCTTTAAGGGACATTACTTCCACCTTCTCAATTAAAATTTAGAGTGTTTTTTCCTTCTGGCTTCTTCGGATTTCTTTTTACGTTTAACGCTTGGCTTTTCATAGTGCTCTCTTTTTCTAGCTTCACCTAAAATGCCAGCACGTGCACATTGTCTTTTAAATCTTTTTAATGCATTATCAAGAGACTCGTTTTCTCCAACTTTAATTTCTGACATCGACTTCTCCCTCCTCTCTCCACTGCAAGAGTACTTTCATACTATAACTACTGGGCATACACACTAGATTATTATACATTAAAATATTAAATATTTCAACTAGTATTTAGCCTGGTGGCCATAACATTTTTCTTTTACCTAATACATGAAAATGTATATGTTCTACAGTTTGCCCACCATCTATACCACAGTTGTTTACTATCCTATAACCTTCCTCTAATCCCTTTTCTTTTGCTATCTTAGATACTATAAATAATATATGACCCATAATATTTTTATTATTTTCATCTATGTAAGCTGCTGATTGTATATGTTCTTTAGGTATTACAAGAAAATGTACTGGTGCTTGAGGATTAATATCTTCAAAGGCTATAACCTCTTCATCTTCATAGATTAGGTTACTAGGTATCTCACCTTTAATTATATTGCAAAACAAACAATTCGTCAATTAGTTCACCACCTTAATTATAATATATAATAGATTTATTCACCAATTAAAAAATCATCTTTAGTATCCTTTATTTTTATATCCATTATACTACCTATATTATGACTTTCTTTTTTAGATTTTACACGAATATAATTTGTAGTATATCCTTCTATAAAATCCTTTTCTTTTTTACTTTCTTCTTCAAATAATACAGAGAGTTTTTTTCCTATAAAGCCTTGGTTAAACTCAAGCATTAATTCCTCTCCTAAGGATATCAGTCTTTCTGATCTACTATTTTTAATATTTCCATCTACTTGTTCCTTATACTCTGCCGCAGGAGTACCATTTCTCGGAGAATATTTAAATACGTGAATTTTAGAAAATCTAATATCTTTTACGAATTCTAGGGTTTCAGCAAATTCTTTATCTGTTTCTCCTGGAAAACCTACTATTATATCTGTTGTAATTCCTGCATTTGGCATATACTTTCTTATTAACTTTACAATATCTCTATACTGAGAAGTAGTGTATTTTCGATTCATTCTTTTAAGAACTGTATCCGAACCTGACTGTAGTGATAAATGAAAATGGTCGCATACCTTTCCTATATCTATTATTGTCTTCATAAATTCTTCATCTATTAAAGTAGGCTCTAAAGAACTAAGCCTAATTCTTTCTATACCATCTACTTTAGCTACTTCTTTTAATACCCCAGTTAAAGGAGTTTTATCTATATCTTTACCATAGGAAGCTACATGAATTCCAGCTAAGATTATTTCCTTAAAACCAGCCTTAGATAGTTTTTCGGTTTCTTTAATTATCTCATCAAGACTTCTGCTTCTTATGGGTCCTCTAGCATATGGAATTATACAATAAGAACAAAATTGGTTACAACCATCCTGAATTTTTATATAAGCTCTAGTCTTAGACTTTATTTCGTCTATATTTATAGTTTCAAATTCTTTTTGTGTTTTTACATTTCTAACTATATTTATCTTCTCATTTTTTTCCTTTACTTCTTCACATAATTCCAGTATTCTACTTCTTTCAGTAGTGCCCATAATAATATCTACTCCTTCAATTTTGGACACTTCCTCAGGAGATACTTGGGAATAACACCCTACTACTGCAATTATGGCATAGGGATTTAACTTTTTTGCCCTAGATATAAATTGCCTTGATTTTCTATCAGATAAATTTGTTACTGTACAAGTATTTATTACATATATATCAGCTATTTCCTCACTATTTACAACTGTATAGTTGTCCTTTTCAAATATTTCTTCCATGGCTTCCGTTTCATATTGATTTACTTTGCAACCTAGGGTATAAAAAGCTACTTTTTTCATTAAATCACTCCCAAATTTCCAAGTTCATAAAGTATTATTGTAGCTGACACAATTCCAGCTGTTTCCGTTCTAAGTATACGAGGTCCTAAAGTTACTATTTTGGCTCCTATCTCATTTAGTTTCTCTATTTCATCAGGTTCAAATCCGCCTTCAGGACCAATTACTAGATGTATATCATTTCCTTTTACATCTTTTAATCCAATTTTGATGGTTTCTTGTTTTTCATCTTCATAGGGTACAATTATATTTTCTTTATCCTTTAACATATCTATCATTTCATCAAAGGATAAAATATTTCTTACCTTTGGAAGAATATCTCTTTTACTTTGCTTTGCAGCTTCATCTGCTATGACATTCCATCTCTCTACTTTAGATTGCTCCTTTTTTATGTCTTTTATTTTCATTACTGACCTATGACTTGCCAATGGATAGAATTCCTTTATTCCTATTTCCGTACATTTTTGTATGATTAAATCCATTTTATTTCCCTTGGCTAATCCTTGATACAAGGTAATATTTATATCTGATTCGTTAGTTCCTTCTCTTTTGTCTATTATTTTTGCAATAATTTTATTCTTGTCCATAGAGCTTATTTCACAAGTATACGTTATTCCATTTGATCCAATCTCAATTTTTTCATCTGTCTTCATTCTCAAAACGTCTTTTATATGCTTTACATCAGTACCAATTATCTCTATAACATCTTCTTGTATTTGTTCCTTTTCAACAAAAAATCTATGCATTTTTTCACCTAATTATTAGTTGCTACAATACAAGCCCAACTATTTTTCTTCTTGATTTCTAATACTTTAAATCCATTCTCCAATAATGCTTTCTCCACTAAATCAATTTTTTCTACAATAATGCCTGATGTAATAAATATTCCATTATCCTTTAGATATGCTTTTAAATCCTTTGTCATTTTTGCAATTATTTCTGCTATTATGTTGGATACTATTATATTAGCCTTACCTTCTACTACATCTAGTAAATTACCGTTTTTAATTTCTACAATATCACTTACATTGTTTAACTCTATATTTTCGTTAGATACTTTTACACATACTTCATCTAAGTCTACTCCTACTACTTTCTCCGCACCTAGTTTAGCTGCAACTATACTAAGTATACCACTACCACAGCCAATATCATATACTATATCTCCTGATTTTACATATTCTTCTAAAGCCTCAGTACACATCATAGTAGTTTCATGGGTTCCCGTACCAAAAGCCATTCCTGGGTCTAATTCAATTAATATATCTTCTTCTTCCAATGTGCATTCTTCCCAAGAAGGTTTAATTACTATTTTCTTACCTATTCTAAGGGGTTTATAATACTTTTTCCAAGAGTCTGCAAAATCTTCATCGTTTATAACAGATATATTGATTTCATTCGATGCTAAGGCTATGACAGGATTGTCTTCCATTCTAATTCTTATTTCTTCGATTATTTCCTTTACATTTTCTTGTTCTGAGAAATAGGCTTTAATAAATATATCATCTGATTCTATGTTGATTAAGTTTGGATCCACAAAATCCCAATTTTCCTTATACTTAGATAGTTCAAGAATATCCCGTGGATCTTCTATGGCAAGTCCTGTAGCCCCTGCATCATACAAGATACTTGATATTAAATCTTCTAATTCGGCAGTAGTTCTTATTTTAACTTCCGTCCAGTTCATAAATACACATCCTTTTTAGTTTAAAATAATTATACCCTAACCATCATGTAACAATCTTTATGATTTTAAAAACAATCACCATATAGTGATTGTTAGTTAAAGGCATCTTTTACCTTATCAAAAAAACCTTTTTTATGTTCTTTAATATGTTCTCCAGTTTCTTTTGCAAAATCCCTTAATAATTCTTTTTGTTTTTCTGATAGTTTAGTAGGAACAGATACTTCTACAGTAAAGAGTAAGTCTCCTCTTCCATGGCCTCTAAGATATGGAACTCCCATGTTTTTAAGTCTATATTCAGTTCCTGTCTGAGTTCCTTCTGGAATAGTATATTTTGTTATACCTTCTAATGTTGGTACTTCTATTTCTGCTCCTAAAGCCGCTTCTGTAAATGTAATAGGCATAGTGAAGTATATATTGTTTCCAACACGATTAAATATAGGGTCTTCAGCTACATTTATATATATATATAAATCTCCGCTAGGTCCACCTTTATCTCCAGATTCGCCTTCTCCCCTCATGGATATAATAGACTCATTATCTACACCTGCTGGAATTTTAATCTTAATCTTTTTACTTTTTATTTCTTTTCCAGAACCATTACAGCTGTTACATTTTTCTTTAATGATTTCTCCTGTTCCATTACATCTATCACAAGTTGAAGTTCTTACAAATTGTCCAAGGGGAGTTTGTTGAGCATATCTAACTTCTCCTCTACCATTACAGGTCTTACAAGTCTCTTTTGCTGTACCTGGTTTTGCTCCTGTTCCACTACAAGTACTGCAATTTTCTGTTCTTCTAATTTGTATTTCCTTTTCTGTTCCAAATATTGCTTCTTTAAACTCTAGATTTAAGTCATATCTTAAATCATTACCTTTAGTTGGTCCATTTCGCCTAGACCCTCTACTAAATCCACCACCAAACATATCAAATATATCTTCAAAAATATCACCAAATCCACCAAAGCCTTCACCATATCCTCCTGCTTGAGGATCTACTCCTGCGTGTCCGAATCTATCATATCTAGATCTTTTCTCTGGATCACTTAATATCTCGTAAGCTTGATTTGCTTCTTTAAATTTTGCTTCTGCTTCTTCATTGTCTGGATTTAAATCTGGATGATACTTTTTCGCTAAGGTTCTATAGGCTCTCTTGATTTCATCTTCTGATGCATCTTTCCCTATACCTAAGATTTCATAGTAATCCCTCATCATTTCACCAACCTTTAAATTTCCTCATACAATTATATCAAATATATGAGCTAAATCAAATGATTTAGCTCATATATTTATCTATTTTTTATTCTTCATCTACTACTTCGTAATCTGCATCTACTACATCATCATTTGAGTCTTGATTACCTTCTGGATTAGCTCCAGTGTTTTCATACATCTTTTGGGATATAGAATAGAATACTTCAGTTAATTCTTCAGTTTTTTGTTTGATTTCATCGTAGTTGTCTCCTTCTAGTGCTTTCTTAAGCTCTTCTAATTTGGATTCAACTTTTTCTTTTTCATCTGCCCCGATTTTTCCTTCTACTTCCTTTAAAGTTTTTTCAGTTTGATAAACTAAATTATCTCCATTATTTCTTATTTCAATAGTTTCTTTTCTATTTTTGTCTTCTTCTGCAAATTGTTCTGCCTCTCTTACTTTCTTTTCTATTTCATCATCTGAAAGCTTAGTTGAAGCAGTTATAGTTATTCTTTGCTCTTTTCCTGTACCTAAGTCTTTTGCACTTACATTTACAATACCGTTAGCATCTATATCAAAAGTTACTTCTATTTGTGGAACTCCTCTTTGTGCTGGTGGTAATCCAGTTAATTGGAATCTTCCTAAAGTAGTATTGTCACTTGCCATTTGACGTTCACCTTGTAAAACGTGAATATCTACTGATGTTTGATTATCTGCTGCTGTAGTAAACGTTTGGCTCTTTTTAGTTGGTATAGTTGTATTTCTCTCAATTAATCTAGTAGTTACTCCACCTAATGTTTCAATACCTAAGGAAAGAGGGGTAACGTCTAATAAAAGTATATCCTTAACTTCTCCAGCAAGAACTCCACCTTGTATTGCTGCACCTAAAGCAACACATTCATCTGGGTTAATATCCTTTTGAGGTTCTCTGCCGATTAACTTTTTAACTGCATCTTGAACAGCTGGAATTCTAGTTGACCCACCAACTAAAAGTACTTTTTCTATATCAGAAGCTTGTAAACCTGAATCTTTTAATGCTTCCTTAACAGGCTCTAATGTTTTATCAACTAGGTTAGAAGTTAATTCATTGAATTTTGCCCTTGTAATGTCCATATTTAAGTGTAATGGACCTGATTGAGTAGCAGTAATAAATGGAAGATTTATATTTGTTGACATAGTTGAAGATAATTCTTTTTTAGCTTTTTCTGCAGCTTCTTTTAATCTTTGTAGACTCATTTTATCTTGTTTTAAATCTATTCCATTTTCTTTCTTGAATTGATCTGCTATATAGTTTACTATGGTTTCGTCAAAGTCATCTCCACCTAGATTATTATTTCCACGAGTAGCTAATACTTCAAATACTCCATCTCCAAGTTCTAGTATAGATACGTCAAAAGTACCTCCGCCTAAGTCGAATACCATAATCTTATGTTGTCCTTGCTCTTTATCCATTCCATAAGCAAGAGCTGCTGCTGTTGGCTCATTTATAATTCTTTTTACTTCTAATCCTGCTATCTTTCCAGCATCTTTTGTAGCCTGTCTTTGGCTATCTGTAAAGTATGCTGGTACTGTAATTACTGCTTCAGTTACAGTTTCACCTAAGTAACTTTCCACGTCTGCTTTGATTTTTTGTAAAATCATAGCTGATATTTCTTCTGGTGAATAATCTTTACTATCTATATTTACTTTAAAATCTGAACCCATTTTTCTTTTTATTGAAGCTATTGTTCTATCAGGATTTGTTATGGCTTGTCTTTTTGCAGTTTCACCAACAAGTCTTTCTCCATCCTTTGTAAATGCTACTATAGATGGTGTTGTTCTATTTCCCTCTATATTAGCTATTATAGTAGGCTCTCCACCTTCCATTACAGCTACGCATGAATTTGTAGTACCTAAGTCAATTCCAATTATTTTTCCCATATAAAATTCCTCCTAAACAAATGTTATTTTGCAACTTTAACCATGGACGGTCTAATGACTTTATCCTTTAACATATACCCACTTTGCAATACTTCAGATATTTTTCCTTCATCATACTCTGTATTTTCTTCCATAAATACTGCATGATGAAAGTTAGGATCAAAATCTTCTCCTAAGCATTTCATTTCTTCTACACCATTGTCCTTAAAGGTTTTCATCAGTTGTTGATATATCATTTCTATACCTTTATAAAAACCATTTTCTTTATCTTCTTCTGATTCCATTGCCCTCTGGAAATTATCTATTATAGGCAATAAGCTACTTACAAATGACTCTAGAGCATAGGCTATTGTGCTTTCTTTATCCTTTTCAGCTCTTTTTCTAAAATTAACAAAATCAGCTTGAAGTCTTAATAATTTATTATTTAATTCTTCTATTTCTTTTTCCTTTGATTGTAAAGTTTCATCTAATTCTTCATTAGACTCATTAGAAATAGCTTCTTCTGTTAAATCATCTTCCTCTTTAGTTTTTTCATTTTCTTTTTTCATTCCATCACCTCTTAAATATTATAGTTACCTTGAGATATGTTTGCCCATAACCATATCTATAATTTCTGTAATATTTACAGAAAATAACTGCAATATATTTATTAAATTCAAATAATCCATCCTTGTAGGGCCTATAATTCCTATTTTCCCTAGGGTTTTATCTCCTAGTTTATAAGTTGTTGTAATTAAACTACAATCCTTTATAGAATCATAAATATTTTCATTTCCAATTATTATTTCTATATCCTGGGATACAGGGTTATTTAACAAAAGATCTAAAACTAAATCCTTATCTTCTATAAAGGATATAAATGATTTAGCTTTTTCTAAATCCTTATATTCTGGAAAATTTAATATCTTAGTTATGCCATCTGAATATAAATCTACATTGTCTATATCCTCCATAGATTGGTTTATAATAGGTATAATTTTATCTATAGTGGCCTTATATTCATATATTTCCCTCATTATGCCATCAGATAATTCTTCACCAATTTCATCTATGGATAACCCCTTTAATCTATGGTTTAGATAATTAGATATGGTATTAACTTGTTCTTCTGGTATTGCTTTGTTTAATCTAAAAATAGAATTTTTAACTGCCCCAGTATCACTTATTAAAACCATCAACAATTGCATCTCATCAATTGGTATTAGCTGAATATGTTTTATTTTAGCTCCATTCAGACTAGGAGATATGGCAAGAGCTGTATAGCTAGTTATGGCTGATAATACCTTAGCAGAATTTTGCAATAGTTGTTCTATTTCCCTTGATTCACTAATTAATATTTTTTTTATCTGGTTTTTCTTTCCTAAATCTATATTGTACTTTTTATTTTTTAAGATTTCATCTACATATAATCTATAAGCTTTATCAGATGGAACTCTTCCTGATGAAGAATAAGGTTTATTTAAATATCCTAATTCTTCTAAGTCAGACATTTCATTTCTTATGGTGGCAGAACTTACTCCTAAATCATATTGTTTAGTTATTGTCCTTGATCCTATAGGTTCTGCACTCAATATATAAGAGTTGATAATGGCATAAAGAATTCTAAGCTTTCTATTATCTAGCATACTTTATCACCTCAGTATTTTAAATACTAGATCGTTTATTAGCACTCTATCTTATTGAGTGCTAATGCTTACGATTTAAAGTTACCACTACTAATAAATTTTGTCAATAGTTTTTGATAAAAATATTTAATTATTTTAAAAAATCTATTTCTACTAAGTTAGATAAATCTAAGCCTTTCTTTGTTAATTTAATATAATCTTTTTCATTTACTATTAAATTATTATCTACATGCTTACTTATTATATCCCCATATAGATTTTCTATTTTCCTTTTAAATCTTCTTTCAAATTCTAATTTATCAATTCCTTTTATCTTTCTTAATCCCAATATACAAAATTCCTCTATTTCTGTTTCCTGATCTATTATTTCTTCTCCGTATATTGGGAGAACTTTCTCGTTTAGTTTTTTTATGTAATTATTTATATTAGATGTATTAAAAAATCTTTTACTTTCCATATAAGAATGACTATTTAATCCTAATCCTAGATACGAATTTACATCCCAATACACTAGATTATGTTTGCATTCATAACCTGGCAAACAATAATTGGAAATTTCATAATGATTATATCCATGATTTATAAGATATTCAGTAATCTTATGATACATTTCCCTTTCTGTATCTTCATCAGGCAGCGTTAATTTTCCTTCATTATATAAATCATAAAGTTTTGTATTTTCTTCTAATATAAGTCCATAATATGATATATGTTTCACTCCAACTTGAACTACCTTATATAAAGAATCTATTACATTTTCAATAGTTTGGTTTGGAAGACCAAATATTAAATCTACATTAATATTTTCTATACCTACTTCTTCTAATAATTTATAACTTTTATAAAAATCTTCTGCCTTATGAATTCTCCCTATGGACTTTAATAAATTATTATCTAAAGTTTGTACTCCCATGCTGACTCTATTTATTCCACTTTCTTTATAAAGTCTTACTTTTTCTTTACTTAATGTTCCTGGATTTACTTCTATGGTGGTTTCCATTAGACCAGTAGTATTAAAATTTTTATATATAAACTTGAGTATTTCATAAATATATTTTCCGTCTATAGATGATGGAGTTCCGCCTCCTATAAATATGGTTTTTATAGTATAATTTTTTAGTTTTTCTCTATATAGTTCTAGCTCAATTAGGACACTATTTATATAATCATGGATTTTATCATTTTCATAAGCAAAGGATGTAAAATCACAGTAATAACATTTACTTATACAGAAGGGTATATGAATATATAAGGATATTTCTTTCATTTTTTCCTCCTAAAATTAATTTAGGAACGGCTAAAACCGTTCCATAGATTATTTTTCATCATATTTTAGAACAGTTAAAAATGCTTCCTGTGGAACTTCAACTGAACCAATTTGTCTCATACGTTTCTTACCTTCTTTTTGCTTCTCAAGTAGTTTCTTCTTCCTTGATATATCTCCACCATAACATTTAGCAAGTACGTCTTTTCTAAGGGCTCTTATGGTTTCTCTAGCTATTATTTTAGATCCTATTGTTGCTTGAATAGGTACTGCAAACTGATGTCTTGGTATAACATCTACTAATCGTTCTGCTATATTTCTTCCTCTTTCATATGCCTTTTCTTCGTGAACTATTAAAGAAAATGCATCCACTAATTCTCCATTAATAAGAATATCCATTTTTACAAGCTCAGATTGTTGGTATCCCTTCAGATCATAATCTAGAGACGCATATCCTCTAGTCTTTGATTTAAGAGCATCAAAGAAATCATAGATTACCTCATTTAAAGGTAGTTCATAATGAAGTACAACTCTTTTTTCCTCTAGATATTCCATGTTTAAAAAAGTTCCTCTTTTATTTTGACAAAGTTCCATTATTGCACCTACATAATCTGTAGGAGTCATTATATTAGCAGTTACTATAGGCTCTTCCATATATTCTATTTCTGTTAATGGTGGAAGATTAGATGGATTTTGTATTTCTAACACTTCTCCTGTTGTTTTAGTTATTTTATATATAACAGAAGGAGCTGTAGTTATTATATTTAAGTCAAACTCTCTTTCTAATCTTTCTTGAATTATCTCCATGTGTAAAAGTCCTAAAAATCCACATCTAAATCCAAATCCTAATGCAACTGATGTTTCAGACTCAAAATCTAAAGATGCATCATTTACCTGTAGCTTTTCAAGAGCTTCTCTAACTGTGTTAAAGTCTTCTCCTTCTGCAGGGTAGATTCCGCAATATACCATAGGTATAACCTTTTTATATCCTGGTAATGGTTCTTCAGTTGGATTTTCTGCATCAGTTATAGTATCACCAACTCTAGCATCCTTTACATTTTTTATACTTGCTGTTACGAAACCTACATCTCCAGGTTCTAATTTATCTAAAGTTATATGTCTCGATGTATTTACACCTACTTCTACTACTTCGTAGGATTTTCCTGTTGACATCATCTTTATTTCCATGCCAGGCTTCATAGTACCTTCATATACCCTTATATAACAAATAACACCTTTATAGCTATCGTAATAGGAGTCAAATATTAATGCTTTCAATGGTGCGTTGGGATCTCCCTTTGGTGAAGGTACATATTTTACTATATTTTCTAATACATCTTCAATATTTAATCCTTCTTTAGCCGATATAAGTGGTGCCTCTTCACAATCTATTCCTATAATATCTTCCACTTCTTTTTTTACTTCATCTGGCCTTGCACTTGGCAAGTCTATTTTATTTACAACTGGTAGTATCTCTAGGTCCTGATCTAAGGCTAAATACACATTTGCTAAGGTTTGGGCTTCTATTCCCTGAGTAGCATCAATTACTAGTATGGCCCCTTCACAAGCTGCTAAAGACCTTGAGACTTCATAGGTAAAGTCCACATGGCCAGGGGTATCTATTAAGTTTAATATATATTCTTCTCCATCTTTAGCATTATAAACTAATCTTACAGCTTTTAACTTTATGGTTATACCTCTTTCCCTTTCTAGATCCATATTGTCTAGAACTTGGTTTTGCATTTCCCTTGAAGTCAGCATTCCCGTTTTTTCTATTAATCTATCTGCCAAAGTAGATTTTCCATGGTCTATATGGGCAATAATCGAAAAGTTTCTTATATTTTGTTGTTTCTTTTTTTTCATATTTTTCCTCCTTATGAAGTTCAAGATAACTCTAAACAATTATAGCAAATATTCCCTAGTATGTAAAACTAAAAGACCAGAAACTGGTCTTTTAGTAAATTTAATAAATACTTAAAATCGATTATATAGGATTTCCCAAAAAAATCTAAAGTTTTTGTTTCCATAGAAAACCTTAAGATATTAGGATTTTCTAAACAATTAAGCTCGATAATATTTTGGTTTACTATTCTTATTCCTAATATTAAAAGTATAAGTAAAATAAATATATAAAACTTTTTTACTTTTTGCATACGCCTTTCTTTTTTATACCTTTTATTTCTTTCTAATCTGGTTTCCATATTATCACCCAGATTATAGTATCCATTTTTTGTATATATTATACTACAGTACCTTATTTTATTTTTCCAAATCTAGTATCGATAGGAAAATATCTAAATCCTGTAATTCCTTTTATACTTTTAGTAGATATGCATCCAAAGTAACGACTATCCTTAGATGCTCCCTCATCTCTATTGTCCCCCAATACAAATACTGATCCCTCTGGAACTTCCCAAATATTCTTATCATCATATACGTGGGTATATGCATCACTGCTTATATAGCTTTCTTCCAACATATCCCCATTTACATATACCTCACCATCTTTTATCTCCACTACATCTCCTGCTACCCCTATTACTCTTTTAATATAATCCTTATCTGGTGCATCTGGAGCTTTTAACACGATTACATCGCCTCTTGATGGGCCATGAAAATATAAAGAAACTTTATTAGCAAACAGTCTGTCCTTTTCATGTAATGTAGGGTACATAGAATTACCTAATACATAAGTAGTGTTAAAAATAAATGTCTTAATTAATATAGCAATAACAACAGCAGTCGCAATACTTTTTATCCATTCTATAGTTTCGTTCTTCACTTTTTTATTATTTTCTTCCATTTGTATACCTCCTGATTTCCAATAAAATATATTATATCAGATTTTGAAAATTTAGGAAAGTCTATTCTTCCACTATGCTATTTAAAACTACAGATAGAATATCTCCTATTAATTTAGCACCTTCATTAGCTTCTTCTAGAGTATTAATATTATATCCTACCTCTATTAAGGCAGAGTAATCTGATAGATATTGGTTATATTTACCATATTTCTTTATTATTATACCTTTACATAAACCTGGATATAAATTATCAGATACAGCCTTAACATATTTAGCAAAACTAAGAACTTGTTCTTTATTTTGAGAATCTGGTCCTACAACTAAGGAAAAAGTAGCCACAGATTTTCCATCTATTTCAATTTTAGACTTCTGTCTTATGCTTTCTATATTGGCAACTTTATCTACATCTATGCCATCTCTGTGTACATCTAATAATATTTTCAAATTATCAGATTCCGCTTTTTTACTTTCAATAGTCTTTAAACTTCTAGAATAAGATTGATTATACGATGGAAGATCATGGGATGTTTCTACATGATCTACTTTATGGCCATTAGCTTCTAAAACAGTAGATATTATACTCCCTATTCCCACTATATTATTCTTTTTATCTGTACTACGGTAATTACCAGCTTTAGCTATACTATAACTTTCAGTAGCATGGGTATGGTACATTAAAATATATGGTTTTTCCTTATTAACTTTAACTTTATTTAACATCAAAGGAGCTGGAATGTTTTCTACCATATGTGATCCTGAAGAATCCTTAACTACTATTAATGATTCATATTCATCTAAATTTTCTATAATAGTATCTGCTTCAGTATTATGTTCTTCATTTATATTTTCTATTTCTTCAAATTCAGAAGGCGTATTACCCGTGGCCAAGGAATCTCCATCTTTATTTAATATCTTTGCTATGGGAAATAAGGAGTCTATAGCTTTTTTTATTGGATCAAAGGATATATCGGATATATTCGCTATATTAGGTATCTTTAATTGCCCTTGATTTACATTATCAGGTTTCTTAGATGAATATATATTAATGATTATAGCACCAATATTTAGAGCTATTAAACATGTCAATGCCAAGATAATATAATCTAACTTATTTGTTTTTCTCATATCAACACTCCCTAATATACTTTCAATACAAGCATTATATTCTTAAAGGGAGTCAAATATTCTAAATCTTATTTATCTAATATATCTGTTTACATCCTTTAAGTCTATACCTGGGTGTAATGCCATGTTTAATCCATTGGCAACTATTATAGATAAATCATCGATTACAGAATCAATATCTGTAGGAGTTACTATAACATTTTTCATATAAGGATTTAGTACTTCTTGAATTAAAGAATATTTTTCGTCAGATGATATTTTAGACAATAAGTCATAAAACTCTGAACCTACTTGAGCTTCTTTCTTTAAAGACTCTATTATTAAGTCTAAAGTATCATTTACAATAGTAGCTGCATCTACTACTGTTGGTATTCCTATGGCAATAACTGGTACCCCTAAAGTCTTTTCATTCAGCTCCATTCTATTATTTCCAACTCCTGCTCCTGGATTTATACCTGTGTCAGAAAGTTGTATTGTAGTAGAAACCCTATCCATCTTTCTTGATGCCAGTGCATCTATGGCTACTATTACATCTGGTCTTACTTTTTCCACTACTCCTTTTATTATCTCTCCTGTTTCTATTCCTGTTATACCCATTACTCCAGGAGACAAAGCCGCTACATTAGCCACAGTTTCATCTATTTCCTTATTATAATTAACAAAAAATTGTCTAGTAACTAAAACTCTTTCTACTACTTTTGGTCCCAAGGCATCAGGAGTAATATTCCAATTCCCTAATCCCACAATTAATATTTTAGTATCTTCTTTAGTTTTTGCTATTTTTTTTATTTCCTTTGCTAGTGCCTGTGAAATCTCATCCTTTAAATCTTCATCTGTTTTGTTTAGCTTTGGAACATCTATTGTTATATAAGTCCCTATGGGTTTTTTTATATTTAAACTACCCTCTTTGTTTAAAACCTTTATTCTTGTCACTGTATAGGAATTATTTTCTTCCTTCTCTATGTCAATTCCTTCAGAATGACTTTTATCTCCTTGTTTATACAACTCCCTATTTTCCACTGCTAAATCAGTTCTAATCTGAAACAATTTTATTCTCCTCCTAATAACATTATTTTTTATCTTATTTTATATTTTTGTCCATTATAATGTTAAATATCCTTGCAATTTATAGTTCTTCGTGATAAAATATTTTTTGTTAGATATGAGGAGGTGAAACTATTGGCAAATATTAAATCTGCTAAAAAAAGAATTCTTATTACGGAAAAAAGAACAGCTATGAATAAAGCTAGAAAATCTGAAATTAAAACATATATTAAAAAATTTGATACAGCTATTGATAATGGTAATTTTGATGAAGCAAAAACATTGCTTAAGGCTATTGATAAAAAATTAAAGAAAGCTGTTCATAAGAACGTAGTTCATTTGAATAGTGCATCTAGAAAAGTTAGTCGCTTAACGAAGAAATTAAATAGTGCAATGTAGATAAAACTTCGGGAAGCCGAAGTTTTTTTCATTGCACTATATTCCATAGGATAAATTAACAATAAGCATTTCAAGGGCTAGCTTTTCATCGTGAGAACTAGTCTTTTGTTTTATATCTAATTCTAATATATAGTTTAGAGCTCTATTTAACTGTACTTCAGTAAAATTATTAGATTCTTTTCCTATTTTTTTTAGCTCAAAAGGTTTAATCCCTAGTTTGTCTCCAATTTCCCCATCGGTATATCCTTTTTCTTTATATAGTTTATATCCTAAAGTTAATCTCAATTGTCTAATAATCATAGATAAGATTTTTTGAACTGGTTCACCTGCTATATACATTTCATTGAAAATCTTTAAGGCTTCTTCACTATCTCTTTTATTTATACTTCCTAATAAATTGAATATATTTGTATCTAAAGTTTTAGTTAGTACCAAATCTATATCTTCTTTACTCACTTCATTATTAGATGTATAATCTACTACTTTTGTTAACTCATTTTCTAAATCATAAAGAGTCTTTATGCTATTATAATCACTATAGCTTGATTGTCCTATAAAATAGCTTATATTTGAAGCAGATATTTTTTTGTTATTCTTTTTAAATTTATTCTCTACCCATGTATTTAATTCTCTGCCCTTTAAACTATTAAATTCAACTACACCGCCTAATTTGTTAATCGTCTTATATAATTTAGTAGTTTTCTTAAAGTTGTTAGACCTGTCCATTATGATTAGACAAAGATAAGAATCCAAGTTTTCAACATATGAGCTTAGTGTCTTATCTAATTCGTTTAAATTACTTTCCATGATTTCGCTAATATCTTTTATAACTACTAATTTCTTTTCTGACATGAATGGAAGAGTCTCGCAGGCATTTAATATATCATCAAAACTCTTTTCTTTTCCATCTATAATTATATAATTCAAAGCTTCAAAGGACTTATCAATATATTTATCTTTTAAAGCTTCCACAGCATCCTTCATAAGGTATTCTTCATTTCCACTAAGGAAATATACAGGAAGAATATTATCTTTCTTTATACAGCTCATAAATTCATTATAATTCATTGGTTTTTAACTCTCCTTCTAAATATAAATAAAACTTTATTACAATGTAAGATAGTAAATAATATATTATATAAAAAATAATATAGAAAAGATTTTTATTTATAAAATGCATCAAATCTAGTTTTTCTTTTATAAAAGGTTCTACTTTTATATCCCCTTTATTTAAGACTACCTTAATCCTTCCCATAGTATCAGTTCTATATATTTCAGTACCATAATTCATATATCTATCTAATACTTCTTCTCTTGGATGATTATAGAAATTGTTCCTTCCTACAGAAATAATAGCTGTAGCAGGCCGTATCATATCTAAAAGTTCCTTTGTTGAAGAAGTATTACTTCCATGATGGGGAACTTTTATTATATCTATATTTTCTTTTATTTTAGAAGCTAGTTCTAATTCTACTTCCTTTTCCATATCACCAGTGAAAAGTATATTTTTATTATAATTAGAAAGTATAAACACTAAGGATTTATTATTTTCAGTAAATCCGCTTCTAATTATATTTTCGTTGGGGCTTAAGACCTTTATATATGTATTTTCGTCTAAGTAAATCAAATCATTTTCTTTAAGAATTTTTATTGGCACATCTTTATTCTTAATCTCATTATATATCTTATTTGTACCATCTTCATGGGATACAAGGATATTTTTTATTTCAATATTCTCCATTAGTAAAGGTAAAGATTTAGAATGATCTTCATCAAAATGCGTTATGAAAACTCCCTTAATCTTATTTACTCCCATTTTTTCCAGGTATGGTAAGGTAATATTTTTCCCTATATCAAAGGAATCCATTATATTACCACCTGTATCTACTAAATAATTATCTCTATTAGTTTGAATAAGGATCCCGTCCCCTTGTCCAACATCTATAAAATGAATATGAATAGATTTATCATTTAATAATATTAAAAAATTAAATAATAAAAAACTTATAGAATAATATAAAATAACCTTTTTTAACTTTAAATCTATTTTATCTACTTTAATTGTATCAAATAATATAAATGTAAAGACATAATATAAAATAAATTCAGCTATACTTGGTGAGTAATACTTCATTCTTCCAAAGGGCAGCCTGTAAATTATATCTACTAATTTAAATTGTATAGATAAAATTGTATCCAGTACCTTTCCTAAAGCTGAAATAAAAATTCTTGAAAGATAAGATAACCCTATTATAATTCCTCCTACAATCAAGGAGAAAGATAATATAGGTGCAATAATTAAATTAGCTAATATGCTTATAATAGATATTTTATTGAAATAGTAAACTTGTACTGGTAGTAGTCCCATTTGAACAGCTAATAATCCTGATAATGTGTCAGTTAATTTATTTTTATATAAATAAAATATATCTTTAATTTTAGGTGTAAAATAAATTATAGAAAAACTCGCTATAAAAGAAAGTTGAAATCCAAGGTTAAATATCCACATTGGGTTTATAATAAGCAAAATAAACATGGCAAAAAATAAGCTATTAATAGTATCATAAGGTTCAGCCATTATTTGCCCAATAAGTATTATACTAAACATTATATTTGCCCTAAGTAAAGATGGAGGAAAACCTATAAGGTATCCGTAGAACCAAATAATCATTAAAGTTATACCTATATTCGCTCTTCTTTTTATACCTAAGCGAGACAAGATATAGAGTAAAAAACCAGCTATTATTCCTATATGTAATCCTGATACTGCTAATATATGAGCAAGTCCTAGATCTCTATATTTAGATATATTTTCTTCATCTAAATAAGAATATTCACCAAGAACTATACTCTTCATTAGAGAGCTATTTTCTTCATTTAAATTATAATCAAATATATATTCTATTCTTTTTCTAAACTTAGATTTTAGCCTATACTTTAATGATATATTTTTTCTTTCTATTTCCAATATGGAATAATCATTAATATTTACTGTAGTATAGATTTTATTTGATAGCAAGTTTCTTTTATAGTTGAAAAGTATAGGATTAGTATTTTCTAAAGGTATATTTATTTTTCCATTAAATATTATTTCATCACCTAAATAAACTTGATTATCGCCTCTTATTTTCAGCATTATTTTCTCTTTTATATTAGAATCTTCAAATTTATTAATTTTAATTATATATTTCCCTTCCCCTTCTTCTTTCCAAACCACCTCATCTACTACTCCCTTTAATAAAAAACTTTCTCCTGCCCTTGTCACCAAAAGACTATTATTTAAATTATAAATAGATAAAATCATTCCAAATAAAAATAATATAAATAAGAGGATTAAGGTATTAGATTTATCTTTAAAAAGGTTTAAGATATACAAACATAGAGTAAAGGAAATCAATATAAAAACTGTAATAAGTTTTATCTCAAAGTAATATGAGAAAACTATTCCCAATATAAATGGAATTGTTATAAAAACAAAAGGCCTTTTCATAAAAACCTCCAGCTTATTTTTTTCTATTCATCCTATTTAAACTCCAAATTATAAGTATTATTCCTAGGAGAACTAACATACTACCATCTGGCATAATATCACTCCAATTCTTTTATATGATTATAACATAATAAACTAATATTTTATTATGATTTTAAAACTTTTATGTTATTATAATATATATAATGCTGAAAGGAATGATTATTAAGTGACTTATAAACTTTATTTAGATAATCCTTATTTAAGAGAAATAGACGCCAGAATAGTTGACAAAACTTATAAAGACGGTAAATATTATATAAAGCTTAACAGAACTATTTTTTATCCTCACCTATCTGGCGGTCAGCCAGGAGATAAAGGGACTATAAATGGTATCAATGTAATTGAGGTATATGAGGATAATTTAGATATAATCCATGTAACTAAGGACAATATTCATAGTGATAAGGTAATGCTTGCCATAGATTGGGAAAATAGACTAGATAATATGCAGCAACATACAGGCCAACACCTTCTATCTGCTGCCTTTTATAAATTATATAATGGAGAAACTATAGGATTTCACATAGGACAAGATTATGTATATATAGATGTTACTTTACCTGAGTTAACAGACTATGAGGCAGAAAAAATTGAAATTTATACAAACAGGGTAATAGCATCAAATTTTGAAATTAAATCCTACTACATAGAAAAAAATGATATAGAAAAGATTCCAGTAAGAAAGCAGCCTACTGTAAACTCTAATATTCGTATTGTTGAGATTGATAATATCGACTTTTCTCCTTGTGCAGGTACTCATCTAAGAAGTACTGGAGAAATAGGAATTATTAAAATAAGGAAATGGGAAAAATATAAAGGAAATATAAGAATTGAATTTATATGTGGCAATAGAGCCTTATATGATTATAGATGGAAAAATAAAATGATAAATGATATTGGAATACTTTTATCTTCTAAAGACTTAGATGTATTGGAAAAGATAAAAATATTGTATACTCAGAAAGAAGAGTTAGAAAAGAGTAATAAATCATTACGTGAAGAACTTTATATCTATAAAGGTGAAGATCTATTAAGACATTCTATTACAATAAATAATACTTCTTTTATTTCTAAAGTATTTGATAATATGGATCTCAAGGAAATTAACTTTATATCTAATTACTTGAATAATTCCAATACAATCGTTCAGCTTTATGGCTCTACCTATGAAGATAAGGGGCAGTTTCTAATAAGTGTCTCTAAGGACTTAGATATAAATCTTAAAAATATACTAAAAGAAGTATCTGAGGAGTTTGATATAAAAGGTGGAGGAAGTCCTCAAACAGTTCAAGGTGGCTGTTCTATTGAAAGCTTGGAGAAATTACTTAATAGCTTCTTTCTTAAAATCAAAGCATTGTTATAATAATAAGGATGGCAAAATGCCATCCTTATTTTATATAAGTCAATATTTCATTATATATCTCTTCTTTGATTTTATTTACACAGCTAAAATCCACTGATGGCCTGTAAGATTTTTCTAGTATAAAATGATTTTCCTTAGCACCATTTAGGTCTATAACTCCTTTTTCTACTAGTAGATTAAACATATTCATATCTTCTTTATTTATATTATTACTGTCTAGATATTTATTCAGATCGATTATTGCCTTCCCTTTAACTTCTCCATGTTTATTAGATGTTATTATAGTATCTAATTCTTTAATATATAGACTTTCTATTTTCTCTGGTATTAAAGCATTATGATGTATCTCCACTTCATAATTTCTTATTCTACTTTCCACTAAGAGTCTATCTAACAACATAGATCTTCCTGTTCCTATTTCTCCATTTATATAATATATATCTGGTATCCACCTTAATATGGTATCTGTATAATCTACAAATCCTTCTGGCGTATAAGCAGTGGAAAACAGATGTCTTTCCTTAAATCCATTTGAGCTTATTGCCATAGGCTCTTTACTAAATACTGATTCTATTAAATTTATGGTTTCGTTATTTAATCCCTTTATATCTATCATTCTTTTATTATCATCTACTATTCCCTCGTAAATCACCTTTGCAGCTTTGAAATAATTAAAGGCTCTCTTATATGCTATTTTATTGTTCTTTTTAGCTTTTACTATATCTTCCTTTTTCCCCACAATTTTATCCTTATCTATAAATTGTGCTAAATCTATTATTTTATCTGTTATTCCTGGATAAGTTGGATCTATATTATGGGGTGCAGTTCCATCTAATAAGCATATCTTTAATTCCTCTATAACTATGGCATCAACTGAACTTGGATCTGATGGACAATGATGATATTCAATGCTATACCCTTTTTCAATCATTTTATCTGCCATATCTTTCATTAAAGATGATTTTCCTCCACCTGGCATTCCTTTAAATATATATAATTGTTTTCTATCTTCGGATATTATATTATCATGAAAGGAGCAGAATCCATTAGCCGTATTCCCTCCTGGAAAAATCCTTCTAATTCTAGACATATTATCCCTCCCTATTTAGTTTTCCTATATGTATATAATATATTCCGAATAAGCTTTATTGTGATAAGGATTGTTCTTCATCTGTTTAAAGATATTTGCTGTTACCTAGTGTCCCTTATGAAGCTTCATAGGAAAATAAAAATTTATCTTTTCCCCATATTTACAACATTTGACTTCTAATTTCTTCTTCATTTTCAATCATAAACTTATAACTCTTATCCATAAATTTATCTATGGAATTATTTATATATATTTCATCTAGATAATCATATAATGATCTGCCAGCAATAATCATATTATAAAAATAGGGATACGCATTTCCACTTTGATGATAAGGATTGATTCTATTAAGCTCCTTATCACTTAAAATTTGTTCTACTACGGCTTCACTTAAAATCCAAATTAGACTGGGAGCTTCATATTGTTCATATGAACCCTTATACCTTTGATTCCATAAATGAAACCATAGATAATGAGCAATCTCATGTAGTGCAGATCCTATTGATCCTTCATCGCTATTCATATAGAATACGTCAAAAATATTCTTCTTTAAATATCTAGGACTGATGGGATTCAATGTTATATTACATACTAGATCATTAAAAATCTCGCCAGTATCAAATTCAAATATTGAAGAAAAACTTTCATTAATTAGTTTCTCGTGACAATTCCAATGTTCTTGATATGATATAACTTTATTTTGTATTTCTTTTTCTCTTGATTCATACAATTTAGCAACTGTTCCCGAAATCTCTTTAACAATATATTTATTATCATTACCCTTGTCAAACACCCCCTTAAATTTTATCAATTCAGGAAGGAAATAAAAGATAGGCTCACTCCAAAATTCCCTCTGTTTTATAAACTCTGCAATTGATTCCGCAGAATATTTATATCCAGGATCTTTATATAATAACTTCATCCTAATTTCCTCCTTCAAATTTTGATTTATCCATCATTAATAGATAGTAGCCAATTCCCGTAATTATGCTCATATTTAATTAAATAAATAATTTCTCTTTTCTATTTCTTTATCACAATAGGATATTATAAGATTATATACTTTATATCCGTTATGGAACTATTATATGTCCTTCTTAAGATCAAATATATAAAGTTGTAAAGTAATTTTAGCCAATAAAAAAAGATTCTAGAATTCTATAAGCTGATAATTGCAAAGGCGGGGATATGTGAGAATCGAACTCACCTAAGAAGCTACTAACCCCTCACGCTCGCTTTGAAGTTCTGCAAGGTTGTATTTATCAATATTGATGATGTTTGCAAAATGTTAGCAGAATGTTTGCAAAATGTTAGCAGAATGTTTGCAATGTAAAAGATAATCTTCTGCCTTTTTTCTATCTAAATATCAAAAGACCAGAAAATTAATTGTCTGGTCTAAGAATTCTTAATGCTCTAGGAAGGTTTTCTTTTCTCTCAATAAATCCTTTTAATTTCTAAATCTCTCCTATATCGCCTTAATCTTTCCTGTTGTTGTACTAGAATCTTATGTAAACTTCGAGCCGAAATAATGCCGAAGGTGGCTCCACCTCTTATTGACCATTTAATTCTTTAGTTAATTTCTCTATTGCAGACAATACTTCTTTAACATTTTCTTCGTTATTCATATTATTTCTTGAATGAAGGAGAACAGGTCTTACGGATTCAATGGAACGGCCGAACTCATACATCCATTCATAACGCGGAACCATCCAAGTATGGAAATGGTGTGTTGTATCTTCATTATAAAAATAATACACATACTCAATACCCAATACCTTTCTTTGAGCATTCCTGATTTTTGATAACAGATTTATATAATCTAGCTTTTCTGCTTCAGTTAATTCATCGAAACATCTAATATGTCGTTTTGATGCTAAAATTATTAGTCCTTTTATTGGATACGCAACGTCTTGATGAGCGTGAAAGTATTCTGTTTCTATTACAACACCAGCATCAGGTTCAATCAATCCACTTGTCAATGCACAGCTCAAACATTCAACTTCTACAATTTGCCCATTTGGCAATGTAATTTTTCTCACAATTATTCCTCCCTTCAAGTCAGGAGCATTATAATATATCCATTGACGTACCGTCAATATTTTTTGTTAATTTTATTCGAATTATTTTCGTTGAAATTACAACATTTGTAGCTATATTATATAAATATTTTAAAATTATTTTTAGGTATAAAAAAGACCAGGAAGTTAATCCTGATCAGTTCCTCTTTACGAATACAATATGAATATTTATGTAATCGACTCATACAATAGTAGTGAAAGCATGTTTTATCTATTTATAATACCAATCTAGTATTATCATCTTTTCTACCTATCTTTTATAGTTACAAATTCAAATTTCATCCCTGAAGTTGTATGTAGGAGGTGAGAAAATGATATCTTATGAAACCCTATTTAAATCCTTGACAGCATTACTTAATTTTGCAATCAGCATAATAACACTTCAATCTAATATAAAAAATAAAAAGAACTCCCCCGGCAAAGAAGAGTTCCCACAACAAAAAGATACAAACCTATAGGGGGGGCTGGCACCTCCCCTATATTTCTTCTCTCTATTTAGTATATAGTCATATTGCAAATATATTACAAAATTATTATTAATTTTATTGTAGAAAAGTTAAATTTTGTTGCCTACAAAGAATAAAAAGACCCTAGATTACTGATATGATACTTCCAAAGTAGACAGATAATTTAATTAAAATATTATGCCCATATGGATGCATGGTTTCAATATTCTAAAGGAGCGATGCATCTTAGTCTTTTTTGAAATCTTTTTTCATTGTAAAATTTAATATATTCAACTATTTTGCCTCTTAATTCTTCAAGTGTTTTAAACTTTTTTCCATAATATATTTCAGTTTTTAAAGTACAAAAAAAATACTTTAATATTATCAAATTAACAATCTATTTAAGTCTTCTATGTCTACGTATTTGAATGTCTCTAACTTTAATGTTCTTCTCCTAAGATAAATTAATGTGTTATGCAGTTCTAATAAATCTCCATACCATTTCATATCATTTTCATCCTCTTCAATAGGTAATGCTTTATTAATAATAGCTTGTTTTATTTTATATAACTTTTCATCTATTTTTTCTTGAGTCTCTATCCTCAGCTGTTTTCATTTTTAATCATTCAATTCTCTTTATAAGCATTAACTTCTTATATGAAAATATCTCATTAAACTCCCTTCTTTTATAATTTTATTTTATAATTATTAAAATCTCACATGGAAACCTTTACCGTGTCTACTAATGCAATATTATCGAATTTTAAACTTAGATTTTGGGAATCCTAAGTTGGGAAAGTGAGGTGATAAAAATGACAGTACAAAGTGATATTAAACAAGCAATAGCAGCATGCCAATCAGCTGTAGGATGTTATGCTACTATGGCACAAGCAACTGAAGATCAACAAGCAAAACAAACGTTTGAAAAAATGACCTCCGAAGTAAACAGTCACCTTCAATATTTAGAAGGTAGGTTAGACTATCTAAGCCAACATAATGAACTTAATCAAAAATAATCAACCCACAACAACATAAAAATAAAAGCAGCCAATAAAAGGACTTTTGTATCTTATTCTTGGCTGTTTTTATATAACCCTACAAAACAATCTGTTTTTATCCCAACCTAGTTTGTCTAATCCTTTTGTCCTGTCTTTTAAAACTATCATGCTGCATACATTCCTTTATAGAATCATAAGTACCTACCAGTTTTATAGCTGTAATTGCTTTATTCAAATCACTTCTATATTTATTTAATTCTATTTATAAATCCTGCATATCCTCCCTCCCCAAAAAGAAAAACCCAAGGATTTTATTTTCCCTGGGCTTCTAGAGCCTCTATCTATGATTTAATAATTACGCCATCAATAAAGATACTGTAAAATTCTTTTTTGAATACTATGGTAAATAAATTTTCACTTTATTTTCTTAAGGAGATCTCTATTATTTTTGACTCTATTTTTTTTGACTCTATTTTTTTGGGTTTCAAATTTCCCTTATCTTAAAGAAGAAGGTATCGAAAGATACATCAAACTGCAAACCCATGAAAAAATAGAAAACAAGAGTCTACAAAAATAACATAGGGCGCCTCAATACAGACAGAAGGACATTTTGGGGATATCAATAATTTGTTGTACCCAAAAACAAAATACCAAATACAAGAAAAGAACCCAGCAAGATTAAAAGACTTTTTCAAAGTCTAGAACCTGAAGGATTCTCTTAATTTTTTAGTTCATGAAGCTAAAATCAGTTATGAAACAGCTCCTTAGTTTAATCTCTTCCTTTTATTTAAATCCATTTGATATAAATACTTCATATACTTCTAAGTAGCTGTTTGAGATGTCTTCAATAAGATTCTATTATAAAGTTTTCTAGTTGCCATGTCAAAAACATGAGAAATTACTATAGTAACCAATAAACATAATACTAAATATAGATAAGTATTATTAGAGATTATATTGCTTTTTTTAAATATCATCATAGGAATTCTTTGCAGGATATATATACTAAATACATGCTTCCCAATCCAATCTAATATAAAATTATTAAACGAAACTTTCATAGTAACTAAAATAACTAAACAAACAAATAGTAATGACTTTATTTGATAATTTATCACTTTATTACTAAATAAATATGTAAATCCAAATAAAGTTAATGATATTATTAACGATAGTAAATAACTAGTATTATTTGCTAATACTATATTTTCTATCTTCTCTCTATAAAGTGAAAACCACATTCCTGCTACATAACAGAAAATTGTATTATATGAGTAAGATGGCTTAAAATTACTCACAACCAAAACATAAATACCAGAGAGAACAGTAACACAACTTATCGCCATAAAATATTTATTCTTAAATATTTTAAAAGAAATAAATGTAAATAAATAAGTTAATAATACTGCAAATATATACCAATTACTGTTACCCACAGATGTCCAACCTATAAACGACAAAACAATAGTTTTAATATCATATTTATATCCAAGTATAAAACGTACAATTAAAAATAATAATACAGCTATGTCAAAATCAAATAACACTCTTAAAATACGTTTCTTAGGAATCTCATTGACATATTTCATTTTTTTCTTTTTTATAGACTCTAATATTCCATAACCAGAATAAAAAAGAAACATAGTTACTATTAGTTGTCCTAAAAAACTACGTATTGCTAAATATGGCATATCAAAAGGACTATTCAATTCTACATACTGAACAAAATGACTTAAAAATACAAGTAAAACAAATATTCCTTTTATCGATGTGGTTTTTTCAACTGACATATAGTCTAAATGATAATTATCTATTGTTGAATATTTCATTTTATAAGCACAAATCCCTAATATAATAAATAATAAAAATATCATAAAAAATCCCCCATATTATTAAATAAAAAAAGCCACATAAGTGGCTAATTTACTATGGCGGGAGTATGTGAGAATCGAACTCACCCAAGAGAATCCTATTCCCTCGCGCTGGTTTTGAAGACCAGAGAGCCCACCAGGACTCATCTACCCCCATACTGACAACAGAATACATTATATTATATTTTTCGACAAATTTCAAGTTCTTTTTGAAATTATATTTTAGAATTATTAAAATAATAGCCTACTCCCCATTTTGTCATAATATATTTAGCATCAGATGAGTCTTTTTCTATCTTTTCTCTTATTCTTCTTATATGGACATCCACCGTTCTTAAATCTCCATAGTAAGCATATCCCCATACTAACTCTAACAACTCTTCTCGTTTAAATACTTTACTTGGATTTGAAATAAGTACATAAAATAAATCAAACTCTTTTCCAGTTAAGTTTATATTCTCACCCTTTATACTTACCTTTCTACCCAATGTATTTATTGTGAAACCTTGTACTTGTATTGTTTGGCTATCAAATCCTAAAGCCTTATAATTTACTCTTCTAAGTATTGCCTTAATTCTTGCCTTTAATTCAAGATCGTTAAAAGGTTTAACAAGATAATCATCTACACCATATTCAAAAGCCAATAGCTTACTAATATCTTCATCTTTTTCAGTTATTACTATTATTGGTACTTGAGAAGAGTTTCTAATGGTCTGACATAAAGTCAAACCATTAGAGTCTGGTAAAATTAAATCAAGTAATATTAGATTATAGTTGTTTTGATTAATCTTTTCCAAAATATCTTTAGTATTATACATTGTATCTACAATATATTCATCTTGTTCTAAACTATATTTTAGCCCTTTTACAAAAATCTTATCTTTATCTAATATTAGTATTTTTGTCTCCATCTCTTCACCCCTGTATTAACATTAATCATTCATTTAAAGTTCTACTATCTTTTTCTCGTTTCGTTATTTTGATTTGATCAAAGTATTCAAGAAGTGCAAGAGCCACTTTTCTATTTGTATTTAATAAATCTCTATAATCTCCTATTGAAATACTTCCTTTGTCTATTAAATATTCTTTTAACTTATTAAGTGCTATATCATAAGCATTTTTAGATAAATATACTTCTTCATTTAGTTTTATAATATCTCCATTATTTACAAGAGAAATAAACACTTCTTCTATTTCATCTTTTTTAGCTCCTATTATAGATTCTAAGTCTTCTCTCCTTGGTGGTTGATATGGATTTTTGTTTAAAGTATTTAAAATATCTTCTTTAATCTTTAATTGAGTTTCGTTAAATTTTATTTCAAACCCTTTAATAGAAATATTTTCCATCTTCTGCTCTAAATATTCCTTTTGAATTAATAGTTCTATGAAAGTTTCAGCAACTCTTGGCTTTGCATTTTTAAGGAATTTACTTTTTACTTCTTCTTTTTGCATTCCTGATCTCAAAGGATATTTTGTATGGAATTTATTTAACTCTTCTAATATTTCATCTTTAATTTTATTAAAGTAATTTATATGGATAATATGCAAATCCTTAGTTAAAGAAAATAATACAAGTTTATTTTCTCCTATAAGTTTATTTACTTCATTTTTCACATTTTCTTCTAGCATTGCTGTATAAACTGCTATTTCTTTTGTTGTAGGGAATTCCTTAGATTTTTCTTCAATTATATTTTCTATAATATCAGTAGATGAGCCCATCTCCTTGATTTCAAGTTCCTTTATGGCTTTATCATCAAAACGTTTTTTCTTCTTAGGGTTAGGCTCTAGGATTTCTCCACCGCCAATTGTAAACATAGGAGAATAAAATCTAATAATAAACTTGTCTCCCCTTTTAGCTACAACTTCTTCTTCTAATCTAAGTTGTGCATAGGCCTCCTCTCCTGGACCTATTTCCTCTCTATCTAACAAAACAATACGACATAAAACCTCTTTCGTACCTATATATAATCTAAGTCTAGTTCTATTATCAATATATCTATCAATACTTTTTAATAGCTTAATTTTTACATCAAGCATCATAGAATCTGCCATAGAATCAACTGGAGCTATGGTATTTCCCCTATCCACGTCTTCCTTTTTTAACCCTGCTAGATTAACTGCAACTCTTTGACCACCATAGGCTATATCAGCATCTTTATCATGAACTTGCAGAGTTCTTATTCTAGCTTTTTTATTTCCTGGAAATACTTGTACTTCATCACCTATTTTTAATTTTCCAGATAGTAATGTACCTGTGACTACAGTACCAAATCCAGATATCGAAAATACTCTATCTACTGGAAGTCTAGGCATATCATCTATATCTTTATCTTCTAGCTCAGCTGTATACTCATCTATTAAATTTATAATACTATCTATACCCATTTTAGTAGCAGATGAAGCCCTAATGACAGGTGAGTTTTCTAGAAATGTTCCTATTACTTCTTCTTTTACTTCTTCTTCAACCATATCTATCCATTCATCATCTACTAGGTCAGATTTTGTAAGAACTATAAAACCTTTTTTTATTCCAAGAAGATCTAAAATATGAAGATGTTCTAATGTCTGAGGCATTATGCCTTCATCTGCTGACACCACTAATATAACAATATCTATACCTATAACTCCTGCCAACATATTTTTAATAAACTTTTCATGCCCCGGTACATCTATTATTCCCGCTCTTTGACCTGATGGCAAGTCAAAATAAGTAAATCCCAATTCTATAGATATTCCTCTTTCTTGTTCTTCTTTTAATCTATCTGTATTTCTTCCTGTAATAGCTCGAATTAAAGTTGTTTTTCCATGGTCTATATGGCCTGCTGTTCCTATAATTACATGTTTCATCTATTAAACTCCTTTAACTTTATTAAAAGCAAAATTTATTCCTTCTGCTACAATATCGAATTCTTCTTCTTTAATTGTTCTTAAATCTATATATACCCTATCTTTATATAATCTAGTAATAATAGGTACATGGAATCTTCTTAAATTATTTTCAAATTCTTGAGTACTTAAATTATCTAAAGTAAGAACTATACATTTTGTGGGGAGTTTTTCTAGAGGTAAAGACCCTCCGCCTACTTCAGAATAGTTATTTTCTATATCTATTTTTAATAAATCATGAGAAATCTTTGTCTCTATTCTTGATTTAAGTTCTAAAGCCCTTTTCTCTATTTCTTCTAATGGTTGCGTCAACATATATAAGGTAGGAATTTCTTTAACTGCTACAGATTCCTCAAGATAATATCTTAATGTGGCTTCAAGAGCTGATATAGTAAATTTATCTACTCTAAATGCTCTGGTCAATGGATTTTTTTTCATAGCATCGATATATTCTTTCTTTCCTACTATAACCCCTACTTGAGGTCCCCCTAAAAGTTTGTCTCCACTGAAAGTAACTATATCTACACCTTTTTTCAAGGATTCTTGAACTGTTGGTTCATATTCTATTCCATATTTAGATAAGTCTACAAGAACTCCACTGCCTAAATCTTCTATCAGGGGTATATTATATTTTTCCTTTAATGAATATAATTCTTCAGAGTCAACATTTGATGTAAATCCTAATATTCTATAATTACTAGTATGAACCTTAAGTAATGCTCCAGTTTCTTCATTTATTGCATTTTCAAAATCCCATAAATGAGTCTTATTTGTTGTGCCAACAGCAACTAAGTTTGCCCCGCTTTGCTCCATTACGTCAGGAATTCTAAAGGATCCACCTATTTCTACTAGTTCTCCACGAGAAACTATTACTTCTTTATTTTTAGCCATTGAGCTTAATACAAGGATTACTGCTGCTGCATTATTGTTTACAACCATAGCGGCCTCTCCGCCAGTTATTTCAGTTATTATTTCTTCTAAATGGCTATATCTTGATCCTCTTCCTCCATTCTCCAAATCAAACTCTAAGTTTGAATAATTAATGGCTATTTCTTTAATATTGTCCATAATCTTTTCATTGATTAAGGAACGTCCTAAATTAGTATGAATTACAACTCCTGTGGCATTTACCACTCTTTTCAATTTATATGCATTTTTTTCTTCTGCTCTTTTTTTAATCTTAATATGAATATCTTCTATATTCTTTACTATTTCTTCTTCTGAAATCTCTTTTCCTTTAATCTTAGTTCTAATTTCTTCTATTTCTGCTCTTATACTGTCTAATACTATTTTTCTTGGTATATGTTTCAAAAGTTGTTTTGTGGAATCCTTATCTAGTATTTCATCTACTTTAGGTATTAAAGTAAAAATATTTTTTCCTGACATATAATCCCTTCCTTATCTTCTATTCTAATATTACATAATAATCCTGTTTCTCATATACTTCTCCCACTACTGCATATTTAGTTGGGGTAGATTTTAATTCTTCTAAAAGCTTATCTTTTTTCTCTTTTGGAATAGATATTAAAAGTCCACCTGATGTTTGAGGATCAAATACTATATCTTCCATATCTTTAGGTACATTTTCATTAATAAAAACATTATTTCCAACATAGGTTCTATTTGCATAGGCTCCGGCAGGAATTAATCCCATTCTAGCATATTCCAATGTATTAGATATTATAGGAATATTATTATGATTTATTTTTATGGTAACAGAGCTTCCCATAGCCATTTCTAAGGCATGACCTATGAGACCAAAGCCTGTTATATCTGTAAGACTATTAACGTCTCCTGTACGGTCTAAAGCCTCTTTAGCGTATTTATTTAAGGTAGTCATTACTTTTACTGCTTCATCATAAGTATCCCTATCTGCTATTTCACCTTTTATTGCAGTATTAATAATTCCTAGTCCAAGTGGTTTAGTTAATACAAGTATATCTCCAGGCTTAGCATTATTATTGGCAAGAACCTTATCTGGATGTACAAAGCCTGATACTGATAATCCGTACTTTGGCTCATCATCTTCTACAGTATGACCTCCTACTGTAATGGCGCCTGCTTCTTTTACTTTATCATATCCACCCTTTAGTATTTCTCCTAATATATTTGGGTCTAAACAATTTGGAAAACATACTATATTCATAGCCAGTTTTGGTTCTCCACCCATGGCATATACATCTGATAAAGAGTTGGTTGCTGCAATTTGTCCAAAGGTATATGGATCATCTACTACAGGAGTAAAAAAATCCAGAGTTTGAATCATTGCTAAGTCATCATTTATTTTATATACAGCTGCATCATCCGATGTCTCTAATCCTACTAATAAGTTTTCATCATAAGTTTTTGGTAAATGACACAAAACTTGTGCCAAAATATCGGGACCGATTTTAGCCGCTCAGCCAGAACTTTTAGTTAATTGTGTTAATCGTTTTTCCATAACTACACCTCTCTAATTTACTATTATTAATTCCTTTATAGCATCAAATTTCTTATTTCCTATTCCTGAAACATTTTTTATATCTTCAATAGTTTTAAATGGATTAGATTCTCTATATTCAATTATTTTGCTAGCTGTTACTTCTCCTATACCTGGTAAGGAAATCAATGATTCTTTTGTACAAGTATTTATATTTATTTTACCAGAAGTATCTTTAGTATTTGATGAATTATTTACATTTAAGGTATTTATTTCTTCCGATAAATCTTCTCCTATTTCAGGTATATATATCTTTTCTTCATCAACTAATTTCTTAGCTAAATTAATTCTATCTATATCTGCATCTTTTCTAAGACCACCTGCTAATTCTACTGCATCTATTAGCCTTTGTCCTGCCTCCAGTTCTACTAATCCTGGTTTGTATACTTGTCCACTTATATGAACCATTATTATTGTTTCTTCACTGTCTATTCCAATATCATCTTCTATGTCTTCATGGGACTCTAATTCAGCATTATTGCTTACTTCCATATCATCTCCCAATTTAATTATATCCCTTGTGAAAAATTTAAAACCTAAACCCAAAACAATTATTAAAACAATTACTAGTATACCTATTTGTTCTCTTTTTGTAAAGGAATCCATAATACCCCTCCTAAAATAATTCTCATTTATTATTAATTCGACTTAATTCTTTTTTTCCCTCTTTTTAAAAATATTTCTACTTAAAGTTTCATTAAGTTTCTGTTATAATCTTATTATAAGAATAAGGTGGTGGATAATTTGAAAAAAGTTTTAATTTTGTTTATTGTTGGGGTCTTACTTAGTACATATTCCTTTTCCTATGCCGATGGCGATTTAGATTTAGTTGGAGAAGGTGTTATCTTAATGGATATGGATACTGGTGAAGTATTATATGAAAAAAACTCTAATTCCCAGTTCTATCCTGCAAGTACTACTAAAATTATGACTGCTATATTAGCACTTGAGAAAGGAAATATGGATGACATAGTTACTATAGACCAAGAGGTTGTAAACTTAACTTCAGGCAGCCATATAGCCTTAGAACCTGGTGAACAAATGTCACTAGAACATCTGATGCAAGCCTTGCTAGTAGAGTCTGCCAACGATGCTGCTCTTGCCATAGCTAAATACGTATCTGGTAGTATAGAAGAATTTAGCAAACTAATGAATCAAAAGGCAAAAGAAGTCGGTGCGTTGAATACCAATTTCGTCAATCCCAATGGTCTACCAAATGAAGATCATAAAACAACCCCTTATGATTTAGCCATGATGGCTAGATATGCTATGAAAAATGAAAAGTTTAGATCTATTGTAGGAAACTATACCTATACAATTCCTGTAACAAATAAAAAATCTGAAACTAGATATTTAAAATCATCCAATAGACTTCTTTATAGTAATGAAAAAATTGATGTAGATGGAAAAACTACTCCTATTAAGTATGATGGAGTTAATGGAGTAAAAACTGGATATACTGTAGCAGCTCAGCAATGTCTAGTTACATCTTTTGAAAAAGACGGCCATAAACTCATAGCTGTAGTATTGAAATCTACTGGTAAAAATGTTTATTCAGATACTCATAAATTATTGAATTATGGAATTGAAAACTTTGAAAAAGTAAAAATAAGTTTTGCAAATAGATTTGTTGATAATTTCAATGTAAACAAAGGTGTTATTCCTTTTGTGGCAGGAGTTACTAAAACTGATTCTTATTTCATAGTGAGAAAAGACCAAAAATCTAAAGTGGAAGAAAAGTTTACAGCAAATAAAACTATAGACGCTCCTATATCTAAGGGGCAAGTATTAGGTAAGGTGGAATATCTTTTAGATGGAAAAGTCATAGCCGAGACAGATATTGTTTCTACTATGGATATAGAAATGATACCTTCTCCTAATATATTTAAGAGTATTTTAAGTAAGTGGTATATATTAATTTTAATAGCCTTAGTATTTGGAAGAATAGTAGCTTTAAACAAGAGAAAAAGAAGACAGAGAAGAAGGACAAGCTTATATAGAATATAAATAAAAAAAGGGGTTTTATAACTGATTTATCAGTTATAAAACCCCTTTTTGCATTTTAATTGTTCCAATTACTATATTTTTATCCTTCTGCATTTACTTCACTATTATACACTTCAACATTTAATTCTCCCATTAGCTTACTTGAAATAAGTCCTGCTACAATTGAGTCACTTACATTAACCATGGTTCTCGCCATATCTATTAATGGCTCTATTGCTATTAATAGTCCTACTAATCCAACTGGTAAACCCATAGTCGATAAAACTGTCAAAGCTGCAAATGTTGCTCCCCCTCCTACTCCAGCTATACCGAAGGAAGATAATGACGTAACTATGACTAATTTGATTAAGAAAGCCGGAGCCAATGGGTTAATGCCAACTGTAGGTGCTATCATTACTGCAAGCATTGCAGGATAAACTCCTGCACATCCATTTTGCCCGATACTAGTACCTAATGAGGCAGATAGATTGGCGTGCCCTTGAGATACCCCTAGTTTCTCTACTTGAGTCTCTATATTTATTGGTAAAGTACCAGCAGATGATCTAGACGTAAATGCAAACATCAAAGGAGTTGCAGCTTTCTTTAAATAAATGATTGGATTTATTCCAAATATTGCTAAAATCACTAGATGAATAATAAAAACTATCAATAAAGCTACATATGAAGCAATTACGAAGTTAATAAGTCTTAATATCTCAGTAAAATTACTTGTGGAGACTATTTTTGTCATAAGTCCCAATACTCCATAGGGTGTTAATTTAAGAATCATAGTAACCATACGCATTACTACATCATGGAGAGATATTATAAGTTTAGTAAAATTTTCAGCTGAATCTGGTTGTTTTTTTCTTATACCTATAGTCGCCAGGCCTATGAATGCCGCGAAGACTACAACAGATAAAGTTGCAGAACTACCTTGACCTGTCATTGAATAAAATGGATTAGTTGGTATTATTTCAACTATTTGCTCCTGAATTGGCTTTGACTTAAAATCTTCTAAACGAGTCTCTAAATTTGCAACTGCCTTTTGCTCATTCTCACCAGACTGAAGACCTTCGGCAGAAAGCTTAAATATATTAGCTGTACCTGCACCAACAAAGGCTGATATAGCTGTAGTTATTAGAAGTACAGCAATTATTTGAGTTGCCATCTTTCCTAAGTTTTTAGAATCTTGATTTATTATGGCAGATGTTATTGAAACAAAAATTAGTGGAATAACTATCATTCTAAGAAGTCTCACATAACCTGTTCCTATAATAGAAAACCAAGTATTAGATTGATTTACTATATCAGATGATGATCCAAAAATTAGCTGAAGCACTATGCCATAGATAATTCCCAATCCCATTGCTAAAAGAACTCTAACTGTAAAAGAAAATCTTTTTTTCTTCATAACGACTAAACCATAAATAATAGCCAGCATAACTATAATATTTATTATTACTGCAAAATTTGTATTCATATCTACACTCCTTTAATCTATTAATATTTATAAACTTAAATTGATTAACCCATCTCCAGGCTTTTAATTATATATTCCTATCACCTCCTTTAAATTCCTATTTTTAGAAAATAAAAAAACTTCTGCCTCTAATAATTCAGAGGCAGAAGTTTAACTCCGCGATCCCACTCCGTTTAGACAAAATAATAGTAATAATGTCTATCTCATTTCCAACACTACCATGCTGTATCTCGATAACGGGAGATTCCGTAACAGTCTACTATTATTCGACTTAACATTCATAGGGGCACTTCAATTAAGCTTATACATAGAGCTTTCTCAGCCTAGAAGCTCCTCTCTGTCTGGTCCACATAATTTACTTTCCCTAATCGCTATGTTTAATTCCTATTAATTTACTATGTTTTATATCGTAATACTTTATATAAAAAAAATCAAGTTATTTTTTATATATTTATATATTATTTCATATATCCCAACAATGTTCCTTTAAAACATTATAAATTTACTTTATATCTATATTATCTTTTTCTAATCTATATATTAAAAAACTCCCACTTCATAAGCAAGTTTTTATTCCTTATCTGCCTATTTTAATGGGAGTATATAAATTCAATTGAACTAGATTATTATATTATTGCTATTCCTTCAATTTCAATGTCTGCACCTTTAGGTAATGCAGCTACCTGTACTAAGGATCTGGCTGGCTTATGTTCTCCAAAGAATTCTTGATAAACTTCATTGATCTTAGGAAAATCATTCATATCTGTTACAAAAACTGTTACTTTAACTAAATGCTCAATACTTGCATGACCTGATTCTAAAACAGCTTTTACATTTTCCAAACATAGTCTAGTTTCTTTTTGAATATCACCTTTGGATAATTCTCCTGTTTTTGGATCAATAGGTAGTTGTCCTGATGTGTAAATTATATTTTCCACTTTCACTCCTTGTGAATATGGACCTACTGCACCTGGTGCCTTATCTGTTGACAAAAATCTTAATGACATAGATAAATCCCTCCTAGTTTTGATTATTTATTTCTTCTTCTTTAGACCATAATCTTTCAAGGTCATAGAATTCCCTTTCCTCTTTATGGAATACATGGACAATTATATCATTAAAATCTAAAAGTATCCATCTTCCACTTTGATAACCTTCCTTAATTATTTCTTCAGATCCTGCCTGAAGCATTTTGTCCTCTACTTCATCAGCTATGGACATTACTTGAGTAGAAGAATTACCACTTACTATAACAAAATAATCTGCAATAGGTGTTAATTTTGTTATATTTAATACTTTTAAATCTATTCCTTTTTTATCTTCACAGGCCTTAGTGATAATATCCAACTTTTTTTGTAAATCTATCATAATCTACCCCCTAAAATATTTGTTATTATATATATAATACAGATCATTTTAACATCTTATTCATTTAACTTTGTAACTAAAAAATTCCTCGCCCTTATGGTATCAGGATGGATAATTTTATTTTCTCCAATTAGAAAAATTATAGTCTTTTCCATAGCTAACAAAACAGATCTATCTAAGTCTTCAAAAGCTAACTCTCTTACTTCTTCAACTCCAGGAAAACTTCTATAGGGTTCTATATAATCTGCTATATAAATTATTTTATCTAACATAGTCATGTTTTCTCTACCAGTAGTATGGTAATAAATAGCATCTAAAATTTCTTTATCATTTATTTTATATTTTTCTTCTGCAAGTTTTGAACCAAGAGGTCCATGTATTAACTCAAGGTTATGTTCCATACAAGTATCTAAGATTATACCAAAGTCATATGCCATTTTCAATAGAATTTGTCTTTCCATTAACTTTCCACAATCATGTAGAATAGCAGCAGTTTTTATTTTTTCAACATCTACATCATATTTACGCCCTAATTCTATGGCCATTTCCATAACCCTTAAAGAATGATTATACCTTTTCTCTCCTATATTTTTAATTAGGCTTTCCTTTAAATTTTTATCCATTTACAATCTCCCCACTATATAACTTATGTTTATAAATATAATCTTCTACTATTTCTGGCACGAGATATTTAATACTTAAATCCTCTTTAACTCTTTCCCTAATTTCAGTAGAAGATATTTCAATAAGTGGTGCCTCTACCCTTGTAAATTCTAATCCATAAAGTTTTTTTAGCTCTTCAATTCTATTTTCTATTTTATCTTCATTTTTTCCTGGCCTATATAGTAATATAAATTTACATAACCCTACAAGTTCCTCAAAACCTTTCCACTTTTCTATTTCAAATATAATGTCTGAACCTATGATAAAATAGACTTCATCTTCTTTATAAATCTTTTTTAATTCTTTTATGGTATCGATAGTATAAGTAATACCTTCCCTATTAATCTCCATAGCAGATATATCAAAATACTCATTTGATTTAATAGCCAAAGAAAGAATATCTAGCCTTTTCTTTCCTTCAGTAATATTTTTATTATTTTTAAATGGATGGACTCCTGACGGAATAAAAACTACCTTATCTAGTTTCAATGAAGTTCTAACATATTCTGCTACTATTAAATGTCCATTGTGAATGGGGTCAAAGGTTCCTCCCATTACTGCAATTTTCATAAAACTCTCCTCCAATTAATAATTAAACTTCAGAAAAATTTTCTGAAGTTTAAACTTTTATCTCGGCAATTCAATAGTCTTATTTTCTTCTGATTCCTTATATATTACAAATTTATTTCCAATACTTTGTACAAATTCTGCACTTGTAGCTTCCGCCACTTCATTAGCAACTTCAGTTGCATCTAATAAACTATTATTTAATACTTTTATTTTTAATAGTTCTCTTGCTTCTAGGGCATCTTCAACTTGTTTAATGAAGTTTTCAGTTATTCCATTTTTTCCTACTTGAAATATAGGATCCATGTTATGTGCAATACTTTTCAAATATGATCTTTGTTTTCCTGTTAACAAATATTTCACTCCTCTAGTTTAGACTTCCACTTCTTTCTTATTCCTTCTATGCTTTTCGTAGTCTGTACTCCCTTTCTTCCAACCTGTTCTACATTTTTCTTCTCTCTGATAGTTATCATTAATCAATACTTCATTTTTCATTAAACAATAATATGTTGGTTGATTTTCTTTACAGTTTCCACAGTTTAAGCAATCCATTTCAATACTTTAACCTCCATTAATTAAAAAATTCAAATTCATATCCACATATAAATACAGATTCTCCCTCTTTTATGCCTAGGTCACTTAATTCATCTATAACACCTTTTTTTCTAAGCATATCTTGGAAATATCTCAGGGAATCCACATCATCAAAATACGTTGCACTTAGAAGTCTATCTATAAATTCTCCTTCTACAATATACTTTCCATCTTCTTTTTTCACAATTATTGAATCATTCATATCTTCCTCTTCATGCATGAATTCTTCATCAAATGTTTCATAAACAATCTCAGTATTCATTAATAAATCCCATATCTCATATTTAAGCTCATCTATACCCTCTAGAGTTGCAGCAGAAAGTGAAATCACTTTATAGCCCTTAGGTTCAAATTCATTTTTAATCTTTTCAAGGCCTTCTTCCGCTCCAGGTATATCCATTTTATTTGCCACTATTATCTGTGGCCTATCCTTTAATTTTTCATTATATTTACTTAATTCTTCATTTATCTTATAAAAATCATCTACAGGATCTCTACCTTCACTGCCTGATATATCTAGTACATGAACAAGAATTCTCGTTCTTTCGATATGTCTTAAAAAATCATGCCCTAATCCCGCTCCCTCATGGGCACCCTCAATTAATCCTGGAATATCTGCTATAACAAAAGATTTCTCCTCTCCGATTCTAACTACTCCAAGGTTTGGTTTAAGAGTTGTAAAGTGATAGTTTGCTATTTTAGGCTTAGCTGCAGAAATAATTGATAGAATAGTAGACTTACCTACATTAGGAAATCCTATAAGCCCAACATCTGCTAGAAGTTTTAATTCAAGTACTATATTTCTTTCCTCGCCTTTTTTCCCTGGCTCAGCAAATCCAGGTGCTTGACGAGTTGCAGTTGCAAATCTTGCATTACCTCTACCACCTCTACCACCTTTGGCTATAACAAATGTTTGATCCTTTTCTTTAAGGTCTGCAATTACTCCACCAGTGGTTTGGTCTTTAACTAAGGTTCCAACAGGTAGTTTTAGTATAATATCTTCTCCACCTTTACCAAATTGTTTCTTAGACCTTCCATCTTCACCATTCTGTCCTATATAAGAACGTTTATACCTAAAGTCCATTAGAGTCCTAATACCTTCATCAGCCTTTAGGATTATACTTCCCCCGTTCCCTCCATCTCCACCATAGGGTCCTCCTGCTGGTTCGAATTTTTCTCTTCTCCAAGCTACTACTCCATCTCCACCTTTACCTGCCTTAACACGTATATTGGCTACATCTATAAACATAGTCTCATCATCCTCATTTATTACTTCTTCATTTTATTTTCAAATCTTTTAAATTTATTATACCAATTTTGCCCCTTCTGTCAATCTAATTGTCCTATCTGAAATAGTTTTTCCAAAAAAATAAAAAATATAAGCTTACCATAATGGTAAGCTTAAGGTTTATGCTAACTCTTCTGCAGGATAAACACTAACTTGTTTTTTATCTCTGCCTTTTCTTTCAAACTTAACTACACCGTCAACTGTAGCAAATAAAGTATCGTCTGAACCTTTACCTACATTGTTTCCTGGATGTATTTTAGTTCCTCTTTGTCTAACTAAGATATTTCCTGCTAAAACAAACTGGCCATCTCCTCTTTTAACGCCTAATCTTTTAGCTTCACTATCTCTACCGTTTCTGGAGCTACCTACTCCTTTTTTAGAAGCAAATAATTGTAAATTCAATTTAATCATCAATTACACCTCCCCATTTTTGAGTGTTACATACTCTGGGTAACTTTCTATTATAGATTTAATTCCTACTACTAAAGATTCTAGTAGAATTTGAGTCTTCTCTAATTTATCATCTTCTATATTATTAGGTAATTCTACACTTAGAAATCCTATATCATCTATAGAATACTTTATAGTTTTTTCATCAATACCACAAACCTTTACTAAGGATAATAACGTAGTCTGAGAAAGTACTGACATAGCAGCACATACTATATCTTTTCCATAGGAGTCATAGTTTGCATGTCCTTCTATGGTATATTTTTTAATTTTATTTTTTTCATCTCTAAATATTTTAGCTACAATCATAATTAGCCTACTATATTTTCGATTCTTACCTTAGTAAATGGTTGACGATGTCCTTGTTTCTTTCTAGAGTTTTTCTTAGCTTTATATTTGAAAACAACAATTTTTTTAGCTTTTCCTTGCTCTAAAACAACAGCTTCAACTTTAGCTCCGTTAACATAAGGTTTACCAGCAACTACATCATTCTCTTTAGATACTAAAAGAACTTTGTCAAAGTTCACATTTGAGCCTTCTTCTACATCTAACTTTTCTACGAAAACAACATCGCCTTGTTGAACTCTATATTGCTTACCACCTGTTTCTATTACAGCGTACATTAATACAGCACCTCCTCTAACCCAGTCTCGCCAATACAGGGTGCCATTGGACTTAAACCCAGATTGAGCGGCTCTACACCCAAATATTCTAACAAATATTTATATATATGTCAATAGCTAATCTACTCTATTATATGACCTCTGCCTTCACACTTGGGACATACTCTGTGAAAATCCCTAGCTAAAGATCTTCTTATTTTTTTTCTAGTCAATTCTACAAGGCCAAGTTTTGTAATATCTATGATGTTAGTCTTTATCTTATCCTTCTTTAAATGTTTTCTCAATATGGACAAAACATCAGAAATATCATTCTTATTTTTCATATCAATAAAGTCTATTATTATTATACCGCCTATATCTCTAAGTCTAATTTGTCTTGCAATTTCTTCGGATGCTTCTATATTAGTTCTTACTACTGTATCCCCTAAGGAACTACTTCCTACAAACTTTCCAGTATTTACATCTATAACTGTCAATGCCTCTGTCTCGTCTATAACTATATAACCACCCGATTTAAGGGATACAACCCTTTGAAGTGCTGTTTGTAAGTCCTGTTGAATTTCAATATCATAGTTAATAGAGAAGTCTTTATCTAGTTCCATTCTATCTGAAAATCTAAATGGAAATGTTTCCTCAGTTAAGATCAAGTTATCGTAAACGTCCTTATTATTCACTATGATTTTTTCAGTCTCATCATTAAGGCTATCCCTTATTATTTGATAACCTAGGCTAGGCTCATTATATAATAGCTTAGGACAGGGTAAAAAGTTTCTTTCCTTTTCTATTTTAGAATAAATATTATATAAAATATTATATTCTTCTTCTAATACAGGTTCATCTATGCCTTCTGATGCTGTTCTGAAAATTACACCCATATCATCTTTTATAATTCTTTTTCCCATTTCTTTTAAATTTTCTATTTCAACTATACTTCGAATTTTTTTTGATATATTTATTTTATTGGAAAAAGGTGTAAATACTAAAAATCTACCAGGTATTTCAATATGAGTAGTTACTTTTGCTCCTTTATTTCCTGAAGGTTCCTTTACTACCTGTACTATTATTTCTTGTCCAGATTTAACTACTTCCGATATTTTATATCTTTTACCATTGTATAGAAGATCTTTCGGTAAAGCATCCTTTACATATAAATAAGCATTTTTACCTTCACCTATGTCTACAAATGCTGCTTCCATTCCTTGTAATACATTAACTACTCTACCTCTATAAATGTTTCCTACTATTTTCTTTTCTTCTTTTTCTAAATGATATTCAACAAGTCTATGATTTTCTACAATGCCTACCCTTTGAAATCCATCTAAAGAATCAATAAAAATATAACTCATAAAAACTCTCCTATCTTATAACGGCTTATATATATTTTTATCTTTTTCCGCATATAGACCTAATCTTTTTATGGCTATAGAATCCATATCTATATTAAGAGTCGTATCTCTATTTAATGCTTCCATCAAGTTTATTGGCTTTAAATTTCCATTATCTCCTGATTTTAATAGTGTTTCTATTATTATATTGTTATCATTTATTTCTTTTAATATTAGGTTTCCTATAAGGTTTTTAATATTTTCTTGTCTTTCAATTTTCTTTTTACCTTTTTTCTTTAATTTGGTAATCATTATCTCTTCCTTAGATAGCCAAGTATTAATTATATCTTCTGCTTCTTCTTTCGTTCTATCTTCACTTATATCAAAGTTTATTTCATAAAATGCCCAGGCAATTAAAGAGGCTATAGATTCTTCTTTTTCTAAATATACAGCTTTAATAATCTGAATATCTCTAGGTAGTACACTGTTCATTTTTTCCACAAATTCTTCTGCTGGAATATATTCAAGATCTACATCCATATATTCCTCTTCAGATTCAATTCCTAGTGATAAAGGGTGAGCTATGGAAAACTTAGGATGGGGATTAAATCCTTCAGAATATTTTATAGGAATATCTGCTCTGTTAAAGCTCCTATGAAATACTCTCATTAAATCTAAATGCCCAATATATCTCAAATAATTTTTCTTATTAAATGTAACTCGTAAAATCAATTATCTCCACCACCTGTCATTGTACATCCCTTTATTCCACATCCTCTACATTGTTGTCTGCAATCAGGTGTAGTTTGTTCTTCTAGGGATCTTTTATATTCTCTCATTAAATAGTCCTTAGATACTCCTGGATTTATAAAATCCCAAGGTAAATTTTCCTCTAAAGACCTATTTCTTAAAGCATAAAAATCCCCATCTATATTTAGCTCTTTTAGAGTCTCTATCCAAGTATCATATTTAAAGTACTCTGACCATCCGTCAAATTTACAACCTTTTTCCCAAGCCCTAAGTATAAGCTTAGATATTCTTCTATCACCTCTGGCTATTATTGCCTCTAGATAGCTTAATTTAGGATCATGGTAGTTAAATGTTACCTTATTATCTTTTATGCTATTCTTTACAAGATATATCTTTCTATAAAACTCATCCATAGATTCTTGACCTACCCATTGAAAAGGAGTAAATGGCTTCGGTACAAAACAAGAAGCACTAGCTGTTACCTTTAGATTACCCTTTCTTTCATCTTTAGGTAAGTCGAAAAACATATCCTTAACTTTATAAGCTAAATCTTTTATTCCCATTACATCTTCATCAGTCTCAGTAGGCAATCCTACCATAAAGTATAGTTTTATAGTAGACCAACCTTCTTTAAACACATAATTTACAGTATTTATTAAATCTTCTTCAGTTATTCCCTTGTTGATTACATCTCTAAGTCTTTGGCTTCCTGCCTCAGGTGCAAAAGTTAATCCTGATTTTCTAACCTTCTCAATTTCCTTTAATATATCTATACTAAAAGAGTCTAGTCTTAAAGATGGTAAAGATACCCCTACTTTCTTTTCTTCAAACTTCTCCATTAATTTAGTAATAAGTATATATAGTTCTGAGTAATCGCAGGAACTAAGGGAAGATAAGGAGATATTTTCATATCCTGTGTTTTTTACTAATTTATCTGCCAATTCTACTATTTTATCCACAGATTTTTCTCTTATAGGTCTATAGATCATACCTGCTTGACAAAATCTACATCCATGTGTACATCCCCTAAAGATTTCCATACTTACTCTATCGTGGACAGTCTCAATAAATGGTACTATCATCTTTTCAGGTGAAAACATGGAGTCTAAATCTTTAATCATTCTCTTGTCTATTGTACTTGGTATTCCTTCAATAAGAGAAATTCTTTCCTTTATTGTTCCATCTTCATTATATATTACATCATAAAACTTCGGAACATAAACACCCTGAATCTGAGCAACTGACTTTAGAAACTCTTCTCTATCCCATTGTCCTTCTTTGTGTTCCTTATATAGCTTAAGTATTTCCAGCGTCACTTCTTCTCCTTCACCAATTACAAAGAAATCAATGAAATCTGCTATAGGCTCTGGATTATATGCACAGGGTCCTCCTGCTATTACAAATGGATATTCATCTGTTCTATCTTTTGATAATAAAGGAATTTTAGATAAATCTAAAATATTTAATATATTTGTATAACTCATTTCGTATTGTAGGGTAAATCCTAAGAAATCAAAATTCTTTACTTCTTCTTTACTTTCCAATGTAAAAAGCGGAAGATCTTCATGTCGCATTTCTGCTTCCATGTCTGTCCAAGGGGCAAATACTCTCTCGCATAGTAGATTTTCTTCTTCGTTTATTAAATTATATAAAATATGAAGCCCTAAATGAGACATCCCAACATCATATATATCTGGAAAAGAAAAAGCAAATTTTACTTTTACCTTTTCTAAGTCTTTTGTTACTGAATTTTCTTCCATTCCAATGTATCTGGCTGGCCTTTCTACCTTTTTTAAAACTCTATCAAGTTTTTTTTGATTAATCATTTGTTTCCACCTTTCATTGATACTCTAGCTATTATCTTATCACTTTTCAACTAATATTAGTAGACAAATTTTAATCCTCAATAGAATGCCTCGGGGATTCCCGAGGCATTCTATTTATTACGTTTATTAAGTTGTCCAGTTAATTCATCTATGGCTTCCATAGATATATCCACTACTTTTCCTAGATACTCTTTTACTTTTCGCCCATCTTCTTTTAAACTAAATTCATAATATACATTTCTTTCAATAATATTAATAATATCATTTGTGATCTTAGTATTCATCATCTTAATTAAAAGTACGATTAATAAGGTAACTAATACAAAAATTAGTCTATTTACTTGCTTATTATAATATTTTTTTGGGGGATTGCCATATCTTTTATTCATAAAATCACCTACCTCGATATTACTATATATTATTTACTTGAAGTAGATTTTATACCATTAATTAGTATTCCTTTATGTTAAAAGAGTTATTCTTATTATTTAGATTAAATTTATCAATTAAAGCTGTAGGTACATAGATTTCCTTACTTTTTGTAACAAATATGGCTTCTACACCTTCTAGAGAGTTTGCAAGTTCCATTCCCCTATCTAATCCTAAAACAAATAATGTGGTAGATAAAGCATCTCCATCTATGGATTTATCAGAAATAATACTTACCCCCGTTATTTCATTATCTGATGGATATCCTGTTTTAGCATCTAAGATATGATGATATTTTTTCCCGTTATAGTTAAAATATCTCTCATAGTCTCCAGATGTGACTATGGACTTATTTTGAACTTCTATTACGCCTAAAAAGTTTCCAGTATATTCAAATGGATCTTGAATCCCTATTTTCCAAAGAGATTCATCTAATTTATTACCATGAGCAAAAACATTTCCACCTAAATCAATTATCGCCTTATTTACTCCATTTTCAGTTAATATCCTTCTTACTTCATCTGTTGCATACCCCTTTACTATACCACCAAGGTTAATCTTCATATTTTTTTCTTTTAGATATATTTGATTATTATCTAATAATTCAAGATTATTATAATTTGTATAAGCTTTTATTTTTTCAATATCCTCCATGGTAGGGATAGATTCTCTCTCCTTCTCTTCAGCCTTTATATTCCATAGGTCTACCAAAGCCCCAATAGTAGGATCATAAGCACCAGAAGATATTTCAGCAAAATGTTTTGCTTCACTTATAACAAAATATGTGTCCTCGTTCACAACTACAGGTTTTATACCTGCACTTTCATTTATTTTTGTTACATCGCTATTTTCTAATGTTGCACTCATTCTTTCTTCTATTTCTTCTAATCTAAAAAATACTTTTTCTAAAACCTTTTCATCAGGTTTATCATATATCTTTACAGTCATTACTGTATCCATTAAAAACTCTGTCCTAGAAATAGGTTCAAGTTCTTTTGTCTTTGTACATCCACTTATAATCATTATTAAAGCCAACACCATAACAAGCTTTAAATATATTTTTCTCATTATTCTATCACTCCATATGATTTGAAAAAACCCTAACTTTTAAGTTAGGGTTTTATTTTTATTTTGCTGCACTTAAAGCTTGGTTTACAAGTTCCATTACATTAGTTCTTGTACTTGTTGCTCCTGTAACACTATCTACGTCAATATTTTCTGTTCCATTATTATCGATGATTAATTTTTGCATTGCTTTAGCCACTTCAAAAGTCGTCTCAAAAGCATAGTTGTCTACTGATTTTACGTCTCCTACCTTTACTCCATCTGCATCTTCTACTGCTATTTCAGCATAGTTAACACCAGTAATTTGACCATCTTGAACTTTTACTTTAACTTCTGCTAACCAGCCGTGACTAGCCTCTGTAGCCTTAGCTTCATATACTCCATCTTTATATACTGAAGTGTATGCTTCTCCT